>JACOWJ010000034.1 GCA_016176845.1 Nitrospinota bacterium
GGGGGGGCAAGGGGGGGTAATTTAACGATTGACCTTTCACGATCCAAAAGGGAAGGGTGAGCGATACCCCTGGCCCTGCGTAACTCCTGCTTTATAAGGAGAAAAAGATGGAAAAGCCCCGCCAAAGAGGTCGTGGCAATGTTTGCTGCCTGGGGGTGGCCTCCGTCCTTGTCCTTTCCCTCCTGTCCTTCCTGATCGAAGGGATCTCCTGGGGAGACGACATCCAGCCTGTCATTGCCTCCATTAAGGTGCAAGGGAACCGGCGGATCGAAGAGTCGGCCATCAAGTTCGTGTTGGAGAGCAAAGTCGGGGAGGCATATTCCCCGTCCCGGTTGAGCAAGGACATCCACAAGATTTACGACCTGGGCTACTTCAAGGATGTCAAAGTGGACGTTTCGGATGGCCCCTCGGGGGTAACTTTGACCTACCGGGTCGTCGAGCGGCCCACGGTGGAGAAGATCGTCATCATGGGCAACGAGAAGATCAAGACTGCCGACCTGGAGGAAAAGCTGGGCCTGAAGGTCCACTCCGTCCTGGACCAGCAGGCCGTCCAAGAGGGCATCCAGAACCTTAAAAGCCACTACCGGGAGCAAGGGTTCTACTTCGCAGAGGTGGAGTCCACCCTGAAGGAGCTGGTGGGAAACCAGGTGGGGTTGGAGCTGCGGATCAAGGAGGGAGATAAGCTGAAGATCGAAAAGATCCAGTTCCAGGGCAACCGGCTTTTCCCCGAGAAGAAGCTTAAGGGGGTCATCCAGACCAAAGAGAAAGGGCTGATCTCTTCCATCCTCGGCAAGGACCTGTATCGCGACGTCTTGGTAAGGGACGACCAGATGCGCTTACAGATCTTTTACCAAGATAATGGCTTCATCGATATCCAGGTAGGGGAGCCCATCCTGCAGATCAACAAGCAGGCCCAGAAGGTCAGCATGACGATTCCCCTGAAGGAAGGGCCCCAGTATAAGATCGGGAAGGTAACGGTCAAAGGAGACGAGGTTTATACGCAAGAAGAACTGGCCAATGAGCTGAAGTCTTACATGGGATCGATCTTCAGCCGGAGTGCCTTGCGGCAGGATATGCAGCACCTTTCCGAGCTTTACAGTCAGAGAGGTTATGCCTTCGCCAATGTTGAGCCCATGACGGAGGTCAATGAGGCCTCCCGCAAGATCGACATCAACTTCGAGATCGATAAGGGCCAGAAGATTTACGTGGGCCAGATCTCCATCGAGGGCAACACCAAGACCAAGGACAAGGTGGTCCGCCGCGAGCTTCCCCTCAAAGAAGGGGAGCTTTACAACAGCGAGTATCTCAAGAGCAGTGAGGATCGCTTGAAACAGACCGGTTACTTCGAGGAGGTCAAGGTTGAGACCCAGCGGCGGCCTGGCGAAAATGGCGTGGTAGACCTGACGGTCAAGCTGACCGAGAAGCCTACGGGGAATATCACCTTCGGCGGGGGCTTCAGCACCAGCGCCAGCATCCTGGGACAGGTCGGGGTCGAGCAGAATAACCTGTTCGGCACCGGGTTAAAGGCGAACCTGAGTGGGCAGCTGGGGGGGCGGCGCAGCCGTATCGTCCTGGGGGTCACCCAACCCTATTTCATGGATCTGCCCATTAGCGCCGGCTTCAGCCTTTACGACCGCTTCGCCGAGTACCCCAGCTTCGAGACCAACCGGCTAGGGAGCGAGGCGAACGTGGGAAAACACCTCTTCGAGCTTGTCCAAGCCAACCTGGGCTTGAAGCTGGAAAAGGTGGGATTGGATGAGATTGATGAGTACGAGATCCCCCGGATGGCAGGGGATGGCACGGCAAAACTGAAGACGAGGACCGATAAGAAGACGCGGGAGACGTATCTCGTCCAAAGACGCGCCACACGCACCATCCTGCCCAATGACCAGGAGGAGAACAGCTCGACCAGCAGCATTGTGGCCTCCCTGAGCCGCAGCACGTTGGATAACTTCCTCTTTCCCACTCAGGGCAGCCGCATCAACCTCTCCACGGAGCTGGCCGGAGGGTTGGGAGATAACAGCTTCTATAAAGGGGAGCTGGAGATGAGCCAGTTCATCCCCCTGGCCTTCATCTATCCCCTCTTCCCTTCTTCTTTGTGGCAGAAGCTCTCCTTGCGGCTAAGAGGCAACTTCGGGATGGGCGGCGGCCTGGGCAATACCGGCTTCGGGAAGAAGAACGAGGGCATGCCCCTCTATGAACGCTTCTTCTTAGGCGGGGACAACAATCTGCGAGGCTATGACTTCGAGGACGTGGGACCTAAGGCGCGGATCGAAAGATTTCACTGCTCGGACTTGGTGAAGACTTCGGAAGGGCTGAAGAATGAGGGAAAAAACACCCCCTGCCGGCAATATAATCCCATACCGGAGATCATCAGCGGCGATGCCATCGGAGGCGATTACAGCGCACTGCTGAGCGCCGAAGTTTACTTCCCCATCCCGCTTACGCTCCCTTACGTGAAGGCCATGCGCGGTGTGGGCTTCTTTGACATGGGGGACGTCTTTGCCAAGGGGGATGCCAAGGACTTCTTTAACATCTTTTCCTACCGAAAGAGCATGGGTGTGGGAGCGAGGGTCCTGACTCCCATGGGTCCGGTCCGGGCGGACATCGCCTACAGGTTGGACGAAGGGGAAAAGAGAGACGATCAGGATCAGGAGGACCAGGCGGGCCGCATCAAGTTCCACTTCGGCTTCGGCAACTCTTTTTAACGGCCTATCCGAAAACTCCTTTCTCTCCAAAAAAAGTGTTAAGTTTTAGGTTTTAGGTTTAACTTAACACTTAAAACATAAAACTTAACACTTTCTAAAACTTTTATTTTTTCAGTCGAGAGAGCCCTCTCGGCAAAGGTTTTCGGAGGGGCTCTAAGGGGTTAGGGATTATGGGGTTAGGATTGGCAGATCCCCTTAAAGAAGGGGGTTTAGTCTGCGCGAGAGTCTTTTATGAAGGGAATAAGCAGCATGAGAAAGGTGGTCGCGTTTCTGGGGATCCTTGTTTTGAGCAGCCTCTACGCAGGGCCGAGATATTCCGCTGGCGCGGAGCCCTCTTTGAAGATCGGCTACGTGGACTTACAGAAGGCCGCCCGGGAGTCCAAAGCCGGCAAAGAAGCCTTCGCATTATTGAAGAAGGACTTCGACCAGAAACAGGCGATCATCGAAAAGAGGCAGAATGAAATCCAAAAGCTGCAGGGCGAGCTAAATCAGCAGGGACTGCTTCTGACGGAAGAGAGCAAGAAGGATAAGGAAGAAGTTTACGTCAAAAAACTCAAGGATCTGAAACGATACATCGACGATTCCAATCAGGAGCTCCAGAAAAAAGAGAAAGAGCTCACCCAGAAGATCTTCCTGGAGCTAGTCAAGATTATCGATAAGATCGGCAAGGAAGGCCAATACACCCTGATTTTTGAAAGACAAGAGGGCCTCCTGTATGCCTCTCAAGCCATCGACGTGACGGACGAAGTGATGAAGCGGTACGATCAACAGGGCAATCAATCGGCACAGTCAGCAGCTCCAGCTCCTGCCAGCAGCCCACCTGCAAGTCCACCGAAGAAGTAATCCATGATGAAGCTCAGGGATCTTGCAGCCGTTGTAAAGGGCGAGCTAAAGGGCGATCCGGACATCGAGATCACCGGAATCTCCAGCCTGTGGAATGCCAGGGCCGGTGAGATCACCTTCGTTGCCCATAAGCGCTACCTCAAGGAAGTCGCCAACTGCCAGGCGTCGGCGATCCTGCTGGAAGAGGGAACGGAAGGGCCCTTTCCTGGCTCAGCCACAACCGGCGGGAGTAATCAGGAACCCGCCCTCATTCGGGTGAAGAATCCCTACCTGGCCTTCGCCCAGATCCTGGAGCTCTTCCATCCCCCTAAGGTCAAGCCCGGATTTGTGAGCGAAAAGGCCTTCGTCGGCAAGGACGTCCGCCTGGGCCGGGATGTGCGCATCTTTCCCTTCGCTTACGTAGGAGACGAAGCAGAGGTGGGCGAAGGAACCACCCTCTATCCTTTCGTCTTCCTGGGAGACCGGGTCAAAGTAGGCCGGGAAACCCGGATTTACTCTCATGTCACGGTTTACGAGGAAGTCGAGATCGGGGACCGCGTGATCATTCATGCAGGCGCGGTCATCGGAAGCGACGGGTTCGGCTTCGTCAGGATGGAGGATGGACAACAGCGCAAGATTCCCCAGGTCGGCCGGGTCATCATCGGGGACGAAGTGGAGATCGGGGCCAACGTATGCATCGACCGGGCCAACCTGGGAGAGACGATCATCCGGAGCGGGGTCAAGTTCGACAACCTGGTCCATGTGGCCCACAACGTGGTCATTGGGGAAAACTCGATGATCGTAGCCCAGGCGGGTATCTCTGGGAGCTGCGAGCTGGGCAAGAACGTGATCCTGGCAGGCCAGGTCGGGGTGATCGATCACGTCAAGATCGGCGACAACGCCATCGTCCTCGCCCAATCGGGGGTTGTGGAGGACGTGCCGGCCGGATCCTTCGTCTCAGGCTCGCCAGCCATCCCTCATTCGGTTTGGAGGAGGGTCCAGGTTAGCCTTCCCCGGTTGCCGGAGCTCCTGAAGACGGTCAAGCGGTTGGAAAAGCGGGTCGAGGAGCTGGAGAAGGGCCGATAGACTAATGAAAAAGGTCCGAGTAGGGGTCGTTGGGGTAGGTCGGATGGGCCAGTATCATGTGGGAGTCTACTCTCAGATCTTCCACACCGACCTGGTGGGCGTGGCAGACATCAACGAGCAGCGGGCCCGGGAGATCGCGGAGAAGTATAATACGGCGGCTTACACCGATTACCGGGAGCTCCTGGACAAGGTGGAAGTCGTGAGCGTGGCCGTCCCCACCCGCTACCATCACCCCGTGGCCCTTCATGTCCTGCTGGAGAAGCCGATGGCTTCGAGCCTGCAGGAGGCCATCGAGCTCTTCGATATCGCCCAGAGCAACGGCCTGGCTCTGCATATTGGCCACGTGGAACGGTTTAATGGGGCCGTCCAAGAGCTAAAGAAGATCGTCGAGCAGCCCATCTTTATCGAGAGCCGTCGTTTGGGCCCCTTTGAGCCCCGAATCAAAGACGAAGGGGTGGTCCTGGATCTGATGATCCATGACCTGGATATCATCCTGCATCTGGTCAACTCGAAGGTCATCCAGCTGAATGTCCTGGGCTGTTCGATCATGTCCACTCACGAGGACCTGGCCAACGTCCAACTCCTCTTCGAGAACGGCTGCATCGCCAACATCACCGCCAGCCGGGTCACGCAGCACAAAATCCGGACGCTGGCGGTCACGCAACGGGACGCTTACGTCTTCTTGAACTACACCGATCAAGACATCCACATTCACCGGCATGCCTCTTCCGAACATATCCTGACAAAAAAGGAGCTCCGCTACAAGCAGGAGTCAGTGGTCGAAAGGATCTTCGTCCACAAGGACAACCCCCTGAAACTGGAGGTGCTCCATCTGCTCGATTGCGCCACCAACGGGGCTGAGAGGGAGGTACCGGTGGATGGAGAGCTCTACTCGTTGGAGATCGCCTTGCAGCTCCTCGAAAGGCTCAAAGGCAAGAAAGGAGCTGTCACGGAGCATGCTGTTGGTGGCCTCCCTGGAGTTTAGCGAGCAGACCCGAATCTAAGTGCCTATCCGGAAGCCCCTTTTCCCCCTCGGTTTTTCCATAAAGGGAGGCCTTCTCAGGGAGGTTTTCGGATAGGCTCTAAGGCACTGAAAGTAAAGATTGATTCGAAGTATAAACACGGGCAAGGACTAAATATGCAGAAGAACTTGAAAAAGATCCAGGGTAGCAAAATGGGGATATTCTTTTTTTTGGTAAGCCTTTTGGCCTGTCGTCTGTTCATCTTTCCACCTGGCTCCAATGCAGATCCCTTGGACAACTGGCACTGGAGGAGCCCTTGGCCCCAGAGTTATTTTTCATGGATCACCTATGGGAACAACACCTTCGTAGCGGTAGGAAACAATGGCACAATCCTGACCTCTCCCGATGGGACCAGCTGGACAATCAAGTCTTCGGGGACTGCCAGCACACTTTTCGGAGTCATTTACGGGAACAACACCTTCGTGGCTGTGGGAGAAAATGGCACAATCCTGACCTCTCTCGATGGAATCACCTGGACAAAGAGGTCTTCGGGGACTACCCATTGGCTTTCTGGAGTCGCCTATGAAAACAACACCTTCGTGACGACAGGAAACAGTGGCATAATCCTGGCCTCTCCCGATGGAATCACCTGGAAAAAGAGGTCTTCGGGGACTACCAACGCGCTTTATGGAGTCATTTACGGGAACAACACCTTCGTGGCTGTGGGAAGCAATGGCACGATCCTGACCTCTAAAAATGGGGTCGCCTGGGCAAAAAGTTCCTCAAAAACCGCTAATATTCTTTTGGGAATTACCTATGGGAACAACACCTTCGTGGCGGTAGGAGGCAATGGCACAATCCTCGCTTCTCCTGATGGAATCTCCTGGACAAAGAGGTCTTCAGGGACTAATAATAATCTATTTGGAGTCACCTATGGGAGCAACGCCTTCCTGGCTGTGGGGGATTATGGCACGATCCTGACCTCTTTCAATGGGACCACCTGGATAATCAGCTCTTCAGGGACTACCAGCACACTTTTCGGAGTCATTTACGGGAACAACACTATTGTGGCTGTGGGGAGAGGACGTGACGCAACAGGAAGGGATTATGGCACGATTCTGACCTCTCTTAATGGGATCAACTGGACAGAAGAACCTTCAGGAACTACCAGTTGGCTTTCCGGAGTCACCTATGGGAACAGCACCTTTGTGGCCATAGGACACGATTACAATGATAATACCGGCATGATCTTGACCTCTCCCGATGGAATTGCCTGGACAGAGAGACCTTCAGGGACTACCGGCTGGCTTTCCGGAGTCACCTATGGGAACAACACCTTCGTAGCTGTGGGGACAGGGTATGACGCGTCCGGAATGCCTTATGACACGATCCTGACCTCTCCCGATGGGATCACCTGGATAGAGAAACCTTCAGAGACTGCCGGTTGGCTTTCCGGAGTCACCTATGGGAACAGCACCTTTGTGGCCGTAGGACATGATTACAATGATAATATTGGCATGATCTTGACTTCTCCCGATGGAATCGCCTGGATAGAGAAACCTTCAGGGACTACTAGTTGGTTTTCCGGAGTCACCTATGGAAAAGACACCTTTGTGGCCGTAGGATACAATTACAATGATAATACCGGCACAATCCTGACCTCTCCTGATGGGATCACCTGGACAGAGAAACCTTCAGGGACTACTAGTTGGCTTTCCGGAGTCACCTATGGAAAAGACATCTTTGTGGCCGTAGGATACAATTCCAATGATAATACCGGCACAATCCTGACCTCTCCTGATGGGATCACCTGGACAATCAGGTCTTCAGGGGCTACCAATTGGCTTTCTGGAGCCAGCTATGAGAACAACACCTTTGTGGTTGTGGGAGAAGTAGGCATAATATTGACTTCTCCCGATGGAATCACCTGGACAAAGAGAGCTTCAGGGACTAATAATGATCTTTTGGGAATTACCTACGGGGGCAATACCTTTCTGGTTGTGGGAATGAATAGCTCGATACTCCAATCTGGCATACCTCCTTCTATTGAAGCGGTCAACCCTGCGGTAGGGACCGTGGGAACGGAGTTGACCATCACAGGTTTCGGCTTCGGCGCAAACAAAGGGAAGGTCTCGATCGGAAAGATTCCTCTGACGATCCTGGAGTGGACGGATGAATCCATTCACGGCCGTTTAACAGGAGTCCCTACCCCCGGAACCTATGATGTGACAATTCAGCCCATAGAGTCAGGGGGGACTGTCTCTATCGTTAAACAGGGCGGCTTTACGGTGAAGGCCCTGGAGATCGTTTCGGTTGATCCCAATCGTAGTTCGGCTGGGGGGCATATCACCATCCATGGACGATTCTTTGGGACGACAAGAGGAAAGACCTATCTGGGTTATGAGTCAAAAGGAAAGCCTGTAAAAAAAGCTTGCAAAGTCCTCAGTTGGAAAATGGATCCCACGACCAATGAAGGGGATATTGTATTTGTGGTGCCCAAAGGTCTTCCTCCTGAGGAATATGATCTCATCATCAACAACAATGTGGGTTCAACCACGCTGGCAGATGGGTTGACTATCCTATAGGCTAGGGGAGTTAATGAAGGAAGCCAAAATCGGGTTGATCGCCGGACAGGGAAAGCTGCCCCGGGTGTTGGCCGAGGCGGCCTTCAACCGCGGGATCGAGATTATCGCCGTGGCCCTGAACGATCGGATCGTTGAGGACTTGCGACCTTTCTCACAGAAGGTTTACTCGTTTGGTATCGGCCAGACCAACAAGATCATCAAGACCCTGCGCAACGAAGGGGTCAAAGAGGTGACCATCTTGGGGAAGGTGGACAAAAGCGTCCTCCTCAAGCCGTGGAAGCTCGATTGGCGAGCCATACGGACCCTTCGTGCCCTCCGGCATCACGGGGACGATAACCTCTTTCTGGCGATCAAAGGCGAGCTGGAAAAGGATGGTCTCCATCTGGTCGATCAGACTCATTTCCTGAAGGAGCTCCTGGTCAAGAAAGGGGTATTCACCCAGAGAAGCCCCACGCCCCATGAGTGGCAGGATATTGAATACGGGTTCCAATTGGCCAAGGAGATCGGCCGGTTGGACATTGGCCAAACGGTGGTCGTAAAAGGCAAGACGATCCTGGCTGTGGAAGCGATCGAGGGCACGGACGAGACGATCCGCCGTGGATGCCGATTGGGAGAGGCAGGAGCGATTGTGGTCAAGGTGAGCCGGCCCCAGCAGGACTTTCGCCTGGACGTGCCCACAGTGGGAAATCAGACCCTCGAAGTGATGCGAGAAGGCAAGGCGGTTGTCCTGGCCCTGGAGGCAGAGAAGACCCTGGTGATAGACTTAAAGGAGATGGTCGCCCTGGCCGATGCGGCCTCTATCTCTTTGGTGGCCGTGTGATTAGCACCCCATGAGCCAGCGCCGGAGAGAGAGCATGGCTCCCACCAGGGTGATCGCGGAGGCCAGGGCCACTGCCCCGTTTCCCAAGAGCACATACTGGGGATTGGCTAGCTCCTGGATCGATCCCACCCTTTCGGTGAATTCCCCCACCAGGGCTTTGCTCTCCCCCTGTGCTCTGAACGTGATCTTATAGCTTCCTGCCTGCGGGAAACGGTGATTCTCCTCGTAATATCCCGGCACCCCGGCAACGGCAGGCGCCAGCAAATCTTCTTTCCTTCCCGTGGGCCCTTTGATCTGAAGTTCAGCCTTCAGGTCGCTCAGGTAAAGGCCCGTATCCGCCGACTGTACCTCGAAGACCAGCCTGGCCGCCTCATTGACCTCTGGGACCTTAGGGTAAGAGAGGAATTTCACCCGATAGCCATGGACCAATACCTCTTGTTGCCACTGAGTGGCCTCCGTACCAGTCTCCTCTCCCTCTTCTTCCTCCAGGGCCAACCCCCCGTGATGGGTGTAAGCCGGCTTGATCGACAGAGCGATCGCCCCCGCTGCGAAGATGATCCACCAGATCCCCCTACTGAAGCGCACAGCGATTTCCCTTTGTCCTCCGAGATCAGGCCTGACAGAAGCGGAGGGATTCCCCCAAAGCCACAATGACCATGGCCAGCAAAAGGTTCAGTCTCGCCGCGACCTGCAGCCCTATCCAGGCCCGGGAAAAGGGCTCGCCCGGTTTACCGCCCGGGCCTGTGGCCGCGCTCCGGATCAGCATCGGAAGGTACCGATTCTCGATGAGGATGCCATTGATCACCATGAGCAGGTAAAGCAGGATCTTGGCCAACAGGATCCATCCATACATCCGTGGTAGGAACAGGAGCCCGGGATCCCCCCAGATTAGCAGCCGACCTACCCCGCTCGCCCAGAGCAGCAGGATCCCTATCCCCATAAGATGGGAGGCCCTGGGCAGGAGATCGATCACGAAGTGGCTCCCATAGCCGCTCAGCGAGCGATCGGCCCTTGTCATCAGCGTGGCCAGCCAGATCGCGCCGCCTCCAAAGAGCATCAGTCCAAGGATGTGGGTCAGTGTGCTGACGAATTCCATTACCGGACCCTGGAAGTTTGGAAAATCGAGATGGCCACAACCACGATCAAGGCGAGGGAGATGGCGATGGCGACGTAGCTCAGGGTGGTGGCCTCCTTGATTCCCTTCATCAGTTCGTCTTGCCCTCCCCTACGCGGCCCCTCTCCAGCCTTCACGCCCCCTTCTGCCCTCGCCTGGCCTCCCCGATCGATCACCGGGGTGACCTTGGCCGTTTCAACGGTGGTCGGCTCCTTGACGAAGGTCTGGAAATTCCAGGTGCTCTCCTTGCCGCCGGCATACTTTTGATAGGCGGTCCACATGTATCCGCCCTTCTCCTTGGGGTTTTTGGCGAAGAACTTGAACTCCTCGAAGGTTAAAGGAGGGACTTCTCCCCCACTCCAGGAGATCTCTCGGATCAGGCCGGCAGCATCCCTTTTCACCGAAAACTTCCAGGGGGGCTTGTGCTGGACCACCTCCAGCTCGAACCCCCAAGGGATGGTCAGGGTAAGCTGAGTGGTGGGAGAGCTCGTCTCGGTGGGCACCCGGATCGTATAGACCTCCCAGATATTGGGCTTGCTATCCCGTGGAACAGCATCCACATGGGCCTGAGCGCTGGCCGCAATCACCCAGAGGGCCACCATGACCACGCCTCTCAGGCCAAAGGCTTTTCTCATCTCAGTTAAGCCCTCATCCGGCTGGAGCGGACGATCTCCAGGAACCCCTCGATCTTCTCCTCCAGGGCCTTGCGGTGTTCGTTGGGCAGATCGGTATCCAGGATCAGGATGGGCAATCCCAGCTCCTCTTTGATGACATCACAGACGTAGCGGGCCGTCTTGGAGATATAGTTGCACCCGTAAGCGCAATCGAAGATCACTCCTTCCACCCCCCACTCCCTCACCAGGTCGACGATGACGGCGCTGCGATCCCCCATGGGCTGGGTGAAGGGAATCGAGAGGTCGCGCCGGGCCAGGCCCACGTAGGGGTCTCCCTCCTCCGCCACATCCTCCCGGAAGATGTTCCAGATGCACTCGAGGCCCACCAAAGTACCCCCCAGATCCTCCAAGAGGTTGTAAACCCCCAGGTCACAGGTGGTAATGCCGCAGAAGAAGATGCGAGCGCTGTCCTCCTGGATGCCCTTTCCCCGCTCTCCCTGTGCGGCCCGTTCCCCCACCTCCTGGCAAATGGTGTCAAGGACATCCCAGGAGGCCATCGGGTCGGCCACCCAGTCGTCCGTCAGGAGGCCGGCGAACACGAAGTCCAGCGCGGAGAAGGGTACCGCCTCCAGCTTCAAATACTCCTTCAGCCGCCGCATCTTCTGGCGCAGGGCGTTGCCCGTTCGGATGGCCCGGCGCATCTCCTCCATGTCTGTCCGCTTTCCCGTAAGCCTCTCCATTTGGGCAGCAAAGGCCTGGATTTCCTTTACCATGTAATCCAGGGCGTTCTCCTCCTTGCCCTCTCGGTGGGGGAAGAAGGGCTGGTCCAGGAAATGGGCATCGGGGAGCACCTCCAGCAGGTTCTCGCAGTTGTAGGGCGTATTGGTGCACCAGGGACCGATGAAGGGATAGAAGGCATCCAGCGGGACCATCCCCTTGCGGATGGCCGCGTTGGCGGCCGCCTGCCAGGCGCATGCCTCCGGGGAGAGCTCGGCCCTTCCCTCTTCCGTCAGCGAGTGGTCCCCGGTAAAGACCTGGTAGGCCATGGCATGGACGAAGGGATCGGCGGGGATGACCCCGCAGCCATAATAGAGATCGGGAGGGTTGGCGGGGAATTTGCCCACCACCTTGGCTCCCCCGGCCCGGGCCCCATGCAGCCGCTCCCACAAGGTGAGACACAGGTAGGTCAGCTTCACCATCCCGATGAGCTCGAGGTCCAACCGGAGCTCCCTCAGCCCGGGGTACTCCTGGGCCGCCTCCTTCAGAAAGCCCCGCATCTCCTCCAGGGATACCTCTCTCCCATCGGCCAGCTTCAAAGCGCTCTCTGCCATTTCGTTTCTCCTCCGCCAATAGGTTCCCATATCGGTTCGCTCAAATTTTCAATTTTCAATTTTCAATCTCTCTTTTCGGGTCCTCAACATCTCGAGGAAGGCCTCCAGTCGGGTCCGGATCTGCCCCTGGTTGCTGGAGGAATAGTCCGAGTCCAGGTGCAGGACCGGGATCCCCTTCTCCTCCAGCCATCTCTTTTCCATCTCTGCCTTAAAGGCGTACGCATCACAGAACCTCAAGGTGTAGTACAGGACCCCATCGATCCGGTACTCCTCCATCAGTTCTTCTAGCCGCTTTCGCCGGGGGTTCTCGGCGGATTGCAGAACAGGAAGGGTCCCGCAGGGGGATTTCTCCAGGTACCGGCGGGCCAATCCCTCCAGCGTTGGCTCCTCGACGGGCTCCCAGAACCAACGGGAGCCGGTGCAAAGATCGTCCATGACGATCCGGGCCTGCAGCGCATCGGCCATCTGGATCACCTTGTCATCCCCCGCGGCCAGGATGCTCCCGAGGAGCAGGAGCCTGGGCTCCTCTTTGGGGTTCCCGGGAGACCTCCTGACCTCTCCGATCTCTCGACATACCTGCTTCAGGCCCTCGAGGTAACGGGCCCGGTCCAGCACAAAGCCGGCCTGGACCAGCGTGAAGAGCTCCGACCACCGAAGGGGTCCCTCATCCTCCCTTTGTAGCTCGTAAAGCTCGCGGAGGGAGCGACGGATCTCGTTATAGAGCCGAATGGAGGAGAGCAAGGCCTCAGGCTGGATCTGGCGACCGGCGATGGCCTCCACCCCTTTGGCAAAGTCTCTGACCTCCCGGATGAAGTACTCCAACCCATCCGGAGAACGGAAGTTGCGAGGCAGGCCGATCGGGAGGGTCTTCACCCCGAAGTACTTCTCCCAGATCTCCAATGCCCATTCCATCTGGACACAGGCCGGCGCCTCGGCCAGGTAGTCCACCTCCCCATAGAGGGGGTCGTGGGCCTCGCCTCTCAGGCCAACACAGCTCTTGGCAAAGGAGCAGGAGTTCAAGTTGAGATAGTCCCCTCCGGCCGCCTCCGCCTCCCTCTCGCCTCCTTTCACCAGGCGAAGGGGGATATGGCCGGCGGCATGGATGATCTCCTCGGGCACGTAGTTGCAAAAATAACCGATCACCTTTCTCTCGGGAGATCTTTCCCGGATGAGCTCGGCCGGACGGCCTTCGGCCGCCTCCTTCAATTCCGCAATGCTGGCAAGCATTCTACCCTCCCTGAAAACGAGAGCCGTGAAAATCGGGGTTGAAGATTGAATTACGAGGGATAGAGCTCTCCGTATACCCGTCGGGTTCCGGCCTCGGGCGGTTGGAAGCCGAAGATCGCCTTTAGGAAGGACATCACAATGTGGTAGGTGGCCCCCCAGAGCACCTCCTCTCGTCCCTCCTCCAGACAAACGAAACAGGGAAACTCCGCCCGGGCGTTACCACCTCCGATCCTTCCTCGATAAGATTCGGGGATAGCCAGAGAGTACAGGCCGTAGTTATCCTCCTCGAAAAAGGTCTCAAGGGGGACATGAAGAATTCGCTCCACTTCCCAGTTGGGCCTGAGCCTCACTCCCGGCCCGATCCATCCCACCAGGGGAAAGATGACCCGCTGGAAAGGAAGAAGCTGATAGCAGGGCAATGCCCCCAGGAACTCCAGCCGAAAGGGGTTCAAGCGGACCTCTTCCCAGGCTTCCCTCATGGCATTGGCCAGGAAGAAGGTGATCCAATGAAAGAGATGCTGCCCCTGCTCCCTCGCCCGATGGTAGGCTGCCCCCCGTTTGAAATGCAACAGGTGATGGAGCAGACGATCGAAGAGAGGATGGAGGGTCCCCCCGGGACAGCAGAGGTCCCCGGGCTGCTGGACCCGGTCAGAGCGCTTATTGAGCAAGAGGGTGACCTGCTCCCCTTTACAGGAGAGCATCAGGAGCACCCCAGCCTCCCTCCACCTTTCCCCATCGCGGTTGCGCTCCCCGATGAAGGCCAGTTGCTCCAGATAGTCCACCTCCAGTGCAGCCAAGGCCTCGACCGCTCGGATCTTAAACTCCTCTTTCCTCCAGCATAGCGGTGAACGCAACTCCTGATCTCCTTTGCCGCGAGAGACTATGGCTACTACATTTCAAACCATTCTACCACATTCCAACAGGTTTAGGTAGGTTCTTGCGAACTGGTCAATACCAGGAGGCCTTGCTGTAAGGGGAAGTGGTAGATGGCCAGGAAGCCAAAGGAGGGCAAAAGGAAGAAGTCGCACGGGATCGCTCTGGACCCGCGGGGATTATTGGACCCCCACGCCGTGGCTGGGGAAAAGGTCATTAATTATTCGGCGGCAAAAGCCAGGCCCTCAGGCCTCCAGGCTGTGGGTGATCGCCTCCCGTAAGCTGGAGATCTCGAACGGTTTGGTGATCCATCCCCGGGCCCCCTTCTTCCGGGCCACGTCCTCCAGGTCTCGATGGCCATAGGAGGCCATAAAGATCACCTTGGTCCGGGGAGAGGCATGGGCCACTTGAGCCAGAAAGTCTAGACCATGGAGGTCAGGCAGCTCAATCTCCACGACCACCAGGTCAATCTGATCCCGCTCCAAGAGCTGCAAGGCCTCTTCCACCTCGTGAGCCACCAGGGTTTGGCAACGCTGCTGATCCCGGAAAAGACCTCTGGAGAGGCTCCAGGTTAGGGTATCTTCCTGATCGACGATCAGGATTTTTTTCGGCCTTCGCCTCGTCGAGCGGATCTCCACCTGGCCCAGGTTCGGGTTGAAGGATAACGTTTCCATCAAATCCTTTCTCCTCTCCTTATGAGAATCAAGCCCATATATCTTCATAACTCTTTTTTTGCGGTCCAAAGAGTCCTGAACATTTCCTCGGAAGTCGCGATTTGTTTCGCGAAACCTGGTTCTATATCACTGGTTTTGAATGCAAGGCTTTTGTGGGAAGATAAGCAATATTCATGCCTTCATAGAGGACAGGGGAAAGAACCCTATCCTCTTACACTGTCAAAGCAACGTTGAGGCTTACCCCCGGCCTTTCCCAGCGGGAGATGCCCTCTTGCGCTCGCCCGTGAAGGCCGAGTTTCAGAGCCCCATGGCTACTAGGAAGTCCGCCACTCTTGCCTTCTAGCCCGTTCAATCGGCCTTGCGCGCTCTCAGGTAAAAAGTACCGGGGGAAAAGAGAAAAAGCGGGAAGAAGTGGAAAAACAGCGGGAAAAAGAGCAACGAGATGCGCGATTTGCCCCAGTGGCGCGAGGCATTGCGCTATTTGCCGCCTTCCGCCCGGCGGATCAGGTGAGCGGCCGTGGCCTTGAAGGAGGCGAAGACCTCGATCCCCTCTCGCAGCCCCAGCTCCTCCCGGGACTGTTGGGTGATGAGCGCCACCAGGGGGAAGCCGCAATCGAGGATCACCCGGCACTGGAACCCCCGGGGGATGATCTTAACCACCCGACCCTTCAAGTGGTTGCGAGCGCTGGAGGGAGGGCCCTGCTGGCGGGTCAGGTTGACATCCTCCGGCCGCAGGCAAACCACTCCCTTCTCCTCGGGTTGGGCTTCCGCACAGACCAGGATCTTCACCCCTCCCACCCACACGGCGGCCAGTCCCTCGGCCCAGCCGACCACTTTCCCCGGCAGGAGGGTTTCCACGCCCACGAAGCGGGCGATCTCCTCGTCGAGCGGGCAGGCAAAGACCTCTTCCGGACGGCCCAGTTGTCGGATCTCCCCTCCGAGCATCACCCCAACCCGGTCTCCCAGCACCAGCGCTTCGTTGCGATCGTGCGTGACCAGGATCGTGGTGGTGGCCATCTCCCGCAGGATGGCTTCCAGTTCGTGAAGGAGCGCATCCCGGGTGGGGGGATCCAACGCGGCCAGGGGCTCATCCAGGAGCAGGATCTCGGGGTCTAGCGCGAAGGCCCGCGCCAGGCTGGTCCTCTGCGCCTCCCCGCCCGAAAGGGTTCGGGCCTTGCGGTGGGCCAGGGGGGCGATGCCGAGCCGCTCCAACCAGGGGGCCACCCTCGCCTCGGCCTCCCTGCGGGACAAGCCACGAAGCCTCAGCCCCAGCGACGCGTTTTCGGTGACCGTTCCCTCACACAGCAGCGGCTCCTGAAAGACGGTGGCCATCCGGCGGCGCAGGGAAAGAAGCTCAGCGGGCCGATAGCTCACCCGTCTCCCCCCCACAAACACCTCTCCCTGGGTGGGCCGCTCCAACAGGCCCAGGACCCGGACCAGAGAGGACTTCCCCGCCCCGTTGGGACCCATCAGGGCCAGGATCTCTCTCGGACGCACCCCCAGGGACGAGACCTGCAGCGCCACCTGGGGGCCATAGCAGACCCGCACCTCCCGCAGCTCGAGTAAATTCTCCATCATCTGGCCTATCCCCGCGATGAGCTATGAGCTCCCCTGTTTCTGCTGTTGGATCCAGGTGAGGATCCCGTTGACGGCAAAGGTCAGCAGGAGCAAGATCAGCCCCAGGGCGATGGCCGCATCGAAGTGGCCCATGCGCGATTCCATGACCATGGCCGTGGTCAGCACCCGCGTCTGTCCCTTAATGTTGCCCCCCACCATCATCACCGCCCCGACCTCCGAGATCACGCCGCCAAATCCGGCCATGAGGGCGGCCAGCAAGGGAAGCCGTGCCTCCCGCAGCAGCAGCCAGAACAGCTGCAGGCGGGAGGCCCCCAGGGCCAGCAGCTGCAGGCGCAGCCGGGGGTTCAGCTGTTGGATGGCCGCGATGGTGAGTCCGGTCACGATCGGCGCGGCGATGATGACCTGGGCCAGGACGATCGCGGCCGGCGTGTAGAGAAGCTCTAGGACTCCCAGGGGGCCACTCCTCCACAGCATCAGGGTAACGAAGAGGCCCACCACCACGGGCGGCAGCCCCATGCCCGTGTTCACCAGGCTGATGAGCAGCTGCCGTCCAGGGAAGCGGACCAAGGCCAGGAGGGCCCCCAAGGGGACGCCCAGCAACAGCGCGAAAAAGACGGCCACACCGGAGACCTGCAGGGAGAGCAGGGCGATGCGGAGCACCTCCGGGTCGCCCGTCATCAAAAGCCAGAAGGCTTGCCGAATTCCTTCTCCCATGAGCTCCATCAGCCCTCCCTCCCGTTACTTCAATCGCATAGGAATTTCCATTTTCAGCTAAATAAGCTCATGGCTCATGGCTCATAGCAAAGGCAAAAAGCCGGCCCATCTTTGCTATGAGCTACGAGCTACGAGCTAATTCATCTCCTTCGGATTGGGGAAGAAAAGGGGCTGACCATACTCGTCCTGCCCATAGATCCCGATCAGCCGCTGGGTCTCGGGGGAGACCAGGAAGTCGGCGAAGGCCCGTCCCCCGGCGGCGTTGACCTTGGGATGGCGGGCGGAATCAAGCTCGATTACGCTGTAGAAGTTCTTCAGTGCCCCGTCCCCCTCCACCAGGACGGACAGGCCCAGGCCCTTCTTCATCGCCAGGTAAGTTCCCCGATCGACCAGCGTGTAGCCTCCCTTCTGGTCGGCGATTCGCAGGGTCTCCCCCATCCCCTGGCCAGCCTCGATATACCATTTCCCCTGGGGAGATAGTCCGGCGGCCTTCCATAGGTTCAGCTCCATCTTATGCGTGCCCGACTGATCGGCCCGGGAGACAAAAAGGCTTTGGGCCTGGGCCATGGCCTTGAAGGCCGCCGCGGACGAAGGAGTGCCCTGGATCCGGGCAGGGTCCTGGGCCGGGCCGACGATCACGAAATCGTTGTGCATCACCGGCCGGCGACGCAGGCCGTGCCCCTCTGCCATAAATTTTTTCTCGGCCTCGGGCGAATGGACCAGCAGGACATCCGCCTCCCCTCGACTTCCCATGGCGAGGGCCTCCCCCGAGCCCACGGCGATCGTCTTGACCAAGTAGCCCGTTTTCCGCTCGAAGATCGGGAGCAGGAAGTCCAGCAGCCCCGAATCTTGGGTGCTGGTGGTGGTGGCCAGGATCAGGCCTTGACCGGCAGAATGGACAGGAACAGCCTTCAGGATCAGCAGCAGACAGATCATGCCCATCAGGGCCAACCCGATCCGGGAGCCCCAACGCATTCCCTTAAGGGACCCGGGCCCCCCCTCCAGATGGCCCTCTCTCTCCTTTGGAATGCTAACATTTCCTCGCCGCCCATCGTGCAGCCATTTGAGGGGAGATTCCCCCTGATCCAGACGCCGTCCCCTCGCGCGCAATCCCCCCTGGGTCGCCTTCTGTTTAACTTGATCGTATAGGAATTTCCTTTTGACATGGGCCAGCATTTCTCTGATTCCCCATCCCTGTCCCCTGTACCCTGTTCCCTGTCCCCTAACTTGAGATGCCATGCCCAGTCCCCTCCCATGAACCCTGAGTACCACTCCACACAATCCCTTCCCAGTAGAGCGGTACTGAGCGCTATGTTGAACAAAACATAAAGGAAGCCCAAAGAAATCCTCAAAAATCCACCTGGAACCTGCTCAGAACCAGGTCTTCCTTGTCGTCCCCACCCAGATCGGAGAGGGGATCATCAAATTCGTTCCGGACATAGTTGACGCTGACCCGGAACATATTGTGGGGGTACCAGTTGACGCCCAGGGCAAAGGAATGGGCCCGGTTCGTCCCTGTAGCAAAACGCTGCTTGGATTGCCCCTGAGGCCTGAGCTTAAATATCCCCCGGTCCGCACCAAAGGACTCCACCCTTGCCGCCAGCTCGAAGGCCCCCCAGCCCCCTTCGAGGGGGTTAAAGGCATGATTGGGAGTGACCCGGCCAAAGATCCCTTCTTTCAAGTTCTTTTTCTCGCCCGTAAGAAACCAGCTTGCACTGACATACCAGCCGGCCACATCCAGGTCATCTCTGAGGCCAGCGACCTTCAGGTTGTCCCACCGGGTCTTCATCCATTCCCCTTTCAGGGAAAATGGGCCCGCTACCCAGGCCATTTCTGCACCGGACCGTTTCCGGCGACCGTCGCTCTTCACTCCGGTTTTGTTCCAGGTAACGATCCCGGTCTCTGAGCCAGGTACCACGATATTGCTCACGGTACCTTGCTGGTTCCCCCAGGTAAAGGCGCCGCCTACCTGAAGCCCTTCCAGAAAGGGGATCCCGCTCTTCCTAAAGGGACGGAGATAGACCCTGCCAGCCAGATCTTTGTCATCATTCTCATCTCTCTTTTTGTTTCGGCCATTGCCGTTAAAAATCCCTACCCCATACCCCAAGATCCCATCGAATAGATTGGCATGGAGCATCACCCCAATATCGCGTCCGGGGGCAATGCTGTTCGCGATGATCGACCTTTCGACAAAATCTACAAACCGAAAGGAAGTAAGCGCCTCCAGGCTGAAGGGCTCTTTGAACTGTCCCAGCATGGTTTTAGCGAAGGGGAGATGCGTGAGGTTGATGTAACCATCGGTCAGGCTGGCAGCGCTTCCCTCACTGAAATCGAGCTCCGCCTTGAATTCGGTATTTTTGTATAAATTGCCTTGCGCGTATATCCTGGCCCTTTTCATATCAAAAGAGCTGGCTTGCTGATCTTTGTTATCCAGGCTAAGGTAGTCCATGTGAGCCCTCCCACCGACAACCATTGTAAAGGCCTTATCTGGTGTATCTACATGAAAACCTTCTTTATAATAAGCTTTCAGGGATCCATCTTTTTTCTCTTTCTCTTTTACCCGGGCCAGGAGTTGATCTACTTCTGGCTGAGTAAGGATTCCTTTGTCTTTTAACAACCTGATCAAGTCTTCATCTGCACCATAGCTGAACGTTGGGTAAACACAAACATAAATGAACAAATAAGCCAACACAGTGCCAACTTTCATCTTCATTTGTTACCTCCATTCATTTTGTTCGAGGTTACCGGCAATGAAGAGCTCGAACCCGCCCCGTGCGGGTCCCGTGGTCTCCCCTCAGGGCGTCGGGCCCTGGAAAACCTGCTGGAACAACTCCTCCACGGTTGCATCCCATTTCCTCCTGAATTCGCGATACTTTTGCAAGAACTTCCGGCCCGGGTCAGTCAGCTGGGAGCCTCCTCCCTCTTTGCCTCCCACGTTGGTCTGGATGAATTTGAAGCCCGCCCTGGCTTCGATCTTATGAATAAGGCCCCAGGCGTGCCGGTAGGACATCCCGAAACGTTTGGCGGCCTGTTGGATGGAGCCCAATTCGTCGATCGCCTCCAACAGCGCTGCCCGACCGTCGCTCAGGACGATCTTGCCGTCCCACTCGATCCAGACCTTGTGCTTTACCTGAAACGCCATACCGAGCCTCCTCCCGTGAACCCTGGCGCTATGTTTATCAAAACATAAGGCGAAAGTCAATCCCGAAATGATGGGAGGTCCCTCGGAGCTCCCCGAAGCGCAAGAGGCAAAACCTCTTGACTTCCCCTGCCCTCAGGTGTAACCTCCACCATTAATTGATGAGAGGAAAGAGCCCATAAGTTAGTATGTTCTTTATTAAATTCCTATTCGAAAAGCCTGCAAAGCCACACTCACCCCTTCTCTCCCTTTCGTGAGAGGGTGAGGGAGGGATGAGGGGCCTTTGTTTTTCGGATAGGCTCAAAATTAGGAGGGGACATGCCAATTCCAGCTGCAGAAGCCAAGGCTTGGGGGGTCGTCTTCGGGGAAGAATTCTCGAGCGCACCGACTCCCTATTTGGGCATCAACATCTTTGATGTACCTATACAACATTGGGAGGCGGTCCTGCGGAACGTACGCCAGCAGAGCGAGATCGTAAAGCAGGTAGGAGGCCAATCGCATTTGTGGTCTGTGCGCGATCACGGCCAACGGAAGCGGGTGTTGTGGATTAACCGCTACCCTCACTCCTTAAGGGATCGGATGAACAAGAATGACATGATGGCATTCTGCGAGGGTCCAATCTGGAAGGAGTTCTGTAGTCTGATCGAAACCTATCAGTGGTTCCTGGTTACCGAACAGCCTTCGACCGAGCCATAAACCCCAAGGGAAGTAAGGACAAATAACGCGGTTAATATACCCATTCAGGCTGCGGCAGGCCACAAGGTGGGAGCACCTCACCGGCCAATTTAATTGTATAGGAATTTCCTTTTCAAGGGGGCAGAGGCTAGGGATTAGCGAAATCTCTTCTTTACTAACCCCTAGCCCCTAATCCCTAACCCCTAATTTAGCCATGTCGGTTTCATAAGGGAAAAGAGCTCTACTTGATCAGGACCGTTCCCGTTTCCACGACGTCTTGTTGCGTGGGATAAGCCTTAACCTTTGCTCCCGTCAGGGTATAGGCGTACTCCCCCGGCTCGACGAAACACAGGCTCGCAGTCCCCCCAAAAGGGATCCCCTCCGACTGGAAAGTGCCATCAGACTGGAGAGCGAAATGGAGCGGGTCCGTACATGCGAGCCTCACCTGGTCCCCTCGATCAAAGCGGATTTGTACCGGTCCATTCGTGGCGTTGTACCAGATCACGGTGGTACCTTTGCCGGAGGCCACGGTCTTGGGGACCAGGCCCTTTTCTCCTCGAATCTCCACGACCCGGGTGGTTAGCTGATCTGTCGGGATGAGGGCGATCCCCTTCTTTCCCTCCGCCTGTTGCGCAAGGCATGTCCCATAGCTTAAAGTAAGAAAAGTAACCACCGGCACCAGAAACCACCCAATTCCTTTCCGCATCATAACATTCCTCCTTTTCGCGAATAGCCCAATACCTTACAGCCACTGCTCCCAAGAGATACTCCAGACATCCAGAGGCACCTACCGTCCTGCCCTTCGAAAAGACTCGATGGACCCTCTACCATGAACCACCTATACCCCAGGCCCGTCAGGGACAATAAAGGCTAAAGATAACAGACGAGAAAGAAAAGTCAAGCGTTTGAAAAATGGCTTGAAGTGGTTTCGAACATAGGATACACTTTTCACCTTGGGGAAATTCAACATTGTCGAGAGAAGGACCGTAGACTTATGAAACAGATCATTGTGGGAACCGCCGGCCATATCGACCACGGCAAGACATCGCTGGTCAAGGCCCTGACGGGCATCGATACCGATCGGCTGAAGGAGGAGAAGGAGCGGGGGATCACCATCGACCTGGGGTTTGCCCACCTTCCCCTGGAAGACGGGATCCAGTTAGGGATCGTGGATGTTCCCGGGCACGAGCGTTTCGTTAAGAACATGTTGGCCGGAGCGGGAGGGATCGACCTGGTCCTCCTGGTCATTGCGGCCGACGAAGGGGTCATGCCCCAAACCCGAGAGCACCTGGCGATCTGCGAGATGCTCAAGGTCAAGGACGGCTTGGTGGCGCTGACGAAGGTGGATATGGTGGAAGAGGAGTGGCTGGAGCTGGTCAAGGAGGATCTCCAGGGGTTCCTGAAGGGGACCTTCCTGGCGGGGCGACCTATCATCCCGGTCTCCTCCCGGACGGGGGAGGGGCTGGACCTTTTACGGCGGGAGCTGGCTACTATGGCGAGCGCCGTTGCTCCCAAATCGAGCGAGGGCCCTTTCCGGCTGCCCATCGACCGGGTATTCATCATCCAGGGCTTCGGCACGGTGGTTACCGGCACCCTCTTCTCTGGTTCGGTGAAGGTGGAGAGCTCCGTGACGGTCTATCCGAAAGGCTTGCCGGCTCGAGTCCGGAGCATCCAGGTTTACGGTCGCCCGGTAACCGAGGCAATGGCTGGCCAGCGGACGGCCATCAACCTTCAAGGGTTGGGAAAGGAAGAGGTGGAGCGGGGCGACGTCCTCTCCGCTTCCGGCGGCCTGCGGCCCACCTTTATGCTCGATGTCAGTTTTCAACTCCTCTCTGATGCCCCTCGCCCCTTGAAGGATCGAAGCCGGATTCGATTCCACCATGGTACCAATGAGCTGTTGGGCCGGGTCCGTTTCCTGGACGTGGAGGAACTGCTCCCTGGCCAAAGGGCTTACGCCCAGCTCCGGCTGGAGGAGCCTGTGGTCGCCCTGCCCAAGGATCGCTACGTGATCCGGAGCTACTCGCCGATCCAGACGATCGGAGGCGGGGAGATCCTGGAGGTGGCTCCCCAGAAGCTGAAGAAGGGCCGCAAGGACATCTTGCAGCACTTCGAGACCCTGGAGAAGGGCTCGGGAATGGAAGTGGTGGCTCGCCAGCTTCAGGAGGCGGGGATCAATGGGCTGAGGCTGGCCGACCTGATTCCCCGCAGCCCCCTGTCGCTGGATCGACTCAAAGGAATCTGTAGCCAGATAGCGAGGGAGGGCTGGGCAGTGACCATCCAGGAGGAGGGGGGCTGGCTGGTCCATGCCCAACAGTATTCCCGCCTGCTGGAAGGAATCGTCAACCGTCTTAAGGCCTTCCACGCCCGCTTCCCGTTGAAGGGCGGCATCCCTAAGGAAGAGCTGAAAAGCAAGAGCGGTTTGGTGGAGGAGAAGGTTTTCTCCAGGGCGCTGAAGGATCTGGAGCGGGACGGCCGGATCATGGTCCAGGCGGAGAAGGTCCGACTGGCCGACCACAGCGTTCAGGTAGGAGGAAAGTTGGGGATGCTGAAGGAGCAAATCGAGGGAGAGTACCTCGCCGGGGGGAACCAGCCCCCTGATCTGGAGAAGGTCTTCGAGAAGTTGAAGGTCCAGAAGCCGGAGGAGAAGGAGCTGATCCATGTCCTGCTAGAGGAAAACCGATTGGTGCGGATCAAAGGGGACCTCTTTTACCATCGAGAGGCCTTCACCCAGATCGAGGGGCGGCTGAAGGATTTCCTGAAGGAGAACGGGGAGATTACGCCCGGTCAGTTCAAGGACCTGTTCCAGATCTCGCGCAAGTACGCCATCCCGCTGCTGGAGTACTTCGATGGCCACAGGCTGACCGTCCGGCTGGGGGATAAACGGGTGCTCCGATGATCCGGCTCAGAATATGAAAATTCAGGGTAGAGACCTCCTGGGAGGTTTTCGGATAGGGTCTAAGCCCGAAGCGTTGTTTTTCTTGCGTTTCGTATGGATTTTTTTAAGGGTTAATTGGTTTTTCTTTAACCAGAAGGCCTCGTCGAATTTGCTGCTGTAATACTCCTCGAAGGCGATTTCTTGGGGAGATAGCCTCTTCCCATCGATGAGATATGGAGCCAACTCGTCGGGGTCGGACGCTTTTTCCTCATCCGGTTCATCCTTCATGTGACCCAAGGAGAGGCCGAACTTTCCCCTCTCGTTGGGGGCCTGTAAGGTGATAATGAGGAGGTCAGCGGGACCGAAGAGGCCTCTGGACATGAGGTTTTCCAGGAGAGGGCCCAATTCATCGGAGGCAAGGATCGCTCGAGCCAGGGCCTGAAGAAGTTTTTCATATTCCGCTTCGGGTCCTTGTCTTCGTCTTCTTCTATAACTCATAGTTCACCTTTTCAGACTTGGGGGCCAGGGGTAACCCCTGGCCCTCAACCTTCGTTAGGCTGCGGCCATCGCAGCCGCCTCTTTGGCCGCCTGGCTGAAAACCAGCTTCTCCCCTTTTGAATCCACATCGCACAGGATGGTGTCTCCTTCAGAGAAGCGGCCTTCCAGCACCTGCAAGGCCAGTGGGTCCATGATCATCCGCTGAATGGCCCGTTTCAGGGGGCGGGCCCCATAAGTCGGGTCGTAGCCATGCTGCGAGAGCAATTCCTTGGCGGCATCCGTCAGGACGATATCCATCCGCTTCTCGACCAGCCGCCTCTTGAGATAGCGGAGCTGAATGTCGATGATGGCCTTGATCTGCTCCCGGGTCAAGCCACGGAAAATAATGGTCTCATCGACGCGGTTTAAGAACTCCGGCCGGAAGTTGGCCCGCAAGGAATCGGTGACCCGAAGGCGCATCTCCTCGTAATCCTTCTCCCCTAAATCCTGGATCCACTGGCTCCCAATGTTAGAGGTCATAATGATCACCGTGTTTTTGAAATCCACCGTGCGGCCATGGCCGTCGGTGAGGCGGCCATCATCCAAGATCTGCAGGAGGATATTGAAGACATCCGAGTGGGCCTTTTCGATCTCATCAAAAAGGATGACCGAGTAAGCTCGGCGTCGCACCGCCTCGGTCAACTGTCCCCCCTCCTCGTAGCCCACGTAGCCCGGAGGGGCCCCGATCAGGCGAGCCACCGTATGGCGCTCCTGGTACTCGCTCATGTCCAATCGGACCATGGCCTGCTCGTCGTCGAAGAGGAACTCGGCCAGTGCCCTGGCCAGCTCCGTCTTGCCCACGCCCGTAGGGCCCAGGAAGATGAAGGAGCCAATGGGGCGGTTGGGGTCCTGCAGGCCCGCCCGGGCACGTCGAACAGAATTGGAGACCAGGCGGATGGCCTCGTCCTGGCCCACCACCCGCAGTCCCAGCCGCTCTTCCATCTTGATGAGCTTTTCGATCTCCCCCTCCATCATCTTGGAGACCGGGATCCCGGTCCACTTGGCGACCACCTCGGCCACGTCCTCCTCATCGACCTCCTCCTTAAGGAAGCCGTTCTGGCTCTGGAGCCCGGCCAGCTTCTGGTTCTCAGTCGCCAGTTCCCGCTCCAGGGAGGCGAGGACCCCGTAGCGCAGCTCGGCTACCTTGCCCAGCTCGCCCATCCGCTCGGCCCGCTCGGCCTCCAGCCTGGCCTCCTCGATCCGTCCCTTGATCGACCGGATCTTCTCGATGGCCTCCTTCTCCTGCTGCCAATGGACCTTCATGCCGTCCCGCTCCTCCTCCAGGTTCGAGAGCTCCTCCTCCAGCCTCTGGAGCCGCTCCCGTGAGGCCGGGTCGTTCTCCTTCTTCAAGGCCTCCCGCTCGATCTCGTACTGCATAATCTTGCGCTGCACCTCGTCGATCTCCGTGGGCAGGCTGTCGATCTCGATTCGCAGCCGCGAGGCGGCCTCATCGATCAGGTCGATCGCCTTGTCTGGCAAGAAACGATCGCTGATATAGCGGTGGGAGAGGGTGGCGGCGGCGATGATCGCCGAGTCCTTGATGCGCACGCCGTGGTGGACCTCGTAGCGCTCCTTCAACCCGCGCAAGATTGCGATGGAATCCTCCACTGTGGGCTCTTTGACGAAGACGGGCTGGAATCGGCGCTCCAGGGCGGCATCCTTCTCGATGTGCTTGCGGTACTCATCCAGCGTGGTGGCCCCGATGCAGCGCAGCTCCCCCCGGGCCAGGGCCGGCTTGAGCATGTTGGAGGCATCGATCGCCCCCTCGGCCGCCCCGGCCCCCACGATGGTGTGCAGTTCATCGATGAAGAGGATGATCTGACCCTCCGCCTCCTGGATCTCCTTGAGGAGGGCCTTCAAGCGATCCTCGAACTCCCCACGATACTTCGTCCCGGCCACCAGGGCCCCCATGTCCAGCGCCGCCAGCCGCTTCTCCTTGAGCCCCTCGGGGACGTCCCCGGCCACGATGCGCCGGGCTAACCCCTCGACGATGGCGGTCTTGCCGACTCCCGGCTCCCCGATCAGGACGGGGTTGTTCTTGGTGCGGCGCGAGAGCACCTGGATCACCCGTCGGATCTCGTCGTCGCGGCCGATGACCGGATCGAGCTTTCCCTTGCGGGCCAGTTCCGTCAGGTCGCGGCAGTAACGCTCCAGGGACTGGTACTTCTCCTCCGGGTTGGGATCGGTGACCCGTTGAGTACCTCGGATGCTGAGCAAGGCCTTCAGGATAGTGTCCCGGCTGATCCCCAAAGACCTCATGGCCTGGGCGGCGCTTCCGCCCTTCTCTTCCGCGATGGCCAGCAGGATGTGCTCGGTGCTGATGTATTCGTCCTTGAGCCGTTCGGCCTCCTGGGCAGCGGCCTCCAAGATACCCTTGGTCCGAGGAGAGATGTAGACCTGGCCAATGGGGGTCCCTCCTCCATAGACCTGCGGCAATCGCCGCAGCCCTTCCTCCAGCCGCTGCAGGAGGAGCTGCGGGTCGGTGCCCAGCTTCAGCAGCAAGGGTCCAATGAGCCCTTCTTTTTGCTGGATCAGGGCCAAAAGGAGGTGCTCGACCTCCAGGGCCTGGTGTTGATGCTTTTCCGCAATGGATTGGGCTTCCTGAACGGCCTCTTGGGCCTTCACCGTCAACTTATCCCAGCGCATCCTGCCTCCTCCTCACATGTGCGAGAAATCTTTATTGAGGATCTAAGCCCAGAATTGAAACAGGTTTTAAGTTTTAGGTTTTAGGCACTTAAAACTTAAAACTTAAAACCTAAAACTTATTAACTCGGGTTTTACCAATTCACAGCAGCGGGTAGTTCCTGGAATTCGTTGTCTGACTTGGGTTGCTGAATTTTTCGGTAGTTTCGCAAAGGCACCCCCCTC
>JACOWJ010000024.1 GCA_016176845.1 Nitrospinota bacterium
CCCTGAGGGCGAACGCAAGACCATCACCGCCCTGTTTGCCGATATCCAGGGCTCGATGGCGCTCATCGAGAAGCTCGACCCAGAGGAGGCCCGCCGCCTCATCGATCCTGCCCTCCAGCTGATGATGGAGGCCGTCCATCGCTACGAGGGCTACGTGGCCCAGACCCTGGGCGATGGCATCGTGGCCTTGTTCGGGGCCCCCCTGGCCCACGAGGACCATCCCCAACGGGCCCTATATGCGGCCCTTAAGATGCAGGAGGAGGGCCGGCGGTATGCCGATAAACTCAGGCTGGAGCGAGGAATCCCCCCGCAGCTCCGGGTGGGAGTCAACACCGGGGAGGTGGTAGTGCGCTCGATCCGCAAGGATGATCTGCATACTGACTATGTACCCATTGGCCACTCTACCGGCCTGGCAGCCCGGATGGAGAGCCTGGCCACCCCGGGCTCGATCCTGGTAACCCAACAGACCTACCGGCTGAGCGAAGGATTTTTCCAGTTTAAGCCCTTGGGAGCCGCACAGATCCAGGGGGTGAGCGAGCCGGTGCCCATCTATGAGGTGCTGGGGGTGGGGCCGCTGCGGACGCGGTTCCAAGTGGTGGCCCGCCGGGGGCTGGCACGGTTTGTGGGAAGGCAAGGCGAGCTGGAGCAGATGAGGCGAGCGATGGAGCTGGCCCAAGGAGGCCATGGGCAGATCGTGGCGGTGATGGGGGAGCCCGGGGTAGGCAAATCCCGGGTGTGTCACGAGTTTAAGCTTCTCTCGCAGCGGGGCTGCCTGGTATTGGATACCTTTTCCATCTCCCACGGCAAGGCCTTCGCTTATTTGCCATTGGTCGAGCTGCTCAAGAACTACTTTGAGATCGCCCTCCAGGACGACGGGCGCCGGGTGCGGCAGAAGGTGACCGGCAAGGTGCTGACGTTGGACCGGAGCCTGGAGGACACGCTGCCCTACTTGTTGGCCCTGTTGGGGGTCTCGGAGGCCAGCTCCTCCCTGCAGCAGATGGACCCCCAGATCCGGCGCCGCCGCACCTTCGAGGCGATCAAGCGGCTGCTGTTGCGCGAGAGCTTAAACCAGCCTCTCTTGATCGTCTTCGAGGACCTCCACTGGCTGGACACGGAGAGCCTGGCCTTTCTCGACGTGCTCAGCGAGAGCGTGGCCACGGCGCGCCTCCTGCTGATGGTCAACTACCGGCCGGAGCACCAGCATAGCTGGGGGTCCAAAAGCTATTACACCCAATTGTGGTTGGACCCCCTGGGGCCGGCTGAGGCCCAGGAACTGCTCTCTGCCCTTTTGGGAGATGGGACGGATCTCCAGGGCATCAAGCAGCTCATCTTGGAGAAGACCGAGGGCAACCCCTTCTTCCTGGAGGAGATCGTCCAGGCGTTGTTCGATCAGGGGGTGCTGGTGCGAGGGGCGGTGGTCTCGCTGACCCGGCCGCTGACCGAAATCCAGATCCCTCCCACCGTGCAAGGGGTATTGGCCGCCCGCATCGACCGGCTGCCGCCGGAGGAGAAGGCCCTGCTCCAGACCCTGGCAGTGATGGGCAAGGAGTTCTCTCTGGGGCTTCTTAAGCGGGTAGTAGACCGGCCCGAAGAGGAGCTCTACCGGCTGCTATCTCACCTTCAGGGGAGGGAATTTATCTACGAGCATCCGGCCTTCCCGGAGCCCGAATATACCTTCAAGCATGCGCTTACCCAGGAGGTGGCCTACAACTCCCTGCTTATGGAGCGGCGGAGAGCGCTGCATGAGCGGACGGCGCGGGCGATCGAGGGACTCTTTGGCTACCGGCTGGAAGAGCAGTATGGGGAGCTGGCCCATCACTACAGCCGAAGAGGGAACACAGAGAAAGCCGTGGAGTACTTCCTGCGGGCTGGGGAGCAGGCCGCGCAGCGCTCGGCCCATGCGGAGGCGATTCATTACCTCACCCAAGGGCTGGAGCTGATCAAAACGCTCCCGGAAACCTCTGAGCGCATCCGACAGGAACTGGAGTTGCAGATCGCCCTCGGCCCAGTTTTAGCAATCACCAAAGGCTATGGAGTCCCAGAGGTGGAACGCATCTACAGCCGTGCCCAGGAGCTGTGCCGGCAGATGGGGGAGACATCCCAACTCTTCACGGTGTTGGTGGGATTGTGGGTGTTTTATGTAATGCGGGCGGATTACCAGACGGCTCTGGAACTGGGGGAGCAGCTCTCCATGCTTGCCAATCGCGAACAAGACCCGGCCCTCCTCTTGTCCGTGCACTATGTGCTGGAGTGTACCCTGCTTCTTCTAGGAGAGCTTGTCCCAGCCATCGATCATGCGGAGCGAGGGATGGCCCTCTACAACCCCCAGAAGCACCACTATCTGGCCTTTCTCTATTCGGAGGATCTCGGGGTGGGTTCCCACGGCTGTGCGGCCTGGGCCCTGTGGTTGGTGGGCTATCCGGATCAGGCCCGCCAGAGAAGCCACGAGGCGCTGTCCCTGGCCCAGGAGCTGTCTCACCCCTTTAGCCTGACTGACGCCCTAAACTATGCTGCCATGCTCCATAGCCTCCTCCGGAAGGAGCAGGTCACCCAGACGCGAGCAGAGGCAACGATTGTGCTCAGTATTGAGCAGGGAGCTCCGACCTTTTTGGCGTGGGGAACGATCCTGCGGGGCTGGGCGCTGGCCCTGCAGGGACAGGGGGAGGAGGGGGATTGGGCAGATGCGCCAGGGCCTGGCCGCCTGGCAGACTACTGGGGGAGAGCAGTTGCGGCCGTATTTTCTGGGCCTGCTAGCCGAGGCGTATGGGAAAGGAGGACAGGCCCAAGAGGGGTTGAGCACAATAGACGAGGCGCTGGCTATGGTGCAGAAGAGTGGGGAGCGTTTCTCGGAAGCCGAAAAAAGATAATATGTGCCTTCTCAATAAATCGGGGGAAAACCCAAAATTTCTCCAGAGGTCTCCATATTTTTACCGTGAAAATCCCCGAGTCTTCCGGGGGCCATTTTCATTCCCGGGGGCGGCCAATTTCGGTCGGCCATGTCGGTTTCAATGAGTTAGGGATAGGGCGGGTCGAGTGACCTCGGATTATTGAGAAGATATCTTTTAACGTTGTTTGAAAGGCCAACGTGGTTTATAATCATCAAGCAGCCGTCAAAGTAACCGGGTCAGAGCTCCTCTGGAAGCGTAAGGAGGATGTCATGGGTCATACCGCCAATTCCGACCGCAACTATCGCCTGTTACAGCAACGACTGGACTGCGCGGTGACCGGCGCCCCCCAATCTCCCACCTTGATGAAGATCCTGAAGCTCCTCTTCTCTCCCGAGGAATCCGAGTTTGCCCGGCGGATCCCCAGCCGGCCGACTCCGCTGGATGTGCTGGCGCGAAAGCTAGGCATCGCCCAGGATGAATTGTGCGACAGGATGACCGAGATGGCCCATCGGGGGCTGATGATCGACTTCGAGCACAACGGGCAACGCTATTTCGCGCTCCCGCCGGTGGTGATCGGCCTCTTTGAATTCACATTCATGCGCGCCCGCGACGACTTGCCGATGGCCGAGCTGGCCCGCCTCTTCGAGGATTACATGGGAGAGGACGACCGCTTCGCCCGCTCGGTCTTCCAGGGCCAGACCCAAATCGGACGTTCGCTTGTCCATGAGGAGGCGCTTCAGGGGGAAGGGCTTACCGAAATCCTCGACTGGGAACGGGCGAGCCACATCGTGCGGTCGGCGTCGGCATCGGCGGTCTCGCTTTGTTCCTGTCGCCATAAAGCCAGCCATTTGGGAAGGGCTTGCGACAGGCCGCAGCAGAACTGCCTTTCGTTTAACTATGCCGCAAAAGCGATGATCCGGTGCGGGCTGGCCCAATCGATCACTACCGGCGAAGCGATGCGCATCTTAGAAGAGTGCAAGGAGGCCGGGCTGGCCCAGACCGGGGACAATGTGAGGCGAAAGGTGACCTACATCTGCAACTGTTGTGGTTGCTGTTGCGGGATGATCCAGGCGATCCAGACGTTCGATATTCGAAACGCAATCGTCACTTCGAACTGGATGATGGAAGTCGACCTCTCCAGGTGTAAAGGGTGCGGCATGTGTGTCAATGCATGTCCAGTGAGGGCGATCGAGATCGCTCACCAGGGAGAAGGGGAGCGGAAACGAAAGTGGGCAGCGCTCGACCACACCCTCTGTCTGGGGTGTGGCGTCTGCTATTCGGCCTGCAAATCGGGCGGGATCTCCATGAAGCCCCGAGAGCCGCGGGTATTTACCCCAGAGACCATTTTCGATCGGATCGTGGCGATGGCGATTGAGCGGGGAAAGTTGGCCCAGATCCTTTTCGAGGAGCCCGAGAAGCTGAGCCATCGGGCATTGGGACGGATCTTCAACATTTTGGAAAAATCCCCGCCATTTAAGGCGGCGATGGCGATCAAGCCTTTGCGATCGGCTTTCCTAAACGCCCTTGTCAAAGGAGCCAAAGAGCAATCGGGGGAGATGCGCGATCTCCTGGAGTGATCCCAATGCCCCTTCGGGCGATGTATGGCCTACGTTACTGCAAATGAAAGGAGGAAAAGCATGACCGCTATCCCTGGCATTTCGTCAGATTTTCCCTATAAGTCCAACTATATCGAAGTCCACGGCTCAAAGATCCATTATGTCGATGAGGGGGCAGGCGACCCGATCCTGTTCCTTCATGGCAATCCAACTTCTTCGTATCTATGGCGGAACATCATTCCCCATGTAACATCGGCGGCTCGCTGTATTGCTCCGGACCTCATCGGGATGGGAAAGTCGGACAAACTGGACCTCGAGTACCGTTTTTTTGATCACGTAAAGTACGTGGAGGGCTTCATCGAAAAGATGGGATTGAGGAACATCACACTGGTCATTCACGATTGGGGTTCTGCCCTCGGGTTCCATTACGCCATGCGTCACGAGGACAATCTCAAAGGGATCGTTTTTATGGAGGCGATTCTCACACCGCTGACCTGGGAGAGCTTTCCCGCTGACTTTAAAGAAGTATTCCAGGCCTTCCGAGCTCCTGGGGTCGGCTGGGACATGATCGTGAACAAGAACCTGTTCATCGAGCAAGTCTTGCCCGGTGCCATCGTCCGAAAGCTCAGCGAGGAGGAGATGAACCACTACCGAGAGCCGTTCAAGGAGCCAGGCAGCCGTAAGCCCCTTTGGCGGTGGCCCAATGAGATCCCCATCGAAGGAGAGCCCCCCGATGTCACCGAGGCGGTTAAAACCTATAACCAAAGGCTTCAACGCTCAGAGGTGCCGAAGTTGCTCTTCTATGCCACACCGGGAGCCTTGGTGACCGCATCGATGGTGGAATGGTGCCGGCAAAACCTGAAGAACCTGACGGCGGTGGAGATCGGGGCGGGGCTTCATTTCGTGCAAGAGGACAATCCGCATCTCATTGGGTCGGAACTGGCCAACTGGTTGCGTTTAATCTCTTGACAGGGGATACGCGAAACGGTACCCTGCCTGCATAACTAACCCCTAACCCCTAATCCCTTTTTAAAGGAGGGACCCCCATGACGCAGGAGGACATTGCCCGTGAAAAGGCGGCCATCGCGGAACTGATCGCACGCTATAACCTGGCCGTTGATCACAATGACTTTCCGGGGTATGCCGCGTGCTTTACCCCTGACGGGATCTTCGATGGCATCATTGGGCGGTTTGCCGTCCACCAAGAGCTGGACCGATTTATCGAGGCGGTTCAGAAGCTTGCGGCCACCGCTCCCAACTTTCGCCACTTTGTGACGAATATTTTGACCGAGATCCACGGAGACGCGGCTTCCTCCCGCTCCTTCATCTTGATGACCTCAACGACCCAGGAGGGCGGCGCCAGGATTGCGGCTGTCGGCGAGTATGAAGACCGGCTGGTGAAGATCGGAGGGCAGTGGCTCTTTCGAGAGAGAAAGGTGCATATCGACGGAGCTTGAGGATCGGGTTCCGGCAACTTCCCTTTTAAAGAGCTCCCCACCCATTGTCTCAAGGGCTTACCCCGGGCCTTTTCCCGTGAAAATGCCCGTGTCCCTCTGGAGTCCATTTTTCATTGTCAGGGGCGGCCAGCTTTGCTTGGCCATGAGGGTTTAGACAAGGAATGGGCTCGATCTTTTAAACACTCACCACGAAGGAGGATCCCCATGGCAGCTGCAACGGAATGGACCCCCTGGAAGAAGGTCGAGGGGGAGGCAATGGACTTCAGGGATATCATTTACGAGAAGAAGTACCGCGCCCATGGCGGCGGCGTGGCCCGCCTCTCCTTTAACCGGCCGGAGCGGATGAACGCCTTTACCGATGAGGGCATCAAGGAGCTGATCATCGCCCTGGACGACCTCAGTCGTGACCGGACGATCGGTGTGGGGGTCATCACCGGCGTGGGGGATAACTTCGGCACCGGCGGGGACGTGGGCTGGGAGGCCGCCGGCGGGCTCCACCAGGCCTTTCTGCTGGGAGGGGTGGGTTTCAACACCGCCCTGCGGCGCTGCCGCAAACCGACCATCGCTGCCGTCAAGGGGTACTGCATCGGCGGCTCCCACCACCTGGCCTACTTCTGCGACTTTACCGTGGCAGCCGACAACGCCATCTTTGGCCAGACCGGCCCCAAGGTAGGCAGCCCCGCCCACGGCTTCGTGGTCACTTATCTCTCCCGAGTGGTGGGCCCCAAGAAGGGCCGGGAGATCTGGATGATGTGCCGCCAGTACACCGCCCAGGAGGCCCTCCAGATCGGCCTGGTCAATACCGTGGTACCTCTGGAGCGGCTGGAGGCGGAAGTTGACCAGTGGTGCGATGAGCTGCTGGACCGCTGCCCCACCATCATCGAGCTCCAAAAGGCCAGCTTCGACCGGGACATCGACTATATGGAAGGGGATTTTGGCCGTTACCTCTCCATGATGGCCCCAGACTTTTTCTATGGCCCGGAGCCCAAGGAGGCCCAGGCGGCCTATTTCGAGAAACGGCGCCCCAACTTCTGGAAGGACCGGATGCCTGGTTTCCTGGAGCCGGAAGGGGAGAAATGAGACCCATATCCCCAGGAGGAGAAGTTATGGAACTGGTTGAGGCCATCAAGACGCGTAGGAGCATTCGGAGATTCCGGGACACCCCGGTTCATCGAGAGGTGCTGGAGGAGATCCTCGAACTGGCCCGTTGGGCTCCCTCCAACTACAACATGCAGGGCTGGTATTTCGTCGTCGTCCAGGGAGAGAAAAAGGACCAGGTGGTCCAGGCCATGGCCCGGCATGCCCCCTCCTGGCTGGGGAACGTCAAGAATCTCTTCCCGGAGAAGATGGTTGGGCTGATGCAGCATTTCTTCGCCACCATGGGCGGGGCCCCGGTGATGATCTTCGTCTATACCGACAAGACCCGGGAACAGCTGAGCTATATGCCCCTGGAGATGGATCCCGGCTACCCTTCGGCCTGTGCCGCTCTGCAGAACCTGCTGCTGGCGGCCCATGCCCGGGAGTTGGGGGCCTGTTGGGTCCAGGCCTGCTGCATCATCGAGGAGGAGATCAGCCAGATCCTGGGTGTCGAGGGCAAGATGATGGTGGCCGGGGTCCCCCTCGGCTATCCCGATCAGAGCCCCCCGGTCCCTCCCCGCAAGGGGGATAAGGTCCGATGGATCGGTTTTTGAAGGGATAAATTACCCCCCCTTACGAAGGGGGGGTGGGGGGGTTCTTCGCTGAAAATGGAAATTCCTATACGGTTCAAGTTATTTCACCCCCACCCCAACCCTCCCCCATCAAGGGGGAAGGAGTACGGGCGCACGGCCGTGCGCCCGTACATCTTCCCTCCCCCGGCGGAGGGGTTGGCGGGGAGGGGGAAAAAAGGAAATTCCTATGGGATCTAGGTACTGAAGGAGGTTGTAAAGGGATATGGCGATTCGTTTCCTAAGCAAAGGTCGGACAGGGTTGGCGGGAGGCGCCCTCGGGGCGGCCTTCTTTCTCACGTCCTGGATCGGGTGCGCCCACCCACCGCCACCCCGGGAAGGCCTCTCGCATCCCGGGCAGCTGATTTACTTCGGCTACGCCAACCCTCAGGTCCGTCCTTGTTACCGCTGCCATGCGGTCGATATGCGGGGCCGTTGGTTCGGCGGTCCGAGCCTGATAGGGCTAAAAGAGAGCGATCGCGGGGGGATCCTGCAGAAGATCCGTCAAGGTGCGGGGTTTATGCCCGCTTATGGTGACACCTTGAGCCCGCAGGAGATAGAACGTTTGGCCGATTGGCTGATTGGGCTGGGTCCGTGATCATCCGCTGGCATTTTTCCATCTGCATGGATGAATCCGTGCCTATTGCCCCGCGGCGGGTGCCGGTCTTGGAACGCTCGCCGCGATGAACTCCTCCAGAAGCTGTCGCGCCTCGTGATCCGGCATCTGGCAGGGGGGATGCTTCATCAGGTAGGCTGAGACCGGCAGCAGAGCACCGGCCAGACCCCTTTCACGGGCCAATTTGCAGCACCTGATCGCGTCGATGGCGACCCCGCCGCTGTTGGGAGAATCCTCCACCGAAAGGCGCAACTCCAGGTTGATGGGGACGGCCCCGAATCCCCGCCCCTCAATGCGCAGGAAGCAGATCTTGTTGTCTTTCTGCCAGGGGACATAATCGGAGGGACCGATATAGATGTTGTCCGGCTCCAGGGGCACGGGCAGCTGGGACTGGACCGCGTCGGTCTTGGAGATCCGTTTCGATTTGAGCCGCTCCTGGTTCAACATGTTCAGAAAGTCGGTATTTCCCCCCGTGTTGAGCTGGTAAGTGCGGTCGATCTTGATCCCGCGGTCGGTGAAAAGCTTGGCCAGGGTGCGATGGAGGATCGTAGCGCCCAGCTGGGCCTTGATGTCGTCCCCGATGATCGGGATCCCTTCCTCTTTGAAGCGCCCTTCCCATTTAGGGTCCGAGGCGATGAAGGTGGGCATGCAGTTAATGAAGCTGATCCCCGTATTCAGGCAGCAGCGGGCGTAAAAGCGGGCGGCCTCCTCAGAGCCTACGGGCAGGTAGTTGAGCAGCATCTCCGCTTCGCTTCGGCGGAGCACCTCCTCGATGTCGCAGGGCTCCTCCTCGGCCACCAGGAAGGTCCGTTCCGGGGAATAGGCCTTCATGTGCTCGGATACCCCGTCCAGCACCTTTCCCATGGCGACTCGGACGCGGGAGCGAGGCAGGTCAGCCTGAAAGACCTGCGTGCAGTTTGGCTTGGCGAAAACCGCCTCGTTTAAGGGACGGCCTACCTTGCGCCGGTCGATATCGAAGGCGGCGACTACCTCGATATCCCCCGGGCAATAGCCTCCCAGGTTGTAGTGCATCAGGCCCGGGTTCTCCAGTTGGCCGTTGCTTTGATTTCTGCAATAATACTCAATCCCTTGGACCAACGCACTCGCACAATTTCCCACCCCCACCAACGCAATCTTTATCCTGCCCATGACCTTCTCCTCTTCGCATGGAGAGAAAATCCCGCTACTTCTTCTCTTCGGCCACTTCCGCTGCTGTTTTGGGTAACTTGTTCAAGAACACGTCTTCCACCGCGTAAACCGTAGCTTTGGATCCGGTCTTGGCGTAGACCAGGCCCTTTGCGGGGTCCTTGGTACCGAGCAAGAGGGTATCAAAAAGGGCTCCGTTGGTTTTCCAGAGGGTGATCGTTAACTGGGGCCTATCCAGACCATAATGGCTCTCCTGTCCTCCTTTCTCTGTGAGGATCTCCTGGAACTTGAGTCCGTTGATCTCCCAGAGGAGGTCTATGGCCTTGGTAGGTCGGGCCTTCTTCTTTTGGGGCTCTACCAGGCTCCATTCTTCTCCCTTCCTCTCCAAGAGCAGCGCGAACTTCGGGTACTGCAGCGCCACCTTCCCGATCTCGCTGGGATCGAAGGAGAGCAGCGAGCGGTCCCGCAGGTCCACGCCCCGCTTCGTGAGCTCCCCAACCTCCTTTGAGGCCAACAGGAAGACGGTGGAGGCCGGTTCCATCCGCCCGTAAACCCCTTCCTCGTTGGGGACCTCCTGCCCTAACCAGAGGGTCTGAGGGGTGGCCTGACCTTTCTGCCAGACCCGGCAATACCGACCGGGCTTCTCCAGCCCGAAGGCGGCCAGGCTGGAAGGGCTGTCCGTAACAAATCTTTTGACCTTGAGCTCCTTGAGCTTGCCCAGGAGGGCTTCCACCTCCGGCGCGCTGGCGGCGGCCTGAACCGGGCTCTGGAGGCGCCAGCGCGCCCCTTTCTCCCGGGCGCAAATCACGCGCTCATCGGGATAACCCAGCTCCAGCTTCTCCACCTTCTCTTCCGAGGTAACCTGGAAGGGGCGAGGGTCTCGCCAATCATCGGCCGTGGCCGGCAGGGCCTTCAGGAGATCCTCATCGAGGGCGAGGACCTGCGCCCCTGCCCCTGAAGGGGTCCCCTCTCCCTGATGTTGGGCGTAAATTTGGCCACCTTCCTGCTTGCTCCACAGGAGGATCTGGGAGGTAGGTTTTCCCCGGTCCTCTTTCCATAAGATCAATCTCCCCTGGGGGGTATTCAGCCCGTACGGGGTCAGGTCTTGGGACCGATCCTCCACAAATTGCTTGACCTTGAGCTCCTTGAGCTTCTGCAGGGCCTCCCGGATCTTTTCCCCATCCGCCCGGTAGCGAATGGGAGTGAGCAGCTCCCACTGATCTCCCGTGGTCCGCCGGCAGGAGAGGTTGAGGGCGTCCCGGATGACCTCCACCTTCCGGACCTCCTGGGGAGAGAAGGCCAGGACAGTCTTGTCTCGCAGGTCGTAGACCTCTTTGTTCAGGCTGTCCTGCAAGGAGGAGGAGGTTAGGAGGACACTGGAGCTCCCCCGTTTCTGCACGTAAAGGAAGGAATCGAGTGGGCTCTGGCCGCCCACCCGCAGGGCTTGCTCGCCTCGACTCCCCTTCAAGCGAACCTCCCCTTGAGGGATCTGGAGTCCATAAGGGTTCAGGTCCTTCGGTTTCTCCTCCACCGTCCGCTCGGTGGTGAGGTCGGTCAGGCTGGAGAGGAGGCCCTCGATCGCGCCCGAGTCGGCCGGGGCCTTCAACGGGGAGACCAACTGCCAGCGGCCGCTCACCTTCCGGCAAACGATCACCCGGGATCCTTTTTGGAGATGGACCTCTTGGACCTCCTCCTTCTTCAGGGAGAAGAGCTTCTTGGCTGCCTCCTCTTTCGCCCTCCTGGACTCCTTGCCGCGGAGCTCGTAAAAATAAAGGTAACTGCCCAGGGCCAGCAGGATGGAGACCAGGAGGAGGATCTTTCTCCAATGGATCATTCTTTCGGTACCCTAAAATCAGGTCTCGCCGGTCGCCTCCGCCGGCCCAGGACGGAGATGCCCATCAGCAGGGCCGAGAGCGGCAGCAGCACCACCGGAACCCAGAAGATCACCTGAGCCTGGTGAGCGGTCAGGATGAGGGGGCTGCCCCGGGTGGACTTGGGCCGGATGGAGATCAATTCCTCTTCCTCCGCCAGCCAGCTCACCGTGTTGAGCAAGAGATCCTCGTTGCCGGATAGGGTCAGATAGCTGTTGCTGGCGAAAGCCGAGTTCCCGAAGACGACCATGCGAGCATGCTCCTTCCCTTTTGCGGCAGAGGTCTTCTGCACGCTATCGGCTTTCAGCTCGGAGGGCAACTCCTTCAGGTTGAGCGTAGCCACCACCGCCATCGAGACCGGGCCGGGTCGATCCTTCCCCTCATCGAAGCGGGCCTCCCCCTTTTGCAGGAGGTTCGGATCGGCATCCGCCCAGCTATCCCCGCCGGTCTTGGCCAGGGACTGGGCATCGATCCCCGCCGGAAGCGGGGTGCTGGGGTTCACAGAGCGGGCCAGGGGGAAGAAGGAGGCCATTTTAAACTCCTTCGTGATCCGGTGGCGGGCGTAGGAGGAGACGACGGGCATGGTATAGTCGGCCCCGAAGATCCGACTCCTCAGATCGACGATGATGTCCTGTCCAGCCCGGATGCCATACTTTTCCAGCCAGGAGGCCAGGGCGGGGGCTGCGTAAGGGTCCAACAGGAACAGGCAACTGCCCCCCCGCGAGATATACGCCTTCAGCTTGGCCAGCTCGTCGGGCAGCAGGTCCTTGCGCGGACCGGCGACGATCACCACCGAGCTATCGGCCGGTACCTGCTCCTCCCGCATCAACAGCAGTTTCTTGGTTTCGTAAAGTTGCTTTTCGATCCCCTTCTTCGCCTTGCTGTAACCGTGTTCTGCGCTATCCTCGATATCCGGCTCCCCGTGGCCCTCCACGAAATAGACCACCTTCTTTCCCTGTTTGGTCACCTTGAGGATCGCGTTGGTGATCTCCTCCTCTTGGGGGTCGGAGACCCGCTCCATCTTGCCATTGCTCTCCACCACGGTGGTCCCGTAGCTGCTGATTTCGTACCTTCGGGTCTTGGCAGGGTTGCGGTCGGGGTCCACGAACTCGAACTGGATCTTCTTCGAGTGATGGGTGTACTGTTCGAGGAGTTCCTGGAGCCGCTGGCGGCCTGTCTCTCCCTCCCGGTAGAAGGCGGTGACCTGAATGGGCTTGCGGAGCTCCTGGAGGATCTTCCTGCTCTGGTCGGACAGGGTGTACCGCCGGTTGGCGGTGAGGTCCCACCGCCAGGAGCTCCGGGCGGAAATCACCTGGATCAGGACGACGATCCCCAGCACCAGCAAGGTGAGAAGGGTCGCGTTGATTCCGTAGCGGGTGGACCTTTTGGAAAAGATTCCTTTGAGCGTTTCGACCGTTCCTTTCATTGTCTCCTTAGCCTCTCCACCGCTTCGATTCCAGGGATCTCAAGGTCAGGAAGAGACAGTAGAAGGTAAAGCCCAGGTAATAGACCACATCTTTGGTCTCGATGACCCCCTTCGAGAAGCTGTTCAAGTGATCCATGAGCGAGAGATAGGTGAGAACGGAGCCCAACTTGGGTCCCGTGAAGAAAGTGGCCCAACTGATGGCCCAGAAGAGGAGCAGAAAGCCAAAGGAGAGCGCTGCCGCGACGACCTGGTTCTCCGTCAGCGAGGAGGCCAGGATGCCCCGTGCGATGAAGGCAGCGCCCAGCATCAGCAGCCCCAGGTAGCCGGTGATCACCGGTCCGGACTCGGGATCGCCGTAGAAGGCCATCAGGAGGACGTAAACCAGGGTCAAGGCAAGCATCAGGGCGAAGACGGCCAGGCAGGCCCCGAACTTGCCCAACAGGGCTTCCACGTCCCGGATGGGGTAGGTAAGCAATAGCTCGATCGTCCCCGTCTTCTTCTCCTCGGAGAAGAGCCGCATCGTGAGCAGCGGCATCATCAGCAGCATGACGATGCTCATGTTCAGAAAGAGCGGGCGCAACACCCCGTCGGTCAGGTTGAGGTCATGAACCCCTTCCGCTGTGCTGCTGGCCATCTGCAAGCTGACAAAGGCATACCAGGCGAGGTTGGTGTAGAAGAAATACCCGGAGACCAGCAAGAAGATAAAGGTCACGATATAAGCGATGGGAGAGACGAAATAAGACTTGAATTCCCGCTGTAAAATGGGGAACAGGTTCATTCTTTAGAGCTCCTCCTCCTCGTCGGGCCCTTCTGGGCCGCTGGTCGATTGGGAGGGGTGATCTGCAGCGGATCCCTCCTCCTCGGTGACCAACCGGATGAAGATGTCCTCCAGGCTCAGCGAGACGCCCCGCAGCTCCAGCAGCCCCCACTGGTTCCGCAACACGGCGGCGGCCAGCTCCTTGCGCAGGTCGAGCGCCGGTTGAGACTTCACCAGGTAAGTGTGGACCTGATGATCCGCTGCGATGTCCCGTCTCTCCACCTCGAGGACGCCCTCGACACGGGATAGAATCGTTACCACCTCTTCGGGAGGCCCCTCGACCTGGAGGAGAACCTGGGCCGACTTCTCCAACTGAGCGGTCAGGTTCTCCGGCGTGTCCACCGCGATCACCCTCCCCTCGTTGATGATGATCACCCGCTGGCAAGTCATGCTGACCTCGGGCAGGATATGGGTGGAGAGGATGATCGTGCGCCGGCCGGCCAGGGACTTGATGAGGTTGCGGATCTCGATGATCTGCCGGGGGTCGAGCCCGACCGTGGGCTCATCCAGGATGAGCACCTCCGGATCGCTCAACAGCGCTTGAGCCAACCCCACCCGTTGGCGGTATCCTTTGGAGAGCTTGCCATTGATCTTTCCCGCCACTTCCAGCAGGCCACAGTCCCCCATGACTTCGGCCACTTTGCGGGACCGCTCCCGGCGGGGAATTCCCTTGATGGCCGACACAAAATGGAGGTAGTCGGTCACCCGCATCTCGTTGTACAGGGGGACGTTCTCCGGCAGGTAGCCGATGCGGCGGCGCACCTCCAGGGATTGATCCAGGCAGTCATACCCCGCGACCCGGGCCCGCCCGCGGGTGGGAGGCATGAAACAGGTCAGGATCCGCATGGTGGTGGTTTTGCCGGCTGCATTGGGCCCCAAAAAGCCCAGGATCTCTCCCTTCTCGACCTGGAAAGTGATATCGGTAATGGCCGGCACTGGACCGTAATACTTGGTTAGGTTCTCCACCTCGATCAAGGCTGTCTTTCCTCTTTACAAGTTAAGTTTTAGGTTTTAAGTTTTAAGTTTTAGGTTTCTTGCTTAACACTTAAAACCTGAAACTTAAAACTTTCACGTTAATCCTGTCTAAAAAGGAAATTCCTATGCGTTAAATTTTCAATTTTCAATTTTCAATTTCTAATTCGCCGAAGGCGCTACCCCTTCTTTGCCTTGGAGAGAAAATCGATCTGGATCTTTCCCTCGGCGATCTCTTTTAAGGCGATCTCGCTCAAGGACATGGAATCAGAATCGAGATCCACCAAGGGTTTTGCTCCCTTGTTCAGCTGCTGTAGGCGTTCAGAGGCGACCTTCACTAATAGGAAGCGATTCGGAATCATCTTGAGAACCTTCGCCAAATAGGAACCATTTTCCATCCTGTCTGCATCTCCAACGAGGAATTGGGCACGATTCGCCCTGGAGCTCAGATGCATGCCCGGGGCCCATGCCCATTGCGATCGATGGCGCCTGCAATCGTCGCGCGGCATTGGGCAAGCCAGCTAAATTTATTAATCATAATCTAGGAGGAGCCCTTTTGTCAACTCTAAACGTGAGCGGGGGAGAGGGGATCGGCGGAAAAGCAGAAAGGAGAAGGAAGGATGAGGTTTGAGATCCGCCCCCCGGTTAGAGGCCACCCCGAGTGGCCTTGGGGGAGGATAGATCGGAGCGATCCGATCGGCTTTTCGGGGGGCAGATCTCGCATAATTTGTAGAGCAAATCTGGTGCCATTCGCCCCCCCAAGGCGCCACCTGCCCGTATGGAAAGGCCTCTTTCCCAAGAAGAAAAGGGTCCTCTGCGCGCTCCCCCAGGAGATTCTCTTGGTCAGCGATAACAATGTATGCAAACGAGGTGTCAGGAAAGGGCTTATCTCAAGTGGATCCAATGGGCCGCACCCCCCTTATGCTAACTAATGATCCGGAAAGATAACGAAGTATTCATTCCGCGAGCCCCAGCCGCCGCATCATCTTCTGGAGTCCCACGCGGCTGAGTCCCAGGTCCTGAGCCGCGCGAGACTTGTTGCCCTTGCAGAGCCGCATGGCCTCCTCGATCATATGGCGTTCGAGGCGATCGATCGTCTTCTTGAGGTTTCCCCGCTCTCCCAGTGCGAGCGAGTAAAAGTGTTCTCCCTTTTGGACCCGCTCGGAGAGCAGGGAAAGCTGTATGACCCCCTTCTGAGGGGCCAGGGTCACCGCCCGCTCGATCTCGTTCTCCAGCTCGCGTACGTTCCCGGGAAAGGGGTAGTTTTGCAAGGCATTGAGGGCCTCGGGGCTGAAGCCGGGGATCTGCTTGCTCATCCGCTGAACGTACTTCTTCAGGAAGTGGTGAGCCAACAAGGGGATGTCGTCCCGGCGCTCTCGCAAAGGGGGAAGTGTGATGGGGAAGACATGTAACCGGTAATAGAGGTCCTCGCGGAAGCGACCCGCCTCGACTTCCTTTTTGAGGTCGCGGTTGGTGGCTGCTACCACCCGGACATCGACCGTCCGGGAATAGGTCTCCCCCACGGAGCGGAGCTCTCCGTCCTCCAAAACGCGCAGGAGCCGGACCTGCATGGCCGGGGAGGTTTCGCCGATCTCGTCCAGGAAGATCGTTCCCTCATGGGCCACCTCGAAGAGGCCCTTCTTGTCGGCCATGGCCCCAGTGAAGGAGCCCTTCTTATGGCCGAAGAGCTCGCTTTCGAGCAGGCTTTCCGGCAGCGCCCCACAGTTTTGGGCGACGAAGCGTCGATCCTTGCGGCTGCTGTTGTAGTGGATGCAGCGGGCGATCATCTCCTTGCCCGTGCCGGTCTCGCCCTGGATAAGGACGGTGGTGGGGGTATCGATGACCTTCTCCAGCAGTTCGAAGACCTGGATCATCTTGGCGTTCCTGCCGATGATCTGGTCGAAATGGTACTTCTTCTCCACCTCCTGGCGCAGGTAGACGTTTTCATCGGCCAGTTGCTCCTTGGACTCCACCAATTCCCGGTAGAGATGCGCATTCTCGATGGAGGTAGCGATGTGGCCGGCCAGGGCGCTCAGCAGCCGCAAGTCTTGGTTCTCGAAAGGACGGTCGATGCGGTTCTTGACCTCGATCGCCCCGATCATCCGGCCCTTGGTTTGGAGAGGGGCACACAACAGCGATCGGACAGTCATCCCTTCTTCTCCGTCGATCTGGGGGTCAAAGCGGGCATCCCCTTGCGCCTGATGTACCAGCAAGGGCTGGCCCTCGCGGATCACACAACCCCCGATGCCCAGCCGGGCCGGATAGCGATGGTGGTTCTGGCTCCCTTCGTGCCTGTCCAGGGGGAAGAAGAGCTCGTCCCTGGATTTGTCCCACAGCAGGATCGAGCTGGCCTCGGCCTGAAGCAGCTCGCGGGTCTTGAGGTTCACGAACCGCAGCAGCTCTTCGATCTCGATGAGGGAGTTGAGCGACTTGCTGATGTCGTAGAGGATGGCCAGCTCCTGCATTCTCCTCTCCAGCTCCAGCGAGAGGTGGTAGCTCTCCAAAGCCCGTTTGACAGTGATCTTGAGCTCCTTGGGGTTCCAGGGCTTGAGGATGTAACGGTAGACCTGGCCGGTATTGATCGCCTCCAGTAACTCATCGGCATCGGTGTAACTCGTCAGGATCATCCGGATTGCCTTGGGGTAGTACTGGATGGAGCGTTGCAGCAGCTCGATTCCCGTCATTCCCGGCATCCTTTGGTCGGTGATAATCAGGGCGATCTCTTCCTGCTCCAGGATTCGAAGCGCCTCGACGCCGCTCTGAGCAGCGAAGACCTGGTATTCCCCGCGGAAGGCCCTCTCCAGGGCCTCCAGGTTATGGATCTCATCATCTACCACCAGGATGTTGTATGAAATCTTGCTCATGGGCTGTATCCCTGTCTGGTTTGGATAGGGGCGATGAAAACGATGATAGGATCAGGTTTGGGCCTTTGAGCCTGTGGTCCAACGGCTATTGAAGACAGCCGGTCCGCTCATATTCCTTCCCCGGCATGAGTGCAGTTAGAAGGTGCAGGTGGCAGTGTAGAGGCTACAAGGCATCCGTTGGCTTCAGCGAGGAGGATTCAATAGGGTGAAGGCCACATCCACAGTCGGGGCCCCGGCCCTAAAGGGTCCCCCCGGGGAATAGGATCGCTTAATGATTTGCAAGAATACCCGAAAACGGGGCCCCTTGTCAATGGAAAAATTTCCGCTCTTGACAAGCTCTGGGCGATTGGACTAAACTGAGTTTCATTCTCACACAATTCTGCCCGACCCGAAAGAAGAGAAGAAAAGAGGTTTTCGCCATGCACAACCATCATAAGGCCAAAGAGGTCCCCCTCAAGGAGGGGGAACGGGTTGTCCTGGTGGGGAACCCCAACGTGGGCAAGAGTGCCATCTTTGGCTTGCTCACGGGCAGCTACGTCACGGTATCCAACTATCCGGGCACCACGGTCGAGATTACCCGGGGGGCCGCTCATCTCAACAAGAAGAGATATCAGGTTATCGATACCCCGGGGGTCAACAATCTCTTGCCGCTTTCGGAGGATGAGCGCGTCACCCGGGACATCCTCCTCTCAGAAGACAGCCATCGGATCGTTCAGGTCATCGACAGCAAGAACCTGCGGCGGGGCCTGCTCATCTCCCTGCAGCTGGCGGAGATGGAGTTGCCCTTCCTGCTCGATCTGAACATGGAGGATGAGGCTCGCAGCCGGGGCATTACGATCGATACGGATCGACTGACTCAGATCCTCGGGGTGGGGACCGTCAGCACGGTGGCTACCCGGAGGAAGGGCCTTGATCGGCTGGTGGGGGGCCTCTCACAGCTACGGGCTTCCTCCTTGAGGATCGATTACGGGGAGCCCATCGAGTCCTCCCTTCGCCAGGTGGTGGAGCTGCTCCCCCAGGCCTACATCTCCCGCCGGGCCCTGGGGCTGATGCTGCTGGCCGGAGACGAGAGCCTCAAGGGTTGGCTCCACCAGAACCTTTCCGCTGCCGCCATCGAAAAGATCGAGGCCATTTGCCTATCCCTTCAGGAAAAGTTTTCCCACCCCTTAAGTTATGTCATCACTGAAATCCGGCTGCGCTGGGTCGATTCGATCCTCTCTCAGGTGGTGGCCGCGGAAAAGATGGAACGCTCCTCTTGGGGGACCACCCTGGGCCAGTGGTCCACCCACCCCATCTGGGGGATCCCTTTCCTGCTCGCCATCCTCTACTTGACCTACCGGTTTGTGGGGGTCTTTGGTGCGGGAACGCTGGTCAATTTCTTCGAGCAGACCCTATTTGGCCGCTACGTCAATCCGGCGGCCATACGTTTGGTGAAGGCAGCGATCCCCCTGCCGTTCCTGCAGGAGCTCCTGGTTGGCGACTATGGATTGATTACCATGGCCTTGACCTATGCCATCGCCATCGTCTTTCCGATCGTAGGCACCTTCTTCGTGATCTTCGGTCTGATGGAAGACTCGGGCTACCTGCCCCGGTTGGCCGTGATGAGCAATCGCGTCTTCAAGGTGATGGGGCTGAACGGCAAGGCGGTTTTGCCCATGGTCCTGGGGTTGGGCTGTGACACCATGGCGGTCCTCACGACCCGGATCCTCGAGTCCAACAAGGAGCGGCTGATCGTCATCCTCCTGCTGGCCTTGGGGGTTCCCTGCTCCGCCCAGTTGGGGGTGATCCTGGGGATGTTGGGAGGGGTCTCCCTGAAGGCTACGATCCTGTGGTCCTTCACCGTCGTCGCGGTCATCATTGCGGTGGGCTTCCTGGCCGCCCGAGTCCTGCCGGGAAAGGGATCGGACTTTATCCTGGAGTTGCCCCCTTTGCGCCTGCCGCAGATTTCCAATATCGTGATCAAGACGGCGGCCCGCATCGAGTGGTACCTGAAGGAGGCGGTCCCACTGTTTGCTCTGGGGACCCTCTTTTTGTTCTTCTTAAACTGGTTCGGCCTTTTGAAGGCCATCGAGGAGCTGGCCTCCCCGGTCATCTCCGGCCTCTTGGGTCTGCCCACCAAGGCAACAGGGGCTTTCATTGTGGGGTTTCTGCGGCGAGATTACGGTGCTGCCGGCCTCTACGCCTTGGCCAAACAGGGACAACTAGACCCCATCCAGGTGGTGGTGAGCCTGGTGACCATCACGCTATTTGTCCCTTGCATCGCCAACTTTTTTATGATAGTGAAAGAGAAAGGGCTCAAGGTGGCCCTGGCCATGGCGGGCTTTATCTTCCCATTTGCGATTCTCGTAGGTGGGATGCTGAATTGGCTGCTGCGGTGGATGCAGGTGCAGTTATAGCCCATGGCTCACAGCGCGTAGCAGCTCTGAGCGATGAGTACAGCCCCACGTAAAAGAGCATCCAGTGAGCACTTCATCAGTGGAGAAGGGTAATCGGTTGTGAGCTTACGCGGAGAGGAAGTGGCCAGGATGATCCATGGCCGGATAATCAACCCTGCAAGAAGTTGCTATGAGCCATGAGCTATGAGCTATATGAGCTAGATGAGCTTTTAGAGCACATCTGGACGGCCAGGGAGGATGGCCAGGTTCTCCTGCAGGAGGAGATCCTGGCACCGGGTGGGGAAGAGGCCGCTGCTCTGGAAGAGGGGGTCAGGCAGGGCCTGCTGCTGCTCCGAGAGAGGGACCTCTCGGTTCGAGAGGCCGCGACACCGGTGCCCGATGGGGTTCCAGGCTTTAGGGTGGAAGGCCTCATGGAGGTGGCGCTCTCCCCAGAGGGGGAAAGGCGGGCCAGGGATATCATTCGCCGGCATCGGCTGGCGGAGCTGCTCTTCACGGAGATCTTCGAGCTGGATGAGGCCCAGGTGGAATCCGGGGCTTGCAACTTTGAGCACCTCTTGTCTCCCAAGGTCATCGAGAGCGTCTGCACCTTTTTGGGTCATCCCAGGCGGTGTCCCCACGGCAAGCCGATACCCCCGGACGAGTGCTGTAACCGGTTCCAGGTGGATATCCAGCCCCTGGTGATGCGTCTCTGTGACCTGCCTTTGGGAGAGGAGGGACGCATCGTCTTCATCACTCCCAAACACCACGCCCGGCTGGATCGGCTCAGCGCCCTGGGTTTGATCCCCGGCAGCGTGATCAGACTGCACCAACGCCAACCCTCCTATGTGATCAGCATCGGCGAAACGGACATGGCCCTGGACAAGGAGATTGCCCGCGAAATCTATGTTAGAAAGGCGTAGAGTGCGCTTCGAGCTAAGCCGCGTTCCGCGATCTGCGTTGAAGCCTATGCGAAAACCTCCCGAAGGCCTTGCCCGGACTGAAGAGGCAGGGGAGGAAGAAGCGTTATCGGATAGACCGTTAGCGCCTACCCGAAAACCTCCCGGAGGCCTTGCCCGAATTGAAAGGGCTGGGGAGGAAGAAGCGTTATCGGATAGACCGTTAGCGCCTACCCGAAAACCTCCCGAAGGCCTTGTCCGAACTGAAAGGGCTGGGGAGGAAGAAGCGTTATCGGATAGACCGTTAAAACCCCTTGGGTGTCGGGGGAATGGGATATGGACAGGAAAGATCGAACCCAAGCCTGGGGTGCGGTGGCACTTTATGTCGCGGGCCTTTTTCTCAGTCTGCCCTATGCCCCGGCCTGGTGGTCCTTTTTCCGGCATCGATTTGGAGCCTTCACCCCTTACGTTCTGAATGCCTTGGCTCTGGCGAGCGGCCTGTCCCTCTTGATTTACCTGATCTTTTTCCGTCGGGAAAAGCGGGCTTCAGCCTACCTATGGTTCTCCGCTCTGGCAGTGGTCTATGGCTATTTCTTGGGGCGGATTCGCTTCTTGCCGGAGAAGGTCCATGTCCTGGAATACGGCCTCTTGAGCTATCTGGTGGGCCGGAGATTTCGTCAGGGGGAGCCGGGGACCGGTTGGCATATCTGGACCTATCTGAAATCCCTTCCGTTTCTCCTCTTGGTAAGCCTCCTGGACGAAGGGGTCCAATACCTCCTGCCCAATCGGACTGCCGATCTCAGGGACATCCTCCTCAAAGGGATCTCCGCCTTCCTGGGACTTACCGTCACGATTTGTCTGTTCGATCCCGGCGGTGATGAGCAGGGCCAGCCATAAGCGCCATTTTATCCGCCCCTTCTTTATGTAGCAACGTCCGCGCCCAGAATCTCCCTAATCCCCCATGCTTCGTGGGCACCCAAGCCCATGAAAACAGGCAGGGATATTTTTATGGGCTTGCCACAGATGAACCCTCTTATGCGCCAGGTCTGGAGTATCTCTGGGTCTCTTTGTCAACCTGGCTCCTTTAAAACAGTCGAGAGGTTGGACTCAGGATTCAGGATCATTTCTTCGATTTTTTCGTATATAGGATAAAAGAAAGCCAATTTGTTTTGTTTTCTAAGTATCGAATTTTAAATTAGAGTGCAAAACACTGAATCCAACTACCCGGCAGGTGCAAACAAAATTTGCACCTGGAGACGACATATTATTAGTCATGACGCTAGATATTCCGGAAGAAGCGAAAGGGAAAAAAGTTGATATACAAGCAAGCATATCTTTCAAAATGAATACTCTTGGTATTAGCTTCAGCATACCAAACATTAAGCTTAGTTCACCTTACGAAGATCCTAGAGGAGAATCAGTGCCATTTGCCGGAAATATTACCGAGGAGAAAATACTAACTGTACCCGAAGAAGTTCCTCCGGCAACCGCTAAAGTAACTATATCTGCAAGCATCAAAGGTATAGGGAAAAACAAATGCACAAATAATATAGAAGTGATTAGGTGATTAGCCATTAGATAATTCACGATCGCTCAATTCAAAAAAAACACAACGAATTTACATTACCGCCTTTGCAGGAAAAAGGTTGGATAGAAAGGGGGACAACGGTGCCATCTCACTCCCATGAAGTCCTGCAAGCATCGACGCATTCGGATCAATCCCAGCCATCTCCAACAAGCGCTCCCTCTCCATCCATAGAGATTGTATGCTCTCGCCATTTTCTTCATTGGCTGCATGATCAACACATCAGCCTTGCGTTCACCACTTACCAAACCCACCGGTTGTTTCTCATTGGCCTGAAAGCCGACGGGAAGCTTTCCGCCTTTGAGCGGCTGTTCGACCGTGCCATGGGACTCTATGCGACGACAGAGCGTTTATACATGAGCTCCCGGTACCAGTTGTGGCAGTTCGAGAACGCCCTTGCTCCCGATGAGCTCTACAACGGGTACGACAAGCTCTATGTTCCCAGAATGGCGCATACCACGGGCGACCTGGACATCCATGACGTGGCGGTAGATTACGGACAAAATGTGGTATTCGTGAACACTCTGCATAGTTGTCTGGCCACTCTGAGCGACCGTTACAGCTTTACCCCGATCTGGCAGCCCCCTTTTATTTCCAGGCTCGCCCCCGAAGACCGCTGTCATCTCAACGGCCTGGCCATGGTAGCGGGGAAGCCACGTTTCGTCACGGCGGTGAGCCAGTCGGATGTAACCGCAGGTTGGCGGGAGAAACGAAGCTCGGGCGGCTGCTTGATCGACGCCCAGTCTAACGAAGTCATCCTCACGGGTTTGTCCATGCCCCACTCACCCCGATTCTATTGGGACCGCTTGTGGCTGCTCAATTCCGGTACGGGCGAGTTTGGATATGTGGACCTCGATCGGGGGACGTTTGAACCGGTCACTTTCTGTCCGGGTTATTTGCGGGGATTGGCCTTTCACGGGGACTTTGCCATCGTGGGGCTATCTAAACCGCGAGATCGAACCTTTTCGGGCCTGCCCCTGGAGGAACGGCTCAGCGTTAAGGAGGCGGAGTCCCGTTGTGGCTTTATGGTGATCGACCTGAGCACCGGCGATATCGTCCACTGGTTACAGTTCGAGGGACTGATTACCGAGCTTTACGATGTGCAGGTGCTGCCCGGGGTGCGATGCGCGATGGCTTTGGGGTTGAGGACGGATGAGATTTGCCGTCTGATCACCATCGATCCGCAGGGTGAGGGAAGCGAAGGGGTGGCGAGGATCGCTATCCAACCTTAGAACAACCCAGAAGGGGGAGAACGAATGGAACAGGCGCGACATCATGATCGGAATTCGCTGGAAATCTCGGATTTGCTGGCCGAGCTGGATTGCACACTGGTGTTGGGCACCCATCGGGCCGGAAGAGCCGCTTTCCTCAGTGCAAACCGTGAAGGTCTGGTTGAGCTTCGAGGCCAGGGCGGCCACCGCGGCAGACTGGAACTGGTTGATATTGGCCCGGGAAAAGGGGTTTGGTGGGGGGTGAGCACTTCTTTATCCTGCTTGGGGCTCATCGATGACAAACATGGCTTTCGCCCTCGATGGCATCCCCCCTTCATCTCCAAACGGGTCCCGGAAGACCGCTGTCATCTGAGCGGTATGACAATGGGCGATGATCAGCCGCTCTACGCGTCTGCCCTGGGCGACACGGATACCGCCGGTGGCTGGCGGGCCCGGATGTCTTCGGGTGGCATCTTAATGCACGTGCCCAGCAACGAAATCATCCTGCGCGATCTCCCGATGCCCCATTCCCCTCGAGTATTCCACGGCAGGCTTTACTTTATCAACTCCGCCACGGGTGACCTCATGATGGCCGACCCCGGCTCCTTCACCTGCGAAACGGTGACTCGCCTGCCCGGCTTCGCCCGCGGCCTGGCCTGCTTTGGGGATTACCTGTTTGTTGGGGTTTCCCCGGTCTCTAAAGAATACCGGTTCAGCGGGATGGCGATTTCTCCCCGGGGAGCATTTGCCGGGATCGCGGTGGTTCACTTGCCCACCGGAACCCTGGCGGGTGGAATTCAGGTTCTAACCGGGCATGAAGAGATCTATGGAATCCAGGTGTTTCCCGGGCAGCTCCGACCTGACGGTCTCGACCGCCTCGTAGGCCCCTACCGGCGCGCCCTCTCGATCCTGGACAATAGATCGGTGAACGATCCTCTTCGATCCTGGATACGGCGCATTCAGGAGCTGATAGAGATGCCAGGATCAAGGATTGAGGGAAGCCGAAAAGATCATAAGCTCGGCCGACGACGCCTTCCGCAGCGGCTGACCCAGGGGATGGCCACAGCGGCCTTGACGGGGGTCTTGATCGTGGGTGCGGGGATCGGCTCCGTCCAGGCCATCACTCCATTTAATCCACAGACCGCCCTTCACAATCCCTTCGCCAACGGCTCCCTTTTTTACGACCAGGAGGTAGGAACCAACGTCCTTTCCATCTTCGTGGATATCGACGGCGACGGCGACTTCGATGCCTTCTCCCACGGTGGCGAGGACACCCCCGCCCGATTCTTCGAGAACACGGGGAGCAAGACGAGCCCCAGCTTCGTCGAGCAGACGGGCGCGGCGAACCCCCTCAATAGTGTGGTGGGATCTTACATCACCCCCACCTTTGTGGACATCGACGGTGACGGCGACTTCGATGCCTTCTCCCCCGGTAGCTATGAAGACCCCCACCAATTCTTCAAGAACACGGGGAGCAAGACGAGCCCTGTCCTTGTCGAGCAGACTGGCGCGGCCAACTCCTTCAATGGAGTATATGTGGGGGGATATAATAGCACCCCCAGCTTCGTGGACATCGACGGCGACGGCGACTTCGACGCCTTCGTCGGGGCATCGGAGGGGGAAATACATTATTTCCAGAACACGGGCACTAAGACGAGCCCCGTCCTTGTCGAACGGACCGGCGCGGCCAACCCCTTCGATGGAGCGGATGTGGGATCTGATAGCACCCCCGCCTTCGTGGACATCGACGGCGATGGCGAATTCGAGGCATTCGTCGGGTGGGGCGGAGGTACCATAAGACATTTCGACACGCCGCACAATCCCTTCTCTTTCCTGTGCTATCAGGTCAGCACCACGAAAAAGACGCCAAATTTTTCGCCCAGAAATGTCCAGCTAAGCGACCAGTTTGATGACCGGCTTTTCGACGTGAAAAAACCCGATAGCCTCTGCACCCCCGCCGACAAGAACGGGGAGGGGATCGGCGACCCGGCGACTCACCTGGAAGGCTACCAGATCAAGCTGGCCAAGGGCCAACCGAAGCATGAGAAGCGGACGAACGTCCGCATCGATAACCAGTTCGGCACGCTATTCGTGGACACAAAGGTAGCTGACCGCCTGCTGGTCCCCACCGCAAAAGACCTGGATAATCCAGTAAATCCTCCGGACCCGTCAGCCCACAACGTTGACCACTACAAGTGCTACACCTTCAATGTCAAGAAGAATATCTGCGAGGACGATCCGACCGTTCGATGCAAGACCAATACCGACTGCACGAAGGCTGGCCTCCCAGGAGGCTGCAACCCCGGGTTCCCCAAGGGCCTCGAGGCCACGGTCGGGGATCAGTTCGCCGACCCGCCCAAATTGTTCGGCATCTCGAAGCCGACGAGTCTGTGCACCCCGGCGGAGAAGGAGGACGAGGAGATCAAGAACCCGAGCACCCACCTGATGTGCTACCAGGTCAAGCCGGCAACGGGTGAACCAAGGCATGTCCCGCAGGTTGGCATTCATCTGAGCAACCAGTTTGGCTCGGAACAGTTGGACACGAGCAAGGAAAAGGAGCTTTGTGTGCGTTCCTCGAAGACGCTCCCGTAGAGAGGGCATATTGCAGGAGTAAGAGGCTCTCCGGAAACCTCCATGGACCCGCATCGGCGGCCGATGGAGGGTGAGCGATGCGAGCGAGCTCAGGAGCCCGATCGCATGGGCCTGGACGGCCCAAAGAGTGGTCAGGAGGGCTGGAGTTTCCGGAGAGCCTCTAAGCGTTGGCAGTGGTAGAAGGGAAGAGAAAGCCAGGCCTTGATCTTCCCTTTGGACGTTATGCCGAGCTCGGCATAATTTGCAAAGAACAGCTGAAAGTTGCTGAGAAACTTGGTGTAGCCGGGATGGGTCTGCCGATCAGTTCTGATCCAATAGAGTCCCTGTTTGGGGTTGCAAAGAGCGACATGGGATAGACGAGACAAAGGACGCCAATCGCATTGTAGTTCGTTTGCCTGTCCTATGCGGCCATGTGACAGAAGAAGATGCACAAAGAGTCCTCGAAGTGAGTATTTCCCAGCAGGAAGAACTCGCAATGGCTACATGACCAGAGGATCAAGAAAGTCTAAAGCCATAAACTGGGGAAAGCTTCATAGCCGATTGGGACGCCCCAATTTTCGACCTGGCTGTACCAAAGGCGGTCACTGCAGCGGCGGGCGCGGACCAGACAGTGCCGGAGGAGGGGACGACTGTAGCGCTTGATGGGACGGGGAGCACGGGGGACGGGCTGGCCTTTAACTGGTGCCTGAACGAAAACCCCGATTTTTAGGTAGCTACAAAAATCGGTCATGGTTCGAAAGGCTCACCATGACCGGCCACCCTGAACTTGTCGAAGGGTCAAAGGGCAAACCAACAAATCTCCAGATGGGTTTTCGTTCAGGCACTAACTGGGCTCTTTAACCATTTTGGATGGTATGGTTACAAATGACAAATTTTGTATGATCCGCCTGGAGCCGCTAGACCTCTCTGGGAGGCGGCATGCTCCTCGCCCGCGGCTGGCCGGGCCTGACGGTTTGGGGTATCCTTCAGACGAGACTTCTCGTTTTGGAGGAACCCATGAAACATCAGTGGAGGATCTGTCGTCAGGGGATTGAGTCCCTCGACGGTCAGCGTCGATGGGATCGTGCTTACCAGTGCCTTCTGCAATGGGAAAATGGTGCCCCACAGGAGCGGTCCTCCCAGGCCGTCTCCTGCTATCGACCAACGCAGGAGGTTGAAGAGGTTTATGATGAGAGTTGCCGTGTATGTACGGGTTTCGACCCAACATCAAACCCAGACCCAAACCATTGAGCAGCAGCTCGAGCGGCTGCTGGCTCATATTCAGGCGCAGGGCTGGCCGTTGCCCAAAGAGCACATCTTCCGGGATGATGGCTACAGTGGGAGCCAGCTCAGTCGCCCAGGATTGGATCGCTTGCGCGATCGGGTGGCCCAGGCCTAGGGCGTCCAAAAACACCGGTTTTTAGCTGTATTTTTTCCCCGGTTTTTGGACTCGGAAAAATCGGCCGTAACCCTTACCCCGACTGGTTCTGGAGCGAATAGAAATAGGCCAAAAATCTGTCAAGAAAAATTGGCCGATTTGGACGCCCTAGCCCAGGCCGAGTTTGAACGGATCCTGATCACCTCCCCGGACCGGCTGGCACGCAAGTACGTCCATCAGGTATTGCTCATCGAAGAGCTCGAACGCTACGGCTGCCAGGTCGATTTCCTGGACCGGCCCATGAGCCAGGATTCACACGATCAATTGCTGCTCCAGATCCGTGGAGCGGTAGCCGAGTACGAGCGCTCCTTGATTGCCGAGCGCATGCGCCGCGGCCGGCAGACGAAGTTTCGCGCGGGTCTTTTGTTGCCCTGGGTCCGTGTTCCCTATGGCTATCGGGTCAATCCCGACCGCCCGCGCGACCCCAAGGAGCTCCGTTTGGAACAAGCCGAGACCGCCCTCGTAGCCGAGATGTTTACCTATTATTTGGAAGCGGGCCATGCCTACTACACCTGCCGGATACACCTGCCGGAGCAAGTTGAACTCCATCCTGGTCTGCCGTGACGAGCGATGTCCTTCCCGCTCTATCCCGGTGAGGCCGCTTGACGAGCTGGTGTGGTGTGACATGTGTCACGTCATTACCCAATCAGGCGCCGCGCCTGCAAATCGTTTGCGACAGTCCAAAACCGTGTAACCGACAAGTTCATCTGTCTGGGAGTCCAGCCGCAACACAATGCCTTCGGCAGGTTCGACGCAAAGTACTTCGGCAGGCTGGCGCGTCCAGGCCGAAAAGATGTCCATCTCCGCATCGTAGTGAACGTTTAGGGGAACTTTATCCATAGTAACTTCCCTGTTCGGTCTCCCGATAGTAGATGACGTGACCGCCGGCGGGAAAACTCCGCAACCCCTGCGCCAGTTCCTCGCGCCGCCGCCCGATGGTCGGGGAGTCCGCCGGCAATTGAAACTTCTCATACAGGGTATCCAGGAAACATTCCGCCGCGGCGTAGTTGTTCCGTGCAATGTAAACGGAAATCTCAAACACGTCGCGATCGGTGTCCTCCGTCAGTTCATTGTCGCGGTTTATGCCCGCTTTCTTTCTTTTGCCTTCCCTTCACCTGATACCGCCTCGCGGACGCGTCGTTTCATGTCCTCCACGTCAAAGGGCACGGTCTGCCCCTGCTCAGATTGCTCCATCCCCTTCGCAATCTCCTTGCGCACCTCTTGCATGCGAAACTCTCGAAGGGCATCCTGCTCCTTCAAAAGCCGCAGAGCCTCCTGAATAACTTCGCTGGCGGAGTGATACATACCACTGGAGACTTTCTCGTTCACCAGTTTCTCAAGTTCAGGGGGCAAAGATATATTCATAGGCCTCTCCTCCTCTTCAAAGCGTTGCCCTTCATTCTAGAGGGGATAACGATATTTATCAAATTTTGTTATCGGTCAGGAAGCTCGCTTGACTTCCCTTGCCTCTCAAGTTCAGGGGTTGGGGATCAGGGATCAGGGGCCAGCAAGGATAGCCGATCTCTGACAGATGATCCCTGCTTTTGGCCACATTCCGGGTTCCACGTCTATCAGGGCGAGGGACCCCGACGCCGACGATTGAGATGGGAGAGGAGCGGGTGGCTGTCCCCATGGTTCATGGTTTGACCCGTTTGGCGGAGTCGGGTATAATCTGGGCTATGGGAGGTGAGACGAATGCCCAGTCCGTTTCCAGGAATGGACCCATATCTGGAAGAGCCCATCCTTTGGTCAGGCGTGCATCAGGGGTTAATCGGTTGCCTGCGAGCAACGCTCAACGCCTCGCTACCGCCAGGTTACGTGGCGGATGTGGGGGAGCGGCTCTATGTTGTCCAACCGCAACGCGGCATTTACCCCGATGTGGTGATCGTGGAGTACCCTCCCCCTCAATCGGTGATGGAACAGGGCACAGGGGGAACGGCAGTCGCTGTGGCGGACCCGCCCTTGGTGTTGACCGTGGAGCCAGAGGAAGTGCGGGAGGTGTTCATTGAAATCCTGTCCTTAAGAGAAGGGGAACGGGTTGTAACCGAGATTGAAGTGTTCAGCCCCTCCAACAAAACAGCGGGTAGCGAGGGGCGGCAACTCTATTTGTCCAAGCAGCGGGAAATCTTAGCAAGTCAAACGCACCTGATTGAAATAGACCTGCTGCGGCGAGGGGAGCACACCATCGCGGTGCCGCTTGAGGCTTTCTTTCAGAGGGGCATCCAGTGGAATTACCTCGCCTGCCTTCATAGGGGCGGAGAGGGCAGGCGCTACGAGGTCTGGCCAATCACGGTGCGCCGGCGGCTGCCGCGTATCCGTGTACCGCTGGCAGATGGCGACCCCGATGTGGTGTTGGACTTGCCAGCCGTGTTTAACCGCTGTTACGACGAGGGTGCATACGCTCGCCGACTAAACTACCGCCGCGAGCCACCGATGCCGCTGGAAAGTGACGATGCAGGGTGGGCAAACACTCTCCTGCGCGAGCGCGGACTGCGCGAGTGAGGGCATCGCCATATCCCTCGGGTGACCGGTGGGTTTAGGAGGAGGTTGGATGAAGGACGGGCGCTCTTTGATAAATGGCCTCAGCGCGCCGCTTGAAGCTTTGAAGGAGATTGGGGAGGGCCCATTTGATGGCACAGTGGACCACCAGGTTGGGGATAAAGACCCCTTTTTCCATGGTGATGTTATAATCGACCTCGGTCAGGCCGTTGGACAGGGACCTCAGTATCCAGCTGCCCTCGTTGTACTTGGAGATACCCCGGATTTCCTGCCAGCTGATCTGCTGAAAGGGCTCTCCCACGATATGCAGTAAATAGCGGACCGGCTTGAAGAAGCGAGCCTCCTGTTTGGTCCAGATCTCCTCTCGGGCCCACTGGCTGGGCTTCCCATTTCCTGTAGAGGCTCCCCAAGTTTGGCGCCGAATGACCTCTGCCTTCTTAATCTCGGCAACGAACTCCGGATACCTCTCGCAGTCCATCAATACCCGATAAAGGGTTTCTGGATCACAGTTGACCTGTATCGATCTGGAAATAGAGATCATCGTCGTTGGGCAACAACCCCATCTGTTGAATGATCCAGCTGCCCAGGCCATGGGTGCCCGTGAACGAGGGCTCCAGCGGAGAGAGACCAAGACCTGATCAAGACCTGATGGACAAGGGATAGCGATAGACCGACTTCCATGGGAATATCGACATCCCTCTCCGCCGCTTTTCTTATATTAGCCCAGATTTCATCCGAAATCCAGTAAAAATTCCGGGGTGGATGGGAACTGAGGTCTTTGTCAGCGCCATTGAGCCCATCCGAGAACCTTCCGGAAGGCCTTCCAGAGTACTTCTCACCCCATTCCCAACGCCAGGATGACCGCCCTGGTCGGTGAGTCATAGAACTGCCATTGGATTGCCGTGAGGATGGCGTCCGGCACGTCGGCCAGATCGCGCTTGTTCTCGCTGGGGATCAGGATGCGCCTGGCGCCGGCCTCCACGGCGAGTTGCATGCGCTCGGGTAGGGAGCCTACCTTCAGCAACATCCCCTGCACGCTCATCTCGCCGAGGATCACGGTGCGCTCCTGGACGGACCTCCCCAGGATGATCGAGACCATCGAGATGAAAAAAGCCACCGAGGTTTCGGCGCCCTCCCTGGCCTGATTCAGGTTGATGGCCTGAATGGTGAAGTCGTAGGCCTTGAGGTCGTGATCGATGCCGAGGTTCTTCAAATGGGCCTTGAGATAGGCGTCGGCGGTCTTGATGGCCTCCTTCATCTTGGAGGAAAGGTGGCCCAGGGGGATGATCCGGCCCGAGCCCCGGTTCATCTGGGACTGGACCAGGAAGAGGGCCAGGCGGTTGTCTGTGGCATCGGTGCCAATGGTATAGACGCTGCCGGGCTGGAGCACCCCCTCAACGATGAGGCGGCCTCCACCCATCTCAGGGACGGAGATGAATGTCTCCTGCCCCGATTCCCGATCGGCAAAGGAGAAGCTGGTGTCCCAGTACTCGAGGCCACCCATCTTTTTGAGCTGTTCCTTGACGCGACGCCGCATCTCCATGGCGTAAGTAACGTACTCCTCCATCTCGCCCCGGTTCACCTCGCCATTCGGATGCAGGAGCTTGATCAGCCCGGAGACCGTCTTTCGGACCGCCTTTTGGTCGCGGCCGCCCAGGTGAGGGCCAAAGTCGAGCAGTTCCCCCTTCTCGAAGGTCAGGGCCGGACGGAAGAACAGGGTCACCTTCATCTCCTGGTCTTTTGATTCGATCCGAACCTCCTTGGGTCGCTCCCCAGGCAGGAGGGACTTGCCTTCTCGCAACACGTCAAGGCTCACCGTGCGGCCCGTTTCTCCGGCAAAGCCCATTCTATTGTCAATGTGTGTGGCATGACTTACCTCCATCACCCCTGAATATCTTCAACTCAATTCTAGCCGACAACATCATTTTTTCGCAAGCCCCCCGCCTTCTGAAGAGGCTCGAGGTTCACCTTCACGCCATCGTCGATGTCCGGCGCCCAGCCGACCGGGCGTTCTACGGGCAACTTCCACGGTGTCAGGATCCGGTAGTCCCGATCGCCGCCTTCCGGCCCCTCGTGATGGCCCTCCTGGACGAAGCGGAGGCGCTCATCCAAGGCTTCAGCCTCCTCAATCCTGGCCTGCCACTCCAGTCGATCATCGGCGCGGCCCTCCTGGGCGGCCAGCCCCGCCTCCCGTCGGAAGAGGCTGATGGCATCGCGCAGGTAGCTGCCCCGGAGCTTGGCCATCCGGTCCTTATCGAATCTGTGATAATGGATCAGCGCGCCAAAGGCGGCGGAACCCTTGGAGGCCAGCTTGCTCGCAATGTGCCAAAGGATCGGCCGATTCTTGAAGAGCGAGGCATGGTAGTCGAAGAAGACGTCTTCGAGCCACTCACGGAGACTCTCCGTCCGCCTGTAGCCTTTTACCTTGCGCTTGAGCTCGTTCTTGATCTCGATCTCCACCTGGGTGACCGGCCGATCGGGGAAGAGCACCTCCAGCTCGTGATGTACGCGGTCAATCAGGCCCGGCTCGCCCGAGATCGCAAGGAAGGGCACGATGCCGTCTTCGTCCGCATCGACCACCCGCTTGACCACATAGGAGAGCAGGCGCCAGACGTGCTCCAGGCGCTTCTGGGCGATGTCCTTGCGCTCCATCTGCGGCCAGATGATCTCCGACGGCCGCTCGCCCAGGCCCTCTTCAATGGCCTGGCGGGTAGTATCCGGGATGCCGTAGAGGTGGTAGACCTCGTCGTTGATCTCATTGTAGAGCTTCTGGATGCGGGCGTCCTCGGCAGCTTCGAAGGCGACCAGACGGTCCAGGCGCTCGGGAATGGAGGAAGTGGGGTCGATGATGTCCTCTCGCAGGATCCAGGGTTTCGTGAAATGGGTGGAGATCTCGTTGCCCTGGTCCCAGGAGGCCTTGGCATCGTGGATCGATTTGGCGAGGTGGCCGATACGATCGCGTTGCTGGGGAGTGGGGTGGGGTACCGGTAACCTGGCAACAACACCTGCGCCGTAACTCCCAAAACTAGTTAGTGCGCGGAGAAGGTACTCGGATAAGTCAGTGTTCAAACAGGCAAGAAGGTAGTCCTCCTCTAACAGATTGTTACAAAATATTGAAGTGGCCTTTTGGTCAAAAATTGCACCTGAGGGTAGCCTGCGAAGATTAAAACCACGTTGAGTACGCTGGGTCCATGTAAGACCAGAAATGAAATAAAACTGCTCATTTCTAACAACTGCTCCTGGGTTACCTTTTATATCTTTTCCATTTTCATGCCAACATATCGAGTATTCAAGATCTGCATAGAAACGAGAAAAGCTTCCGCCTTTAGCATACAAAACCCAGAAGGCCGCCCGCTCTCCCACGGGAGCCTCACCATAGGCCCGGTCGGCCTGGGCCTCGGCGGTCCCGATTTCATCCTGCGCTTCAGTCCCTTGGGCGGTGGAGCCCATGGGCTTCCGATGCAGCTCCGGGCCAGCGAGGATCTCCCGGGCATTGACGCGTTTCATGTGGCTTCCTCCTTAAGGTAGCCGAGTTTCCGCAAGGCGTGGTGAAGTTCTCTCTCGAACTGCTTGAATGCCGGAACTAACCTCAACCGGGGAAGCCGGACGCGCTCGCCGATCACGTCGAGGAAGTCGGCGGCGGATTTCTTGCGGCGACGCTGTCGTCCCACAACCTGCCGGAATGCCTGGTCCAGTGCCTGCTTGGGGTCCACGATCTTCTCCACCTCGTGTGGACCTGCCGGTACACCGAGCTTGCCGTCATCGAGCGTGGTTCCAAAGGCCTGGCGCAACGCATCGCCGTCCACCATGGCCCAGGCCTCGGTCTCACGTACTGGCGCATCGTGATCAGCTTTCCCTTGCCCCGATCGAGAGGTAACGGTCGACCTCGAAGCGAATCACATAGTCCCCGATATCTCCCGGTGCCAATTCCCCCTGGTCCTTGGGTAGAACAGGTCTCATGCGCGTTTTGCGATTTACGGTTTCCGCTTTTGGATCGACAGCGCTGACCAGGTCAGCGAACATCATGTCGCCCGCGGCCAGTGCTGAAAGCACAACCGGCGAATGGCTGTTGAGCAACATCTGAGACAGCGGTTCGTCCGGGTCGATCTCTTCGCTGGTCGGATCTGTAACCATCTCTCTGAGATGACGTATGAGCGCTTTCAGGCGCGCCGGATGCACCCCATTCTCCGGCTCTTCGAAGCAGACCAGGCCTCGATGCTTTGGGTCGTGCAGCATGGTCAAGAGAGCGAGGACGCGAAGCGTCCCATCGGAGACAACCCGTGAGCTGAAGGGAAGCTCATCGCGCAGGGTAACGTTCACCCGGTATTCTCGGTTCTGCCTGTCCTCCTCCACCCCCACATCCAGGACACCTGGAATGAGAGCCGCCAGGTCCGCCGCAATGTCTGCAATCGCTCCTTTCGGATTGGTCTCGGTTTTGGTTTCTGCCCGAATGCGGGCCAGAACCGTGGCCAGGTTAGACCCGTCTGGCTCAAGCATTTCTGGGGCAGTGGTCGGGCTTGGGCGACGCAATGATCCAGGATCAAGCTGAAGAAAACGCCAGGAACGCAACTCTTCGCGCAACGCGAAAAGGTGCGGAAACTCAGCGCTGGTGATACTGGAGAGCACGGTAGCCTCCGCGGCTTGGGCCGACCGCTTCCGTCCTGCCTTCCCGTCCTGATGAATATGAAAGATCGGGGTTCCCTCCTCGTCGCCGGTCTCAAGCCAGGGCTTCTGGCGGCGATATCTCATGTAAGCTTGCTTGAAGGAAACGGAAGGCCCGTTCCCACCGGGTCGCCATTTGTCCTTCATGGCCAGAATCGGAGCAGCATACTCCTGCGCCACAACCAGCCGTTCGATTCCCCTGGCATCATGACGCCGCTCGATCTGCACATCGTAACGGATGCGAGTGTGGCTGATCTCGACATCGCCGCCCCATGGGTCCCGTACGGTAGGGTTCAGCAATACCTCGACAGCCAGGGATATCTTGTCTCCTGGCGTGCCGTCGCTCCACCTGCGGAACAGCTCGTGAGGCTCTCCTCGCAAGCCCTTGACAGCTGTCCTGAGGTCGGCCGATGCCAGGCGAGAGAGCAGTTGAATCGCATCAAACAGGTTGGACTTCCCCGAGGCGTTCGGACCGACGATCACCAGGAAAGGGCCAAGATCCAGATGGAAATTCTCGAAAGTCTTGAAACCATCAATCTCGATCCTGGTCAGCATGGTCCGTTCTCCTCGGCCTGATCGTATTTGGGGACTCCCTTGCCTTTGGTGCCCTTAAAAAGGAGTCTGTAGTCCCCTCGCTCCAACGCCAGCGCATCCGGCTCATTGCACACCTCCCCGAAGCACAATGGCCGCGGCTTCGACCGTGGCGTCGTCCAGGATGCCGAACCCCAGGTCGAGCATCACGATCAGCGGGTTGCGCTTCAGGAGAATCTCGATGCGCAGCTTCTCGAAATCCTTCAGGTTGATGAAGGTGCTGGAGACGAGCGCTCCGACGTAACCCTCCTTTTCCATGAGCTGTGTGGCACGGTCGATAAAGGCTGCGTAGATGTTGTTCTTAGTTAGAGGATAGGCAGCCTGGACGAAGTCTCGCACCTGGGGAACGAAGGCGCCGTATGGCGGGTTCATTACCACGATGTCGTAGCGACGGGACAGAAGCTCCAGGAGCTGCAGCCCGCGAGCTGTGTCCTCTGAAAGAGACCGAAGGCGTACTGGCCGAAGTGCATGGTCCCACAGGCCGGGTCGAGTAAGGTGATCTCCCGGGCCCGCTTGAAGTGCCGGACCTCGCCATCATTGGCCAGACAGGCGTAAGGGGTACGCTCTCCGGTGTGTGGGACCAGGTAGTCCACCCTGGGCTCGCCCGCAGTCCGCTCGCCCGGAAGCGGAGGAAGCCCTTTCGGGCACAGGATCGAGTCCGGGTGCATCTGGCACCAGAGGCGACCCAGGGTGTTGTCCACCAGGGCCTTCACGATCCAGGAGGGGGTATAGAACTGGTTGATGACGGCCAGCTCGTAAGAGCTGCGAGAGGTTCCCTTGTTCTCGGTACGAACTCGCTTTTTCTCGTCCCGGTTGAAGAACTGGTAGATCCATCCGAGGAAATCCTGAGCCCGGAAGGCCTCTTCAGGGAGGTCGTGGTTGATCATGCCGATGACCCGGACGAGGCAGGCGTGGGTCGGCCAGACGCAGGCGTACTCGTGGTCCGGATCGAACAGCACCCGGATCTCGCGGGTAATGTGCCGAAACGCCAGGTTCAGTCCGTCCCTGAGCAGGGCCTCCTCGGCATCGTCGGCGTACTTGTAACGGGAGCCGCCAGCCACCCGGAGGTCCCGCAGGAATCGGGAGCGGGCCTGGCCGGGGATGGGTGTAATGATCTCCGTTTCCTCCGGTGCATCCCCCGGTTCCGAAGGGGGAGGCAGGTAGAGGAGCCGGCGCGCCTCCATGCTCTTCAACCCCACCAGGCGATTGAGGAAGGTGTAAGTAAGCTCTCGCAGGACGTTGTCATATCCACGCCCGGCGGAGCCCTCCGCCATCGTTTCCCGCTGGAGCAGCGCCTCCACCCGGGCTCGGATCGCCCTGACCTCCTCGGGCAGGCTCATCTTTTCCAGCGGTACAGACTGTCCTTTCGCCTTGATGCCGAGCCGGTCGAGCTGGGCGGCAAGGTCCTCCTCCAGGAGCCGGCGGACCTTCGGCACCCAGGACTTGACCGCCTCCTTGTGCTGGTCCGAAAGCGACTGCCTCTCCATGGTCACTTCACCACCACGGTGTAGCCTTCGCGAATGCGTGCCTTGAGCTCCCAGGCAAGCTGGCTCAAGGCTTCGTCCACCTCGGCCTCGGTCTTGAAACGACGTCCTCCCAGGGCAACGCCGGGACGCCAATCCCAGGCCTTTTCTCCCGGCTCGGGAGGCTCGGGGGGCATAGTGAGCGCCAGCAGCTCGCCCTCGACCTGGAAGCGATAGCCGGGCAGGGCCACGATCGCCTGAGCCAGCGAGGTCAGACTGCGCTTCGCTGCGGCTTCCAGGAGCGAAGTGGCAGAGCCGAGGCTCACCTCCGGGTAGTAACAGGGCCCTTTCGGACCGAACACCTTCTCCACTACGGCATCGCCCCGATCGGCAGGCGCGTTCTGGTAGGTCGCCCTCTGCCGGACGGCCACGAGCGTGGACTCCACCTCCCTGCGAACGTGGTTATAGGCATCCCGGTAGGCGTCGCGGTAGGCGTCCCGCGCGAGCTCATAGGACGTCCGGTAGTCCCCCCAGCGGGCAATCACCTCCTTCCCGGCGATGAGGACCTCCATATCCTTAAGCGCCTGCTCCAGCTTATCCCTGGCGACGTGATCCTCCGGAATCGGATGGTCCTCGGCAAGGAGGGCCAGTTTGCGGGAGGTCTCGAACTCCACCAGCCGATTTGCCTCCAGGAAGGAGCGCCATCACTCCAGGGCGGGCTGAAAGTTGGTGCGGTCAACGACCCTCTCCAGGTCCTGCTGGCTGGTCACGATGAGCCAGACCCTGCCCTTGCCCTTATTGCCGATCATCTCGGCGATGGCGTTCAGCTCGCTGATTCGGTCGTTAGAGTCCCCGATGAAGGTGCCCATCTCGTCAAAGTTCTCGGACCAGCCCAGGCCCCGGTAGAGCTCGGATAGCAGGATCTCTCCGATGGAGTTTGGGTTGGTCAGGGATTGCCGGCTCTTGATCTCGAAGGCAAGGGTCTTGATCTGGGTGTTGAGCTTGATCTCTCCGAGGCGGAGCCGGATCTCCTTGCCGCGTGGCGTGTCGGAGAGGTGCTTGAAAAAGACGTCAATGCAGCGCTCTCCAGATCCGTCTTCCAGTTCGTCGTTCTGCAAGAGGTAGCCCAGAACCTTGGCGAAATGAGACTTGCCGGACCCGAAGAAACCCGAGACCCATATGCCCATCACGTCACGAGGTGTCCCACCTGCCCGAAGCGTCTCGCTGACCTGGGTGAAGGTATCGAGGAGATACTCGCGAAAATCCAGTTCCTTTTCGGGTGGGTAGACGAGCAGGATCGAATGATCGGTCTTGCCGCCACCGCCCGATCGGAGCGGCTCTTGGATGAGCTCCAGAAGTGCCGCGAACTTCGTCTTCATCATGATGTCTGGCGGCGCTGTCAAGGAATCCCTGGACGTCCTCCACCCGGATCTCAGCCGGTGCCCGCCGCAGGTAAGGGAAAAGCCACTCCGTTCCCAGGTCGGCAACCAACCGATCGTTCAGGGCGAAGAGGATATAGGCGATCAGTTCCCGCTCCCGTTCTGAATCACACCGCTGCCACTCCGCCCAAAAGGCATCGAAGAGCGGGTGATCACGGTCAAGAAGATATCGGGGTTTGAGCTCCTTCCACACCTTCTGCCGGGCAGAGACAGAGGAGCGCGCCAGGCGGTTCTCGCCGATTACGATGGAGCGATAGCCTACGGAGGGAAGCGCCTCGTTAAGTCCGTCCAGCAACAGACGGAGATCGGTGTAGAGAGCAGATCGCGCCGAAAGCCTGGAGGAGTACCTGGCAGTCAGATCCAACGCGGGTACCAGCGGTCGGTCGGGATGCTCATTTCCGGTGCAAGTCTTACTGATCATAGCTGCTTCCCATACTCCATGCTATAGAGATTGCAGTCCCCTATCCGCCCATCCAGCGCACCGGCGCACCGCCTCCTCCCAACCCTGGATCAGCCGTACCCGGGCCTTCTCGTCCATCTGAGGGACGAATCGCCTCCCGGCCCGCCGGCTGGCCACGAGCTCCCCCCGGTCCCGCCAGAATCCCACGGCCAGGCCCGCCAGACAGGCTGCCCCCAGCGCGGTGGTCTCGGCCACCGCCGCCCGCTCCACGGGCACGCCCAAGAGGTCCGCCTGGAACTGCATCAGGAAGTCATTGGCCGAGGCCCCACCGTCCGACCGCAACATCGAAAGGCGCACCCCGGCATCTCGCTCCATACAGGCAACCAGCTCACGCGACTGGTAGGCAATCGATTCGAGCGCGGCCCGGACGATATGGGCACGGGTGGTCCCCCGGGTGAGGCCAATCAGGAGGCCGCGGGCATACATGTCCCAGTGAGGGGCTCCCAGGCCGACGAAAGCGGGGACGAAGTAGACGCCCCCAGTATCAGGGACCGAGCAGGCCAACCCCTCGCTCTCTCCGGCACTGCCGAGGATCCCCAGCTGGTCCCGCAGCCACTGGATGGCCGCTCCAGCCACGAAGACGCTTCCCTCCAGGGCGTACTCCACCGTGCCGTTGATTCCCCAGGCAAGGGTGGTCAGCAGGCCGCCGGAGGGACGGATGGGTTGAGGGCCGGTGTTCATCAGGAGGAAGCAGCCCGTGCCGTAGGTGTTCTTGGCCATCCCGGGATCGAAGCATCCCTGGCCGAAGAGGGCCGCCTGCTGGTCGCCCGCTATGCCGCCAATGGGGATGGGGAGCCCGAAGAGCGAGGCTTCGGTGTATCCATACACCTCGCTCGAAGAGCGAACCTCCGGCAGCAGGGCTTCGGGGAGATCCAGCCTTTGCAAGATCTCGGGTTCCCACCGGAGGCGGGTGATATCGAAGAGGAGCGTCCGGGAGGCGTTGGAGTAGTCGGTGACATGGACCTGGCCGCCGGTGAGCCGGTAAAGGAGCCAGGAATCCACCGTCCCGAAGGCGAGCTCTCCAGCCTCGGCGCGCCGCTGGCCCTCCGGGAGGCTGTCCAGAAGCCAGCGGACCTTGGGCCCGGAGAAATAGGCGTCGAGGAGGAGGCCGGTCCGCTCCCGGATCCTTGGCTCCCAGCCCTCTGCCCAGAGTTGATCGCAGATGGGGGCGGTCCGGCGACACTGCCAGACGATGGCGTTGCCGACGGCGCGGCCCGTCCTGCGGTCCCAGACGACCGTGGTCTCCCGCTGGTTGGTTACGCCGATGGCGGCGACCTGTCGGGGGTCGATGGCCCCTTCGCGCAGGACCTCCCGGGCCGCAGCCAGCTGGCTCTCCCAGATCTCCTCCGGGTCATGCTCCACCCAGCCCGGCTGGGGGAAGATCTGGCGGAACGGCCGGCTGCAGCGGGCAATCGGGGCGCCCGATCGATCGAAGAGGATGGCCCGGGAGCTGGTCGTCCCTTGATCCAGGGCGAGGATATAACGCGCCAACGAGCACTCCTACTGTTTCATCTGCGAGGGTGACCCAAGCTTCTGGGTCATGAGGGTTCAGGCGATCTCTTTTCCCCTTTCCTCCAAGCCGACCTGCTTGAAGGTCACGTTCCAGCCCTCCTCTTTCTTCCGGACTGCCCGGTCGTAAAGCCGCGGGAGCAGCTGCCCGGCCTTCACGGCATGGTCCAGCTTCTCCTTGGTGATCACGACCTCCTTGAAGTACTCGAGGGCCTCCCGGGGGAGCTCGTCCAGCAGGAGATTGATGTTGATATCCCAACGGACGCGGGCCCACTTCCGGGTCATGACCCCATGGCCCACATACTCGTTGGAGCTTCCCATCAGGCGAGCGATCCGTTCCCGGATCTGCGAGAGCTGTTCGGTGAGCCCGGCGATCTGCTCTTCCAACTTTAATCCTGTCCGGATTAGACTGTCCAACTCTTCAAGCATCACTTACCCCTTTGGTGGCGTGATCCCTACTCAATCTCAGCCATTGGGAGCTGCGGTGAGCGAGGGTTCACGTAAAGCCTTTGGGAGCGAGGTTCGGCGATGAGGTCCAAGGTTTCCATGATGATCTCGTAGAAGACGCCCATTCGTTCTCCTTTTTTCTTATTATTCAGGTATCATCTACATTTTATCACATCACCCAGAGCAATTCTAACTTACAGGTTGGGGTTGACCGAACAACGCATGGTGGACTCGTCCTTGACGAGAGAAGCGGTGCATTCCCCGCACTCGATACAGCGAACGATCTCATCGCTCCTTCCCTCCAGGGACTTCGTCACCAGCTCGGGATCGGCGATGAGGGCCCGGCAGATGGCGATCAGCTCCACGCCTTGGGATTCCATGACCTTCTCGGCGGTCGCCAGATCCAGGATCTTGCCTACGGCGATGACCGGGGTTTGGGGAACGGACTCCTTGATCGCCCCGGCCAACTCCCAGAACCGCCCTTGTTTCATGTGCTGGTCGCGCAGCGGGCGGGAGGCGGCGACGCCGGCCGAGACGCTGATCACGTCCACGCCGTTCTTTACCAGGAGGGGAGCAATCTCGCGGGTATCCGACAGCGTCAGCCCTCCTTCCATGAACTCTTCGGCGCTGATGCGACAGATGATGGGGTAATCGGAACCCACCCGTGCCCGGGTCTTGTGGAGGATGTTGAGGGCAAATCGGGCCCGGTTCTCCAGGCTTCCTCCGTAGTGGTCCGTGCGCCGGTTGGAGAAGGGGGAGAGGAACTGGTTGATCAGGTACCCATGGGCTCCATGGAGCTCTACCATGGCGGCTCCGGCGAGCTTGGAGCGCCGGACCCCCTCGGCGAAATCGTCCTCGACCTTCTCGATCTCCTGTGGCGAGAGCTCCCGGGGAAGATCCTTCCAGACGGGGCAGGGGAGGGGAGAGGGGGCTACCGGTTGCTCTCCCGTCATTTTGTGGGAGGTCTGGCGGCCGGCATGAGCCAGCTGAACGGCGGGGACAGAACCGGCCTCCCGGATCACCGAGAAGAGGCGGGATAAGCCCTCTAAGTATTCGTCCCCATCGATTCGGGTGCAGAGGGGAAAGAGGTTGCCGGCCCGGGCGATGGCTGTGGCCCCCACGACCGTGAGGCCCACCCCGTTGCGCGCGATCTCCTGGTAGTAGCGGATCAGCCTCTCGGTCACTTCCCCGCCATCACTGGCGTAGTTGGTCACGGTTGGAGGGAAGACGATTCGGTTGGGGAGCCGGACTCCCTTGACATCCAAGGGTCTCATCAATGAAGCGAACGTGCTCATGGCCTACTCCTCTCCTCAAGGGCCGATGGCCCGGTGGTGGATTTCTTCCCCTGCAGGTGGGGGTCCGGGGTGCGGGGTGCGGGCGCAGGGGTGCCCGGGTCGGAACGGTTGGGGATGGACTTGCGCCCCCCGGGTTCCGACCCTTCCAGATTAGCAGAAAGCGACAGGATGTCAACGGCAAAGCGAGGATTATTTTTGCGACTCACGAAGTTGGGCGAAGAGGTGAGAGGTCTTCATGGGCTGCACCTCCCGGGGAGAAGAAGCAAAGAAAGATGGGTGGGGAACACCCCAATTTTCCTCCTTCCTCGTCCAGGAGGGAGTTGGCCGCGTAGGTGTCCCGCAGATCACAAAGCAAAAACAAATTTTCTCTTGCGAATATCAAAATTTTTTGCGATACTGGAATTGTCTTGCGAACGAGAGAAACCATTTTACCCTGCGCGCAGATTATTGGCAGCAAAGATCTAAAGAGACGGCAGAAGATTTGCGGCAGGTCCGCACGGCTCATCCGAAGACTCCTTCTTCCATCCAGTCCGTTCAGGCAGGAGAGATCTCCCAGAAGATTAGGGAAAGAAGAAGCATTTAAGGAGGAAAAGGTTCTTGAAGACCACCGTTTCGGCCCGGTTCCAGACGGTCATCCCCACGGAGCTCCGCAAGAAATTCAATATCAAGGCCAACTCCAAGCTGGAGTGGATCGACGGGGGCAAGGTGATGATTGTGGTCTCGGTGCCGGCGGACCCCATTGGGGCGGTCCGGGGAATGTTTAAAGGCAAGGGTTTGGCCAATGCCCTGATCGAGAGTCGGCAGGAGGAGCGCAGGCTTGAGGAGAAGGGTGGCCCCGACTAAGGGACAGGCCGGAAATCCCCGGTCAAGCCGTGGCTCTGACCTACCCGCCGAAGGGAAGATGCGTTTCCGGATCGATCGCAAGAAAGAGCTTCCCCAGCAAGACCGGGTCTTTCTACTGGACACTTCCGCCCTGATCGCCTTCGCGGAGGATGCAGCCGGGGCCGAGATTGTGGAAGGGGTTCTGCGGGAGGCCGCCCAGGGCAAGGCGCGGGTTCTGATCTCTTTTATCAGTTTTATGGAGGGATACTCCTGGATCCTCAGGAAGGAAGATGAAGAGAGCGCCCGTAATTTCTACCTTTACATGAAGACCTTGCCCATCGAGCGGGTGGATATTGACGAGCGGATGATCATCAAGGCAGGGGAGATCCAGGCCGGTTTCTCCCTGGGGGTGGCCGCCTCCTGGATCGCAGCCTCGGCCATCGAGCGGCGGGCCACCTTGATCCACTGTGACCCGGCCTTTGAGCAGATAGGGCAGCTGGTGCCCCTCTTGGCGCTGGGGACTAAGGGCTAGGGCCTGGAGACTAGTACAGCTTGGCGCAAGTTTCTCGCTGGTTTAGATTGCTTCGTCGCTTGCGCTCCTCGCAATGACCTAACCTTGTCATTGCGAGCGGAGCGAAGCAATCCCCGGCAAGCGAGAACCAGAGAATCATTTCCGCCGATGTGTACTAGCCCAGCAAGGGATCGATCGACTTGAAGAGAGCTCGCGAGCTCAACCCACGGGCTGGCTGAGGACAAAAGGAAAAGAAAGGATCATTTATGGGAAAGGACTCCAAAGCGAACCGAACGGCCACGATGACGATCGAAGGATTCAACGTGGACTTCTCCTGTCCGGTGAACGAGTTTGGCGGCATCATGTGCGACAAATGCGAGCGGTTCTTCGATTGTCAAAGCCCGCGGAAATGGGAGATTTACAACGCCGGGCGCATGGGGCTGGTGAAGCAAAAGATGGGGAAGATCCGGCATAAGATCGCCACGGTGGGGGGGAAAGGGGGCGTGGGCAAGACCACCGTCTCGGTGAACCTGGCCATGGAGCTGGCCTTGCGGGGATACAAAGTCAGCATCCTGGATTCCGATTATGACGGCTCCTGCGTGCCCAAGATGTTGGGAACGGTGGGGCAGCGGCTAAAGATCGGGGATCAGGGGGTCATCCCGGTCGAGGGGCCCCTGGGAATCCAGGTCATTTCCATGGGGAACGTGGTCGAGAAGGACCAGATTGTCACCTGGTATACCGATCTGCGGCGGAGTGCCACGGAAGAGTTCCTCTCGCACGTGGATTACGGGGAACGGGATTTTCTCGTCGTGGACCTGCCCCCCGGGACGAGCGCCGATTCGGTCAATCTCATGGAGTTCATCCCCGACATCGATGGGGCGGTGGTGGTGACCATCCCTTCCGAGGTCTCCCAGGGGATCGCCTTCAAGGCCGCGATGCTGTGCAAGAAGGCCCGGGTAAAGATCTTCGGGGTGGTGGAGAACATGAGCGGCCATATCTGCCGACATTGTGGCCATAAGAATGATATCCTGGCCAGCGGTGGGGGGGAGAGCCTGGCCCGGCAGATCGAGGCCCCCTTCCTGGGGAAGATTCCCTTGGATGGCTCTTTGAGCAGAACTGCGGACGAGGGGATCCCTTTCGTAGAGGCCTTTCCGGAAAGCGAGGCCGCCAAGGCCACCCGGATCATTACGGATCAGATTTTGGAGAGCATGGGGATGCAGGGCAGCGGGAGGTCGGGTCGGTAACCAACGGCGGATGCCGGTTCAAGGGGGGGCAGAAGCATGGCTTATCGGGATTTAAGGGAGTTTTTGGATGCCTTGGAAAAGAATGGCGAGCTGATCCGGATCCAGGATGAGGTGGATTGGGATTTAGAGGCCGGGGCCATCATCCGGCTCGCCTGCCAGCTCAATGGGCCGTCACCCCTGATGGAGCAGATTAAGGACTATCCCGGCCAGAGGATGATGGGGGGATATTTTTCGAGTTATCGCAAGGCCGCCATTGCCATCGGGATCGATCCCGATTCGGACGTGCCCACGGTCCTGGATGCGTTCCATCAAAGGATCAAACATCCCATCAAGCCGATCATTGTGAATCGCGCCCCCTGCCAGGAGAATGTTATCACCGGAGACGACGTTAACCTGTTCGATATCGTCTCCCCCATGCCCCACGATGGGGATGCCGGCCGCTATATCGCCACCTGGCAGTTCATCGCCACGCCCGATTACGATACCGACTGGATCAATTGGGGGATGTACCGCCAGATGATCCAGAACGAAAAGGTCCTGGGCGGGCTGATCATCCCCGCGCAAGACATCGGCTACCAGTTCTACACCAAATACCTGCCCAACAAAAAACCGATGCCCTGGGCCACGGTGATCGGGACCGAGCCGGTCACGACCATTGTCTCGGCCGCCCCTTACGGGATCGGCCGGAGCGAGGTGGACTGGGCTGGAGGGTTGAGGTTGGAGCCGGTGGAACTGGTCCGGTGTGTCAGCCAGCCTCTCTACGTGCCCGCCAACGCCGAGTATATCATCGAGGGATATATCAACCCCACGCTGGAAGATCGGGCCTATGAGGGGCCCTGGGGCGAATATTCCGGCTATCGAACTTCCCCCCGGGCGCCCCGGACCGCCTTCCATGTGACGGCGATCACCCATCGGAACAACCCGATCCATACCCACTCTCCTCTGGGAGTCCCCGTCGATGATTCCCATATGGCCTTTACCATCCTCTGCCGGTCCGACATGTTGAACGTTCTGGAGGACAATGCGATCCCGGTGGTCGGCCTCCATGTCCCCCCGGAAATGGTGGGCCATACGGTGGTGGTCTCCATCAAGAAGCCGTCGCCCAATCTGGCCAACCTGATCGCCAGCCTGCTCTTCGGGACCAAGAACACCGGCCTGGCGATCCGCGATGTCATCGTCTGTGATGAGGATGTCGATGTGTATGACCTGGACCAGGTCCTGCACGTCCTGGCGACCAAGTGGCATCCCCGCAGGGGGACGACCCTCTACGACAACCAGGTGGGCATGCCCCTGATCCCCTACTTGAGCATGGAGGAACGGATTTGGGGGAAGACCGCCCGGATGGTGTACGACTGCACCTGGCCGCTGGATTGGTCCCCCACCCGGGATATCCCGGTCCGATCCTCCTTCTGGGATATCTACCCGGAGCGGGTGATCGAGGGGGTCTGCCAGAAGTGGCAGCGGGTGGGATATCCGGAAGATATGAAGAAGATATGGGAAGCCGGGAAAAAGTTGGCCTCCTGGGAATAATTTACTCGCATAGGAATTTCCATTTTTAGGTTTTAAGTGTTAGGTTTTAAGTTTTAGGAACTTAAAACTTAACACTTAACACTTAAAACTTAAAACCTGAACGTGATTAGAAGGGGAAAATAATCATGCATGAGCGACCAAACCGGCGTCTGGCCGTCCACAAAGGGTTTGGCTGGGGTGAGGATGCTTACGAGATCAAGCAGCGGGAAGGGAGAGAGGTCTACGACACCATCATCCTGGATGATAGCCTGGACAAGCTATTGCAGGAACAGGAGAAAGAGGTCACCTTTTCGATTCGATTATTGGCGCCGGAGAATCGGCGGATGAAGTATTGCTTCCGGATGGTCAAGGCCAGGATCAGCAAGGATGCCAAAAGATATCCGGACATCTTGCTGATACGGTCGCAGCGAGGGTTGCTTTTCCCGGGAAATTGGTCCATCGAGGTCCTGGAGATGTATAAGGATCTCCAGTGGGTTGCGCACACCACCGGCGTATTAACCTAGCCCCAGGGAGGGAAGAAACGATGGCGTTCAGAGATATCCGGGGATATATTGCAGCACTGGAGCGTCACGGCGAGGCGGTCCGGATTAAGGAGCCGGTGGACTGGGACCTGGAGGCCTCGGCGATGGTTCGACTGGCCTGCCAGCTGGGATCCCCCGCGCCCATCCTGGAGAATATCCAGGACTACCCGGGCTGGAGCCTGGCCGGGGGACTTTTCTCCAACTACCGGCGGGCGGCGATCGCCATAGGCCTGGACCCCGACCTCCATCCCTCAGAGATCCTAAACCTTTATCATCGGCGCTCCAAACACCCCATCAAGTCCATCATCGTGGATCAGGCCCCCTGCCAGGAGAACGTCATTACCGGCGAGGATATCAACCTGTTCGAGCTCTGCGCCCCTTATCTTCATGAGGGCGATGGGGGCCGCTACCTGGGCAGCTGGCAGTTCGTTGCCACCCCTGACTACGATACCGACTGGCTCAACTGGGGCATGTGCCACCTGATGGTCCACAACGAGCGGACCTTGGGGGGCCTGTTGTTGCCCCAGGACGACATCGGGGTCATGTTCTATGGAAAGTATCTGCCCCACAAAAAGCCCATGCCCTGGGCTGCGGTGATCGGCGCGGAGCCCCTCACCACCGTGGTATCGGCGGCCCCGTATGGCCGGGGGAAGAGCGAGGTGGACTGGGCGGGGGGTTTAAGGCTGGAGCCGGTGGAACTGGTTCGCTGCGTCACCCAGCCGCTTTATGTCCCCGCCAACGCCGAGATCATCCTCGAAGGGGTGGTCGATCCCGAGGACCTGCGGCTCTACGAGGGGCCGGTGGGGGAGTATACCGGCTATCGGACCTCGCCCAGGATGCCCCGGGTGGCCTTTCGGGTCACCGCCATCACCTTCCGGGACAACCCCATCAACTGCGTCGCCTGCCTGGGCGTCCCTACCGACGACGCAGACATGATGGCGGCGGTCCTGACCCGGTCGGACATGCTCACGATGCTGGAGATCAACGGCATCCCGGTGGTCGATCTCTGCATCCCGCCGCAGATGGTCTCCCATGCGGCCATCGTCTCCGTGAGAAAGCCGCATAGCTACGTGGGCAACCGGGTCGCCACTCTGTTGTTCGGCACGAAGAACACCGGCATGAACCTCCAGCAGCTCTTTGTCTGCGATGAGGATATCGATGTGTTCGATATCAAGCAGGTCTTGCATGCCTTTGCCACCAAGTGCCATCCCAAGAGGGGCATCACCTATTACGACAACCAGCCCGCCACCCCCCTCCTGCCCCATCTCAGCTACGAGGAGCGGCTCCTGGGGAGAACCACCAAGGTGGTCTTCGATTGCACCTGGCCCCTGGACTGGTCCCCCATGCGGGATATCCCGGTTCGGGGAAATTTTTGGGATATGTATCCTGAGAGGACCATCGAGAAGATCTGTGATCGGTGGCAGGGCTGGGGATACCCCCAGGATATGAGAAAGGTCTGGGAAGAGGGAAAAGCGCGGGCTTCATGGAAGTAAGTAAGGATGGAGGTATCAGATGAGAGAGAGGCGAGCGAGCGCGGTCGATCGGGATATCCTGCAGCTGAACGTGGATTTTAACTGTGGCCGGTGGTGCGAATCCTGCGAAAAGTTCTTCGACTGCGACGACCCCAAACGGTTCATGATTTACGAGCGCCGGAGGATGCAGAAGGCTCGGGAGGCCCTGTCCCAGGTCAAATATAAGATCCCGGTGGCTGGGGGGAAGGGGGGCGTAGGAAAGAGCACCACCACCGCCAACCTCGGAATGGGCCTGGCCATGCGGGGCCACAAGGTCACCATCTTAGACCAGGACTTCGATGGGGCCTGTATCCCCAAAATGCTGGGTATCTTGGAAAAGAGGATGGAGATGTGCCCTCAGGGGCTGCTGCCCGTCGAGGGTCCCCTGGGGATCCACGTCCTTTCCATGGGCAACATCCTGAAAAACGAGGACGTCCTGACCTGGTTCCATGACATGAGAAGAGGGGCCACCGAGGAGTTCCTCTCCCATACCCTCTTTGGGAAGCGGGATTTCCTGCTGGTGGACCTCCCCCCAGGAACCAGCTCGGATACGGTGAATACCCTTCAATTCCTCCCCGATGCCGCCGGGATGGTGGTGGTCACCATCCCCTCTCAGGTATCCCAGGGCATCGCCTATAAGGCTGCGATGTTGGCCAAGAAGGCCGGGATGAGGATCCTGGGGGTCATCGAGAATATGAGCGGTTATATCTGTGAAGCCTGCGGAGGCATCGAATATATCTTCCAAAAGGGAGGGGGGGAATTCCTGGCCGAGGAGGTCGACGTTCCTTTCTTGGGGAGAATCCCGTTGGATGCACGGCTTACCCGGGCAGCGGACCATGGCACCCCCTTTGTCCATGCTTTTGCAGAGAGCGAAGCCTCGAAGGCCGTTCACCAGATCATCGACCGGATCCTGGCGCAATTGGGAGACAATATCCAGCGAAGGAACGCCGATACCGCCGCGTTGGCCGAAGAGGCGGAAACCAGGAAATAAAAAGGGTGAAAAAATGCCGATTTACGAGTATTATTGTGATAACGGCCACGAGTTTGAGGCCTTCCAACGGATCGAGGATCCCGTCTTGCCGGTTTGTAAACTATGTGCCGGCCATGCCTATCGCAAGATTTCCCGATCTCATGGCTCAAAGAATGCCGGGGTCTATCTCTTCGATCGGAGATATGGGGCGCGCGATATCTTGCATGACTCGACCCTGAGCCACCGAGAGAAACAGCAGTTTCTCCCTTGATCGCCAAGGAATCTCCTTTTTAGGGGCTAGGGACTAAGGGCTAGGGATTAGCAAAAGCTCTTCTTTCTTACTAGCCCCTAATCCCTAATCCCTAATTTAAAGGAAGCATTCGAATTGATTCGCGTCAACGCCTCCATCTCCACCTTTCTTTTTCTCTTGCTCCTGCTTCCGGGCGTGCGCGGGGGAGCGGAAGAGGGGAATGGTCCGGCGGCCGAAGTTTCTGCCGGGCCTGAGGCGATCCCTGGCGAAGCCATCATGGCCGAGGCCCAGAAGCATTTCGTGGCGGGAGGAGAGCATCTCCTGAAAAAGGAGCTCGATGAAGCTGCCCAGGAGTACCGGCAGGGATTGACGATCCTCGCTCCCGCGGTCCGGGATAACCCGCAAGACCAACAGCTCCGAAGGTTCTACCGGCACTGGGAGGAGATCCTGAAGCGGGTGAGCCAGGCAACGGCCCTGAATCTGCTGGCGCCGGAGCAAAAGGAATCTCCGCCCGCAGAAGCTTCGCTTCTTCAGCAGGGGCAGGAAGCTGCGGAAGAGGAAGTGGAAGCCGCACAGGGGACCATCCTCGATCACCTGCCCGGCCTGGGGAACTTTCCCGCGAGGGTGCCCCAAGAGCTCCGCGAGCGGGCATCCGCCAAAGCGAGAGCTTCTCGCTACCAGATTCCGCTGATGCTCGCCCCGGGAGTGCTCCAGGTGATCCATTTCTATCAAAGCACTCCGACGGGCCGGAAGATTATGGCTTATGGGCTACGCCACCTGGGCCGCTATCAGCAGATGATCGTCCAGATCCTCCAAAATGAGGGCCTGCCGCAAGAGCTGATCTCCCTGGCCCAGGTGGAGAGTAATTTCTGGCCCCGGGCCGTCTCTTCGGCCGAGGCCCTGGGGCTTTGGCAATTTATGATGGAGACGGGGACGCGCTATGGACTGAAGCGCAGCAACTGGGTGGACGAGCGGCGCGATCCGGAGAAATCCACCCGGGCGGCGGCCCGCTACCTGAAGGACCTCTATCGCCGGTTCGGCGATTGGTACCTGGCGCTGGCCGCCTATAACGCGGGCGAGAATCGGGTGGAGGCGGCCATCCTGGCAGGCAAGAGCCGAGACTATTGGCTTCTGTGCCGGAAGGGCCTCCTGCCTCCAGAGACCCGCAGCTTTGTCCCCATCTTTCTGGCTACCATGATGATCCTGGAGGACCCGGCCTATTTTGGGTTTGAGGCAAGCCCCCTCTCACCTCGGGCTTACCAGGAGGTGAAGATTCCTTTTTCGGTCAACGTCCGGAAGCTGGCGGAAGCGGCCGGGATCGATCCCAAGCCTTTGTACCAGCTCAACCCCGAGCTGAACGACTCAACCACCCCTCCTGGTGGCTCCCCTTATTTTCTGAGGGTCCCGAAGGGCATGGCGGCCCGGATCAACAAGCAGCTGCCGCAGTTCCGACCGGCCTTTTCCAATGGGGACAAAGGTAAGGCCCCTTTAGGGGCAGGGACCTCCCGCATCGTACCGAAGCGGATGCCGGAGTTCCTTTTCGTGCCGGGTCCTTTTCTTTCGCGTTGATGGACCTCTCACTATCTATATTGCCCATAATCTATGCATTAAAAGAGAAAAATGAGAGACCTCTTCACGATGTGGGGAAACACCCGGATGGTGGTCCTGACGGCCATTTGCGCCTCTCTTTACGCGGCCATCCTGATCCCCTTCAAGGTGATCCCTTTGATTCCGGGGGTCACCGAGTTCCGGCCGGCGAATGCGGTGCCGATCGTCTGTTCCTTGATGTTCGGCCCGGCCGCCGCCTGGGGCTCGGGCTTCGGCAACTTTATCGGGGACTTCTTTGGAGGAATGGGTCCGGGCAGCCTCTTCGGCTTCCTGGGAAACTTCTTTTACGGCCTGATCCCCTATAAACTCTGGGGGGCCCTTTCCTCCCGGGAGCCGGTGCCCCGGGGTCCCCTCTCCTGGCTCCTATTGGCTTATGTGATCCTCCTGTCGAGCACCGTCTGTGGGGTAACCATCGGTTGGGGATTAAATCTATTGGGATTTCTTCCCTTCTCCGTCCTCGCCAGCATCATCGTCACCAATAACTCTGTCGTTGCCCTGGTCCTTTCCCCCCTGCTCTTGAGGGCCCTCTATCCCCGGGTCAAGGGAAGCGGTCTCCATTACACCGACCTGCTGGAGGGGAGGGCCCTTTCCGCCGGCCGGGCCCGCCTCTGGGGTGTGCTCCTGCTCAGCCTGGGGGCCTTTGGTGGACTGGCCTGGGGGGAGTTGATATCCCTGGGAACCGTGAAGCTCCGGCTCATCCAGGAGCTGGGCATGACGACCGCTACCGGGGCCTTCGACGTGGGGCTGGGAATGCTGCCGGCTATCGCCTTGATCGTCCTGGGGTTGGCCCTCTTGTAGTGAGCTTCGATGTATTTTCGATGCATTATGGTATAATCAATAGCCCTATAGCCCGTTGTTCGTCTTAAAAAGTAAAATGAAGGAAAAGGGGATGGAGGCCGTAACCGTCGAGGATCTCTCCTTCACTTATCGGGGGGCCGCCAGCCGGGCCCTGGAGGGGATCGATTTTTCGCAGGCAGAGGGAGAGGTTTTGGCGGTTCTGGGCCGGGCTGGAGCGGGCAAGACGACGCTGGTCCGCTGCCTGAACCGGATCATCCCTGCCTTTTATCCGGGGGAGCTCGAGGGACAGATCTGCCTCTTCGGCCGGCCTGTGGACCATGAGGGAGTCAGCCAGCTCGCCGGGCAGGTGGGGATGGTCTTCCAGGACTTCGAGGCCCAGTTATTCTCCACGGATGTCCGGCAGGAAATGGCCTTTGGCCTGGAAAGCCAGGGCTTGAGCTACCGGGAAATGGAAAGCAGGGCGGGACGGGCCCTGGATCAGGTGGGCCTGGGAGGGGAATTGCGCCGAGACCCTTCGACCCTGTCGGGGGGGGAAAAGCAACGGCTGGCGATCGCTTCCATACTGGCGCTGGAGCCTCGGCTGCTGATCCTGGACGAGCCCACGACCGATCTGGATCCCTTGGGCAAGGAGAGGCTCCTCCAGGTGATCCGGGGGCTCAGAGACCAGGGGCTCACCGTCATCCTGATCACCCACGAGAGCGCGGACTTGACCGGGTTGGCGGATCGTCTGGTGATCTTGTCTGAGGGACGCATCGCCCAGCAGGGCCATGTCGAAGAGCTGCTGCCCCAACCGGCCTCCCTGGAGACCCATGGAGTTCGGCCCGCCCCCTTGTCCCATCTCCTGAGCTGCCTGGGCTTGTCTTTCAGAGCGGATGGCCTCCAGCAGGTTCATGGGATATTGGAGAAGCGAGGCCTCCGGTTCGATCCCTGCCGCTATCAGGAGCTGCTGGAGAAGGGGAAGGGGGGGGCTTATGGATCGGTGATCCTTCAGGTGGAGGGGTTGGAGTTCTCCTATCCCGATGGGAGGAAGGCCCTCGGGGGGATCGACCTGGAGGTGAGGGAGGGGGAGTTTCTCGCCATTTTGGGCCACAACGGTTCGGGCAAGACCACCCTGGCCAAACACTTCAACGGCTTGCTTTGCCCTTGCCATGGCCGGGTCCTTTGGCGGGGAAGAGATGCCCGTTCCTTAGGCCTGGCCGGGCTCGCTCAACAGGTTGGCTACGTCTTCCAGAACCCCGACCACCAGCTCTTTGCGGCTACCGTTGAGGAGGAGGTCGCTTTCGGGCCACGAAACTTTGGGCTAAGGCCTCCCGAGCTGCAACATAGGGTGTACGAGGCCTTAGAGATCATGGGCTTGAGGGGCTACGAGGGGCGAGATCCCTTCCGTCTTACGAAAGGGGAGAGGCAACGGCTGGCGGTGGCCTCTGTTTTGTCCTCCCACCCCCAGGTGCTGATCCTGGATGAGCCCACCACCGGCCTGGACTACGGAGAGCAGCGCCGGATGATGGACCAGCTGAAATGGTTGAACGAGTCGGGCCATACGGTGATCATCATCACCCACAGCCCTTGGGTGATCGCCGAGTATGCCCATCGGGCGGTGGTCATGTCACAGGGGAGGGTCCTGGCTGATGGCTCGCTGCGGGAGGTCTTCGACCGGGAGGGGGTGCTGCGAGAGGCCGGCTTTCAGTTGCCGGCGGTGACCGCCTTGGGACGAAGGTGGGGCTTTGTGCCTTTATCTTTGGAAGAGTTCCTTTACTGCTGCAGCCCTAAGAGCCTGGTTGACTTCTAAGTCATCTGGGATTATATTGGCAAGTGTTCCTCCAAATTGAAAGAAGTGGGAGTGTCCGAAGGTCGGTATAAGAGAGGATAAGCCAATGGCACTAAGCAGATGGGATCCTTTTAGGGATTTGGTGGCTTTGCAGGAGAGGATAAACCGGCTTTTCGAAGAGAGCCTCACGAGCTCTCGCCACGTGGAAGAGGGGTTCGCGGTCAGCCGGTGGACCCCTATGGTGGATGTCTATGAGACCGAGGACAGCATTGTCCTGCGGGCCGAGCTGGCCGGCATGAAACAGAGCGATATCCAGGTGGACGTCCGGGATAACACCCTGATCTTGAGGGGAGAGAGGAAGCCCCTGGCAGGAGTCAGCGAGGAAAGCTATCACCGGTTGGAGCGGCCTTGCGGGCCCTTTCAGCGTGCCTTCGCGCTTCCTTGCAATGTTTATCAGGATAGGATCCAGGCCTCTTACAAGGATGGCGTCTTGGAGGTCGTCCTGCCCAAGGTTAAGATCAGCAAGTTGAAGCAGGTCGTGATGGATATTCGGTAGGTCTCGGGGGGGGGAGAGAGGCTTCCCTGATGCCGGTGGGATCCATATTGCAGGGGTTGAATTAGGGGACAGGGAACAGGGGACAGGGTATAGGAACTCCCTCCCCTTATCCCTTGCTCATGGTCCTGCATTCATCGGAAAAGGAAATTCCTGTACGATTGAATTATTCCGGCGAGCAGGCTCGAAGTCAGGGTGCTGAAAGGTGGCGATCTATCTTTACCTGGACAGAGAAAGCCCAATCCATCGGCTTCACCCTGTCACCAAAGTCTCCTCTTTGGTCCTCCTTTTTATAGCTCCCATGCTGGTTATCCACCCAGTCGTCTTGTTCCCTTTCCTCCTTTTCCTCCTGGGGGTCGGCGTCACCTCCGGCTGCCTGACCAACCTGAGGCGGGTGTGGCCTTTTATGGTCACCCTTTTCACTTTTACCTTCCTGATCTGGTGCTTTTTCTATGGGGGACAAAGGGAGGTCTTTCGCTTAGCGGGCCTGCGAATCACCCAAGAGTCTATGCTATTCGGCTTGGGAATGGCCCTTCGCCTCGTTCTGCTCTTCTTCGTCGGCCTGGTCTTCCTATCCACGACCCGGATTGAGGAGCTCACAGCCGGGCTTCAACGTCTGGGCCTTCCCTATATTGTCGGCTTTACCCTGAGCCTGGCCTTCCGTCTGGTCCCGGTCTTCATGGATTCCGCCCTGGTCATCGTTCAGGCCCAGAGATCCAGGGGATTGGACTTCGGGCGGGGTGGGCCGTTGCAACGACTTCGCAAGTACTTGACGGTAATTATCCCCGTCTTCATGACGGCCTTGCGGAAGGCCGATGGCATGGCAGTGGCTCTGGAGGCCAGGGGATTCCGAGCCGGGCAAGAGCGGACTTCCTGTTTTCGTTATTCTTTCAGCCGGTTGGACGGGCTGGCCTTGGTGGCAGCAGTGTCCTTCAATGTACTTTACCTGATGTTGCGACACTGGGGAATGGGATTGGTCGGTTGAAGGGGTCTGGAGACGAAGGGCGGATATTTCTCCTGGAACTGGTGACAGGTTTTACCGAGAAAATGCCCGAGCCTCTCGGGAGCCCATTTTCATTTCCGGGGGCGGCCAACTCTGCCTGGCCATGTCGGTTTAATGGATACTTGATAAAAGAAGAACCCTCTCTTATCATTAGAAAGTAGAAGGGACGATCTCAGGTTGGAAAATCCCCTTATCGGGAGCTATGGGGAAATCGAACAATAAATTCAAAGGAATTTCCTTTTTTGAGGGGAGTAGGGATTAGCGAGAGCTCTTCTTAACTAGCCCCTAATCCCTAGTCCCTGTTAACTTGTCGATGACCGAGTGGTTCGGCTCTTTGAGATCGGTTGAGAGGGGTCGGTATGGAAAGATGTTACTTTTGCAACGGCAAGCTATTCCCCAGGAAGGTCGATCACCTTTATTCCTGGAAGGAGCAGGTCTTTTTGATCAAGGGGCTTGACGCCGAGGTGTGCGAGCAATGCGGGGAAGAGTATCTGGGTGCGGACATCCTGGAGCATATTGATTCCGTGATGGCCAAAGGCAGGGAGGTAAAAGAGTTCGTCTACATTCCTGTCCTTTCGGCCAATTAAGACCTGGGTTCCAGCCGCCTTCCCTCCATGAGCCGAATAAAGCGCCCGAAGAGGTAGCCGGCATCGTGAGGCCCCGGCGAGGCCTCGGGATGGTATTGGACAGAGAAGATCGGCAACTCTCGGTGCTCCATGCCTTCAACGGTTCGATCGTTCAGGTTCAAGTGTGTCAGCTGAACCTGATCAGAGAGGCTTTCGAGATCCACGGCGAAGCCGTGGTTCTGGGCTGTGATTTCTACCCGGCCGGTTGCCAGATCCATGACGGGTTGGTTGCCGCCATGGTGGCCAAACTTGAGCTTGTAGGTTTTCCCTCCCATGGCCAAGGCCAGCAGTTGGTGCCCAAGGCAGATGCCGAAGATTGGCCTTTTCCCCAAGAGTTTCCGGATGTTCTCGATGGCGTAAGAGACCCCTTCAGGATCGCCCGGTCCATTAGAAAGGAAGATCCCGTCGGGCTGTAAGGCCAGCAGTTCTTCGGCAGTTGTCCCGGCGGGGACCACAGTCACCCGGCAGCCTGCGGAGGTTAACTGGCGCAGGATGTTTCGCTTGATGCCAAAATCATAGGCGACCACCCGGTGAATTGTCGGCCTCGCGCCATCGGCCATAGACGGGCTGGGAGAGGGAAGCGAATAACCTTTGCCCAACTCCCATCTCCCTTCTTCCCAGCGGTAGGACTGCTCGCAGGTAACCTCTTTGGCCAGGTCTCGGCCGATCAGGTCGGAGACGGAACGGACTTTGCCGATGAGGCTTTGGGGGTCCGGGTCCTCGGTAGAGAGGATGCCCATCTGAGCTCCGCGGTCTCGAATGTGACGGGTAAGGGTCCGGGTATCGATTCCCTGGATGCCCACGATGCCATGCCGCTTCAGGAAGGCATCCAGGCTCTCCTGGGCGCGCCAGTTGCTGGGGTAGGCGTTGGCCTCCTTCACGATGAACCCTTCCACCCAGGGGCGGGAGGATTCGAAGTCCTCCAAATTGATCCCGTAATTGCCGCACAGGGGATAGGTCATCACCACCATTTGTCCTTTGTACGAGGGATCGGTCAGGATCTCCTGGTAGCCCGTCAGGCTGGTATTGAAGATGACCTCTCCAGTCCGCTCCCCTTGGGCCCCAAAGGAATATCCCTCGAAAAACAGGCCATCAACCAGGGCCAGGTAGGCCTTGGTTCTCTCTTCTTTCCTCACGCGCGCGCTTCCTTTCTATATTCCCAACCCCTGATCCATGACAATCTGTCCGTCCACGATGGTCATCATCGCCATCCCCCGCAACTGCCAACCGTGAAAGGGAGAGTTCCTTCCCTTGGAGCGAAAGGCGTTCCCGTCTACCCGCCAACGGCGCTCCGGATCGAGGATTACCACGTCAGCCTTGGCTCCTACGGTCATCTTTCCCGCGTCCAGGTTCAGGGCCCGGGCCGGGTTGAGGGTGAGCTTGGCCAGCAGCTGGGGGAGGGAAAGGATTCCCCGGTGGTAGAGTCGATCCAGGGCGAGGCCCAACGCCGTCTCCAGCCCCACCATGCCGAAGGCCGCCTGGGTGTATTCCAGGTCTTTCTCAGCCAGGTCGTGGGGGGCGTGGTCCGTGGCGATGACCTCGATGGTGCCGTCCTTCAACCCCTCCTCGATGGCCCGGACATCCTCGGCCGATCGCAACGGTGGGTTCACCTTGGTGTTGGGATCGAATCCTCGAACGGCCTCATCGGTCAGGGTGAAGTGATGGGGGGTAACCTCTGAGGTAACCCGAATCCCTTTCTCTTTGGCCTGGCGGATGAGATGTACCGAGCCAGCACAACTCACATGGGCGATGTGGAGCCTGGAGCCGGTTAGCTCCGCCAGGGCCAGGTCCCGGCTGACCATCACCTCCTCGGCGGCTGTCGGAACCCCTTTTAGACCCAACTCCGTGGAGACCCATCCCTCGTGCATCACCCCACCTCCGCTCAGGTTCAGGTCCTCGCAGTGGGAGATGACGGGCATTCCAAACATTCCCGCGTACTCCAGGGCCCGGCGCATCACCTCGCTGTTCATCACCGGCCGGCCATCGTCGGAGATCGCCACCGTTCCGGCCTCTCTCTGTTCCCCGATCTCGGCCAATCGTCCTCCTCCCAATCCCTGAGTGATGGCCCCGATCGGGAAGAGGCGGGCCTTTCCTACCTGGCGGGCCCGAGAGATCAGGTAGTGGGTTATGGCCGGGTTGTCGTTGACGGGGTCGGTATTGGGCATGCAGGCGACGGAGGTAAAACCTCCGACCACTGCGGCCTCCAGGCCGGTCTGGAGGGTCTCCTTGTGCTCGAAGCCGGGCTCCCGCAGATGGGCATGGAGGTCGATCAAGCCTGGAGCGACCACCATGCCTGAGGCCTGAATGATACGGGTGCCCGGGGCTCGTTCCGCCAAATTTTTGCCCAACCTGGAGATCCGGTCATCCGCGATGAGCACGTCCATCAAGTCGTCGATCCCGCCGGCGGGATCGATCACCCGTCCTCCTCGAATGAGCAAATCCATAGACGCCTTTCAGGCGAATGAAAAATGCAAAATGCAAAAGGCAAAATAAAGATTCGTACAAAAAGTCTTCCATTTTGCATTTTGCATTTTGCATTTTTCATTCTGCATTTTTACTTTCCTTCTACCACCAGATAGAGAAGGGCCATCCTTATGGCCACCCCGTTGGAGACTTGCTGCAAAATCAGGGAGTAAGGTCCATCGGCGACCTCGGGGGCGATCTCGATCCCCCGGTTGATTGGCCCTGGATGAAGGATCAGGAGGTCTTCCCTGGCCCGCTTCAGCCGTTCCAGGTTTAGCCCATAGAGGCGAGAATACTCCCGCAAGGAGGGAAAGAGCGACTGATGCTGCCGTTCCAACTGCAGCCGCAGCATCATAATGACATCCGCCTCTGCGATGGCCTCATCCATATTGGTGATGACCCGTACGCCCAATTTTTCGATGTGAAGCGGCATCATCGTAGCCGGGCCGGCCACCGTGACCTCCATTCCCAGCTTGGTCATCCCAAAGATGTTGGAGCGAGCTACCCGGCTATGGGCGATGTCTCCCGCGATGGTTACTTTCAGTCCCTGCAGCATTCCTCTCTTCTCTCGGATGGTAAACAAATCCAGCAGGGCCTGAGTGGGATGCTCGTGTGCCCCATCGCCTGCATTGATGATGGGGGTCTTCAAGGCCTGGGCCAGGAGGTAGGGTACCCCAGAAGCCGAATGGCGCACGACGATCACGTCCGGGCTCATGGCCTCCAGGTTGTGAGCGGTATCCCGGATGGTTTCCCCTTTGACCGTGCTGCTGCCCGAGGCGGAGATATTGATCACGTCGGCGCTTAGCCTCTTTCCGGCGATCTCGAAAGAGGTGCGGGTGCGGGTGCTGGGCTCATGGAAGAGGTTAATGATCGTTTTCCCGCGAAGCGTGGGAACTTTCTTGATCTCCCGTTCCGAGATCTCCTTCATCCCTTCGGCGGTGTCGAGGATCAGGAGGATCTCTTCCGGAGTCATCTCCTGTAAACCCAGGATATCTTTACCTCTTAGGCTCATTTTCTTTCCGGATCACTACGCGGTCTTCGCCATCCACTTCTTTGAGAAGGACCTTGACCAATTCGCCGTGCAATGTGGGGACCTCTCGGCCCACGAAGTCTGCCTGGATGGGGAGCTCCCGCTGCCCTCGATCGATGAGCACGGCCAGCCAGATGATCCGAGGACGGCCAAAGTCGATCAAGGCATCCAGGGCCGCCCTAGCCGTGCGACCGGTAAACAGCACATCATCTACCAAAACCACTTTTTTGTCCGTGACGGAAAAGGGGATCTCGGTCCTTCCCAGCTTATGTTCTTGGGGAAGCCTTCGATAGAGATCATCCCGGTAGAGGGTGATATCCAGGCTTCCCACGGGCAGCCGGGCTCTCTCGACTTGTCCAATCTTGTCTGCGATCCTGTGGGCCAGGGGTACGCCCCGGCTGCGGATTCCCACCAGGACCAGGTCCTGGCAGCCCTGATTCCGCTCCAGGATCTGATGCGCAATGCGGGCCAAGGCCCTGTCGATGTCCGCCTCGTCCATATGTCGCTATGGTCCTTCTGCCTGGCAATTGAAGTTAAACCGTCGATAAAATCCCCAGAGGAATTTTACATCCACGAAAAAATTGACCCGGACCCGGAAACTTTCGTCGCCGGCCCTTTCAAGGGTTACGTTCTCTTCTGTTACGGGGAGCCCGAGCTCGTGGGCACTCTCCAAGACCATTCCCAGGATTTCGTCGTCGCCCTTTTCCTTGGCCATCCTGGCGCTATCCTTTACGGCCTCCCGGAAGTAGAAGTACTTGATGTATAGGGGAGTTACCTTGATGAGGCCATGGAGCAATACGAAAACGAGGATCAGGGATATCAGGCCTCTGAGAGAGACTTCTCCTGCCATACTTTGACACGAAAATGCCCACTCACCCCAATCCTCTCCCCCAGGTGAGAGGGGGCGCCGTAGTCCACTTCCATGCGCTTGAGTGTCCTCAATGGAGATGGAGGATTGGTTATCAGTGTGTTTCATGGCTCAATATGATGGATCCGATTCCTGATGCTCCGGCCCGTCGCGCCAGGGAACCTGGCCGGCTAATATAGGATCTCCACAAAGAACTCCTTATACAACTCTTTGATCCATTCCTCGTGGAGCTTGGTGGCCTTTTCTCGAAAGAGCTTCTCTTTGATCTCCTCCCGGAGCTTCGTTGACGACGGCATACGGGCCTCTCTTTTTTCTACCACTTTCAAGATATGGAATCCATACTTGGTCCGAACAATCGGGGTAATCTCGCCGGATTTGAGCTTGAAAGCGGCCTCCTCCAAAGGAGGGAGCAGCTCCCCCCGTTTGAAATAGCTCAAATCCCCTCCCTCGGTGGCTGAGGGGTCCTGGGAGTATTTTTTCGCCAGTTCGGCGAAATCCTCTCCCGCTTTGAGCTTGTCCAGGACGTATCGAGCCTGGATCTGAGCCTTTTCCTCCGTTTGGGGATCGGCCTCTTCATCGCACAGGAGGACGATCTGTTGGATCCGGACGTCCTCCGGAAAGAGATACTCTCCCGGGTGTTTACGGGAATACTCCTCGATCTCCTGGTCAGTGACCTGGGCCTTAGAGCGGACTTCCATGTGGACCACTCGGGAGCCGAGAATCTGTTCTTTGATCCGCTTCCGGTATTCTTCCGGGGTCAGGCCCTGCTGCTTCAGCAGTTGTTCGAGCTGCAGATCGGTCAGAGAGTTTTGCTTCTTCAGGTCCTCCAAAGATCTGGCGATCTCCTCCTCGCCGACGGTGATCTTGAGCTTCTTCGCCTTGTAGATAATCAGTTTTTCCTCGACCATCTTTTTGAGGATCTCTTGCTCGATCTCCCGCCGCTTTTGGATCTGCTCTTCTCCCTGGAGCTCTGTCTCGATCTGCTGGAAAAGGTCGGCTCCGGCTTCCCTCACCTCTCCGAGAGTAATGATCTCGTTGTTCACGCGGGCCACGATGTGGTCGGCGATTTCCGCCTCGACTGTCCCCTTGGGGAGCAGGAGCGATAAGGAAAGAAGGCCCGCAAAGAGCACGGCAAGATCAAAAATTGGAGGATTCTGGCAATTCCTTCGCTTCATTGGGATCATCCCTTTGCCGCAGCTTACAGCTCGCGGCTCTGCTTCAGGCCATTCAAGGCCTGGCGGATCTCCTGAAGGAGTTTATCGCTTCCATCCCGGAGCTTCAGCTCGAGGACATATTCTTCCAGCCGGGTAAGATTTTCTAATCCTGACAAATCTCCCTGGTGTGAGGTTGACCAGGAGCTCGCGTCCTTCAGATTCCCCTCTCCGCCTTCTCGCTCGAAGCGCTCGAAGGGGATCAGGGTCACCTGGGGATTGAAGGTTAACAGGACCCGATCGCCTTGTCTCTCCAGCTTGATGATGCGCAGCTTGCGAGCCAGGTCCTTGATCTCCAGGATCTGGAGCAGTCGCCCCAAGGCCTCCGGCAAGGCCCCATAGCGGTCGATCAGTTCCTCCTGGATCCATTGGAGGTCTTCCGGCTCTCGGATGTCGGAGAGCCGCTTATACACGTCGAGCCTCTGGTTGGCGTTGGAGATGTAATCCTCGGGGATATAACCCTCCAGGCCAAGGAGCAGCTCAGGCTCCACGTCGTCCTCGGAGGCCTCCCCCTTGAGCTCACGGATCGCTTCCTCCAACAGCTTACAGTAAAGCTCGAACCCTATTGCCGACATGTTGCCCGACTGCTCTGATCCCAGGATGTTGCCCGCCCCCCGGATCTCCATGTCCCGGGAGGCCAGCAGGAAGCCACTTCCCAGGCCGCTTAGCTCCTTGATGGCCTGGAGGCGTTTCTTGGCCACCTCGCTCAAAAGGTCCTCGCCGGGGATCATCAGGTAGGCGTAAGCCTGATGCTGGGCCCGGCCCACCCGGCCGCGCAGTTGATAAAGCTGGGCCAGACCGAAATGATCCGCCCGGTTGATGATGATGGTATTGACCGAGGGGATGTCCAGCCCCGATTCAATGATGGAGGTGCTCAGGAGGAGGTCGAACTCCCCCTCCAGGAAACGCAGCATGATTCTCTCGAGATCCCTCTCGGGCATCTGCCCGTGGGCTATGCCGACCCGGACCTGAGGGACCAGCTGTTGCAAGGACTTCCTCATGGCCTCGATGTTCTCCGTCCGGTTGTGGACGAAGAAGACCTGTCCCCCCCGCTCCAGCTCTCGCAGGATGGCCTCCCGGATAACTCCCTCATCGAACTTCTTGATGTAAGTCTTGATGGGTAGCCGATTCTCCGGCGGGGTTTCGATGATGCTCATATCCCGGACCCCCACCATCGAGAGATGCAGGGTACGGGGGATGGGGGTGGCGGTGAGCGTCAGAACGGCCACCGTTTTGCGCAGCTGTTTGAGCTTCTCCTTGTGGGCCACCCCGAAGCGCTGCTCTTCGTCAACGATCAGTAAGCCCAGATCTTTGAACTGGAGGTCCTTCTGGAGGAGCCGATGCGTTCCGATGACGATATGGACCGAGCCCTCCTCGATCCCCCGGATGATCTCCTTTTGCTCTGGCCGGCTCTTGAACCGGCTCAGCATCTCGATCCTCGCCGGGTAGGGAGCAAAGCGACGACGAAAGGTCGCCAGGTGTTGCTGGGCCAGGATGGTGGTGGGGACCAGAACCGCCACTTGCTTCCGATCCATGACCGACTTGAAGGCTGCCCGCATCGCTACTTCGGTCTTCCCATAGCCCACATCCCCACAGACCAGCCGGTCCATGGGCCGGGGCTTTTCCATATCCGCCTTGACCTCCTGGATCGCCTGGAGCTGATCGGGGGTCTCCTCGTACTCGAAGAGCGAATCGAACTCCTGATGCCAATGGTTGTCCGAAGAGAAGGCGTTGCCGGGGGAAATCTCCCGGGCGGCATAAATCCGTAAGAGCTCGCGGGCCAGCTCCCTCAGGGATCCCTTCACCTTGCCCTTGAGTTTCCTCCAGGAGGAATGGCCCAGCTTCTCCAGGGGAGGGGCCGTTGCTTCTCCCCCGACGTATTTGTGAACCAGGTTCAGCCGGTCCAGGGGCACGTAAAGTTTATCCCCCTCCGAATACTCGATCTCCAGAAACTCCCGGGCGTTTCCGGCCGTCTCCAGTTTGGTGATTCCCAGATATTGTCCGATCCCATAATCCACGTGGACCACATAGTCGTTGGGCTTCAGATCAGCGAAGTTGGACAGGAAGAGGTCTTTCTTGGAATGGCGGATCGGGGGGCGTTTCTGCCGTAGGCCGAAGATCTCGTCTTCCACCAGGACGGCCGCCTTCAGGCCGGGCAGTAAGAAGCCGCCCGAGAGCCGGCCTACGAAAACTCGGGCAGGGGAGGAAGTAGGAATCGACTGAAACAACCCTTCAAAGGCCTGGATGGGCGGGCCAGGGGGGGCGCCGGTTACGTTAACCCCGTACTCCTCCAGAAGGCTCTTTAATCGGATGGCCTGTCCCCGACTCAGGCAAACCATGGCGATGGAGAAGCCCTCGCGCTGCCATTGTCGGACCTGACGAGCCAGATCGGGGAACCGGCCCTGGTAGTAGCCCACTGGCCCCAGCGTAAGGCTGTGAACCTCTCCCGATCCATCCTCCTCTGCTGCGACCTCCGTGAGGCCCAAGGGGTAAAGGCGCAGGAGCTGGCTTTCTTCTAAGTAAAGTTGAAACTCTTCGAGGTCCAAATAGGAAGAGGGCGAAACCCCCTCCTCCCAGTTCTCTTCAGATTGCCGATGATGGGTGGCCGGCGCTGATGGGGGGCGGGAGGCGCCGCCGCTGCCATTGAGGGGGGGATGACTCTGGGGCTTCCCTTCGTTGAGAAGGGATGGGCGCCCCTCCTGGATCCATTCCTCCAGCAGTTGGACCTTCTTGGAGACCGCCAGGGCATCATCCAAGACGATCATCCCGTTAGGGGGCAGGTAGTCGAACAGGGTCTCTTGGAGCCCCTCAGCTCGATCCAGCTGCTCTTTCAAGGGCAGGATCACGGCCTCCTCGATAAGACGGATCGACTTCTGGGAAGTGGGGTCGAACTCTCGGATCGATTCGACCAGGTCATCATCCAGCTCGATCCTCAAGGGGTTGGGATAGCCCGGGGGATAGAGGTCGACGATGCCTCCCCTCACGGCGAGCTCCCCGCGTTCTTCCACCAGATCCGACCGCCGGTATCCCCCCTCCAGGGCCAGATCCACCAGCCCCTGCCGCTCACAGCGATCCCATAGTCGCAATACCTTTACCCTCTCGGTCAGGGCCTTGCGCGAGGGGACGCGCCGCATGATCGCGGCTACTGGGGCCACCACGGCCACCTTTCTGCCGGAGCGGAGCTGCTCCAAAACTTCCAACCGCTCGCCGATGGTCTCTTTGGAGAGGGGGATCTCCCTGGGGGGAACCTCGCCATCCCTTCGGATCTCCCCTGTAACGGCCCCCAGGTTTGACTCCTCGTAAGAGAAGAAGTGGACCTCCTTCGCCCAGGCCGAGAGAACCCTTTCGGCACCTCCCTCCAAGGGATTTAAGAAGAAGGACAGCTCCTGGTAAAGTTCCCGCCCCTGAGCGATCTCTGGCACGAGGATCAGAAGGGACCTCTTCGTCTGGCGGAGAAATAGGGCTAAAAGGAAAGCCCGACTGGATCCCAGGATGCCCTGAAGAGAGACGACCCGCTTCCCTTCCTGCAATTCTTGCCACAGGGGCTTGAGCTCTTCGATCGGATTTAGCTCGGTCTTATGGATGGATACCATTTGGCCTTCGATTTCGATGTCCCAAAATTAACCATGAATATTAGCACAAAATTCGTCCATAATCTAAGTACAACTCCACGCAAAAAGGTATCCAAATTCGAGATTGCTTCGTCGCTGGCGCTCCTCGCAATGACCCGAATCTTGTCATTGCGAGCGGAGCGAAGCAGCACATGGGCGTATTTAGCCCTCTCATCATTGCCCAACTGGGAGGCGATACGGCTTTCGGCCTGTTCGCGGGCGAGGTTGCGGTCGCGACGCAGCCTCTCGATGGCCACCTCCTTGTCGGCGACCACCACCCAGACCTTGTCCACCAAGAAGAGCCAGTTGGCTTCGATAAGGATAGCGGCCTCGAAGACGATCGGCCGCTGTCCATCCTTCTGCTTCTGTTCATCGATCCGTATCCTGGCCTCCTCAATGATCCGAGGGTGGGTGATCTGATTCAGCTTGGTCAGGGCCTCCGGGTTGCCGAAGACGATGCTGCCCAGCCTGGCCCGGTCCACGGTCTGGTCAGGCCGGAGCACTTCCGGGCCGAAGGTCGCCACGATCTCTTTCCAGGCCTCCTTGGGGGGCAGGTAGATCTCGTGGCCGATCAGATCCGCATTGATAATATGGGCGCCCAGCTCGGATAACACCTGGGATGCCAGGCTTTTTCCTGCTGCGATCCCCCCCGTGAGACCGATAACCTGCATTTTTTTCTCCTCAAGTTAGGGGTTAGGGGTTAGGGACTAGGGGCTAGTAAGAAAGAAGAGCTTTTGCTAATCCCTAGCCCCTAGTCCCTAGCCCCTAGTCCCTAGCCCCTAAAAATGGAAATTCCTATACGATTTTAAATTAAAACGTCAATCCCTGATAGATCCTGGGCAGCTCCCGGGGTAGGGAGGCGATGTCCCGGATGACCATGTAGTGAGGTCCTCCACACATCCTGCGCAGGTAATCGTTTCCGGTGGGGTCCACCGTAATGCAAAAGGCCTTGACTCCCTGGCGGCGGACCTCCTGCAAGGCCATCCGGGTATCGTGGAGGCCGTATTCCCGGTCGGTCCGATCCTCCCCGTAATCGTGATCCTGAGGGTAGCCGTCGCTGAGCAAGATAAGGGTTTTCAGCTGGGCCTCCCGGGCGGCAATCTTTTGCAGGGAGTGGCGGATGGCCGGCCCCATCCGCGTGCTGCGGTGGGGCCTCAGGGCGGCCAGCCGGGCCTTCACCTCCAGGGAGTATCCCTCCCCAAAATCCTTGACTACGAAAAAGTCCACGTTTTCCCGGCCAAAGCCTGAAAAACCGTAGATAGCGTACTCGTCTCTCAAGGCCTCGAGTGCCTCGGCCATCAGGAGAGCCGCCTCCTTCTCCACGTCGATGATCCGTTTTGTGCTGTCCGGGAGCTTCTCATCGGTGGAAGCGCTCATGTCCAACAGGAAGAGGGTCGAGACCTCTCGCTTCTTCTTCCTCCGCTCGATGTAGACCTTCTCCGAGGGGGACTGGCCGCTCTTCCGGTCCACGATCGCCTCCAGGGCGGCATCCAGCTCCACCTCCTCCCCCTGGAGGGCCCCCCTTTGTCGGTAGTAGGCCTGGGGCTTCAGTCGCTGGAAGCGCTTTCGCAGGGCACGAATCAGGTCGGAGTATTCCGCCAGGGCCTGGTCTACGAAATCGATCGAATCGCCTTCGGGGGCCATTTCCCTCAGGCGACACCAGCCGAGTCGGTAATCCCGGATCAGGTAGTCCCACTCGTCGTAAAAGAAAAACCGCTCTGCGCGGCCGGAATGGGTGGCCTTCCTTTTCGTGGCTAAAACCTTTTCCGGTTCCCTCCCCTCGGCCGGCGCCTCTTGGGTTGGAAGGCTGGGCAGGTCCAGATCCGCGATGCAAAGGCCTCCGGAGTCGTTCTCTCCCCGGCTCAACCCTTTCAGATCCAGTTGAACGCCCGCTTCGATCAACTTCAGGAGGAGCTCCCAGGGGATAGGCGTACCCTCCCCCGCTCGCCCGTCCAGGGACTTTTTGAGCTTAAGCTTCTCGAAGAGCTCTTCCAGGGGGGCGGCCTCATCGGTTCCTGCTGCGAGGGGGGCCTCCAGGCAGCCCAGGGCCTCTTGGGCCAGTCCCTCCAGGAGCTCGTCGGGGACGAGGCCTTGGCTCCAGGGAAGGGCGGGCAGGTCGAGGAAAGCCTGCAAGAGTAAGTAGAGCCGGGCAACGGTCCAGGCGGTGGTGTAAACGGTCGCCTCCGGGCGAAAAAGCCTCGACAAGGCCCGTTGCAGGGCTGAACCTATGGGCCCATGGGGAGGGGAGGGCTCCCGGTCCAGGCAGAAGGTGAGCAGCAGCCGGTTGACTTCCTCCAGGATGGCCAGCTCCCGGTAGGGCGGCCGTTGGGTCAGGAAGCGCTCCAGCTCTTGGGCCAGCCCCGAGTATTCGCGCCGCAACTGCCAGTCCACCCGGGCGTCCTCCAATAGATGGAAGAGCTGGCGGGCTCGGTCCGGGTGGGGAAATGGGGCCAGAAACTCGGCCAGGGGGAATTCCAGCGACCCAAACTCGTGGTAGCCAGCCTGGTGAGCCGCATAGATCTTATAGACTGAGAAGTTCTCCCGGCGGGTGGGGTGGAGCTTCACCTGGGAGGGGAAGCGAAAGGCCTGGCCCTCGGGGGTGGGATAGCGAGGGAGAGGTTCCGCCCCTTCGACCTGGCTCAGGACAGGTTCCCATGCCTGGGCCTCGATCTTTTTCCCCGTCAGGGCATGTGCGTACAGCTGCAGGATGGAGGCCACCTCCTTCAGGGCCACCCCGCCGTCCCGGCCATCGATCGCCAGGCGGCTGCGTCGCGACTCCAACCGGAAGAAGGCGGCCGCAGCGGAGGAGTTCTCCCGGGCCAGGGCCAGCCCCTCCTCCATCCAACCCGCGAGGGCCGATCGAGGGACGGCCTCCAGGATTTGAGGCAGATGGCAGAAGAGCTCAGCGAGCGCATCTCCGCTGATACGAGCCAACCTTAAACCGATCGAGATCAAACGCTCCTTCTCCGCGTTTTCCAAGAGGGGGAAGGTTCCCGGGGCGTGCTCCCAGAAGGAAAGGGCCTTTTCCGGGGCGTGCCGGGCGATGGAGAGGGCCATCTCCCAGAAGGGCTCTCGGTAGCCATCCTCCATCCGATGGGTTGCGATTGCGCAGAGCTGCCAGAGGGCCTGGAGGGGACCCTTAGGGCCTATCCGAAAACCTCCCGGAAGGCCTCCCCGGACCGAAAAGGCAGAGGAGCCAGAGGGGTTTCCGGATAGACAGTTAGATGCCTTCATCCAGCTTCCCGAGGGAATTGAGGGTTGCTTTCGTGCGGTTGGAGCCAGGAGCCCCGTCAGGATCAACGCCTTTTCTCGAAACTGTGGCTCTAGTTGAACCAGACAAGGCGCGCCCTCGGCGAGGAACGAGATGGCCCATTGAACATCCAGCTTGGCCAACTGCACTCCGACATCTCCCCAGCGATGCAGCAGCTCCCATCCGCCCAGGGAGAGGATCTGAGGGCTCGAGGAGAGGTAGAGCGAGAGCAGCCGCGTCGGTTTTCCGGCCAAACGGAAGAGACGCTCTCCTTCTTCCGCCCAGCAACGCAGGCGAGGAAATCCTGCATCTTTTAAGAATGCAGGGCTGGCCTTGATGTATTCCCGGCCTGCTTCGGAATTTAGATGGGCCAAAGATCGTCCGTGCTCCATCCATTCCCGCAGGCTCTGGCTCAGAGGGGAAGGCATATGCCCGATTACCTCCGGGCTGGTTCGGAAATATTCCAGGGCCAGCTCTTTCCCCTGCCAGTGGTCAGCCGCACACTCCCTTCCCAGCGAGGCCCAACCCAGTACCTCCTCGTGGGAGAACCGATGGATCACCCGGGGCAGGGCCTGCCGGAACTCCGCCCCCAGTCTTTCATGGATCTGCTCCAGGGCCTCGGAGATCCCCAGGAGTCCCTTTTCTCCCTTTCTGCCTCTCATCTGCCTCTCACGTCACCATGTCCGTCTTCGGCCATCCGCTATCCGCCATTATCCCATCCATAAAAACTCTCCCACCCGCTGGGCCACGGCGGCCTCCCGGCCCACGAAAAAGTGATCAGCCCCCGGGATCACGGCCATCGATTTGGGTTCCTTTAGGCCGGCGAAGAGCCGCTCAAGGCTGCTGACCTGGCAGAAGGCGTCGTGATCGCCGCAGATCAGCAGCTTCGGCTTGGGGTCCCCCTTCAGGAAGGAGAGGTCGTAATAATCGACCGGAGGAGCGATGCCTGCCCAGCCCCGGATGCGCTCCTCTTCCACCGCGACCCTTAAGCCTACCAGGGCCCCGAAGGAGTACCCCACCAGATAGATCTCGCCCTGGGAGCCAAACTCGGTCTGGGCCAGGAATTCTATGGCGCTTCGGACATCCTCTGGTTCCTCGATCCCTTGGCCATAGGAGCCCTGGCTGGTCCCTACCCCGCGGAAATTGAAACGCAAGGCCGCTATTCCCCTCCTAACCAGCTCCTGGGCTACCGCAGTGACTACATGGTTGTGCATATCCCCACCATATTGGGGGTGGGGATGGCAGATCACGGCAGCCTTGGCCGTGTTGGGCTCCTCCGGCAAGGCGAGCCGTCCCTCAAGTTGGAGGGGGCCCGCGGGGAAAGACAACCTTTGCTCGCTCATGGCCTATCGCTTCTCCCCAGCGGCCCCCGAGGGCGCTGGCCCCGGCTTCGGCCCAGACCCGGGCTGCCCCTCCGAATACTCGGTTAGGAAATCATGCATGATGGCCGCCACCTCGTCCGGTTTCTCCTCCTGGAGGAAGTGGCCGCATTCGGGGATGGTGGCGATTCGAACCGGGCCGCCCAGGTCCCGCTTGAGCCGCTCAGCGATCTCGAAGGGCAGGTAGGGGTCGTTGAGGGCCCAGATGACCAGGGCCGGGACCTTGATTCGGGAGAGGTCGAGGGCCATCGTCTCGGTCTCCGAGGGGCCAGCCGCCACCCGCACCAGGGCCTTGGCCCCCTCCAGCCCCATCCAGGGGGCCATGTACTCCCGGGCCACCTTGTCGGGAAAGGCGGCCCGGTTGTAAGCGCTGGCCCGCAGCATGTTGGGCAGCATCATCTCGAAGAGAGGGATCTGGAGGAAGAAGTCGGGGGCAGTGATCAGCTTGCCCATGGCCTTGACCTCGATCACCGGCCAATAATCGTAGGCGACCCCGTTCATAAAAATGAAGCGGCTGATCTTTTCTGGGTAGCGACAGGCGAAGACAGAGCCGAATGCCCCTCCCTGGTCATGGCAAGCCAGGACGACCTGGCGCAGTCCGAGGGCGTCCAGGAAGCCGTCGAGGATCTCTGCCTGGGCCGAAGCGGTGTATTCGGCGTCGGTGGGCTTATCCGACTTACCGTAGCCCAACATGTCCAGGGCATAAGTTTGATAATGGGCGGCCAGCCGGTCTTGCACCTTTCTCCATAAGAAAGAGGATGTGGGAATGCCATGGACGCAGACCACGGGCTGCCCCCGGTCGCCCTTCTTCACGTAGTGGATCTTATGGTCCTTTACGGTGAGGTATTCTCCCATCTCTCATCTCCTCTCTCTCAGTTGGGCTGCCAGCGCCTGAATGAAATCGGGGTTGGTGCCGCAACAGCCTCCGAGGGCATTGGCCCCGGCATCGATCAAGCCCAGGGCCACCCGGCCGAACTCTTCGGGTCTTTGGAGGTAGCGAGCCTTGCCCTCCTCGATGACCGGTGAGCCGGCGTTGGGCTGAGCGATGATGGGCAACGCCGTGGCTCTTCGCAAGATCCGGACCAGCTCCACCATCTCCTCGGCCCCCGTGCTGCAATTGGCTCCCACGGCCTGGGCCCCGTTCTCCTCCAGCAGCCTCATGGCGGCGGCGGCCTCCAGCCCCATCATGGTGAAGAATCCCCTGCGGCTGCGCTGAAAGGTCATGGTAGCGAAGACCGGCCGCCCCTCCGCCCCCTCGATCGCCCCGCGGAGGGCGGCCTTGACCTCCCCGGCGTCGTACATCGTCTCCAGGCAGAGAACATCGACCCCTCCCGCTACCAGGGCTGAAGCCTGCTGGGCGAAGAGCTCCCGAAACTCCCTCTCGGTGTAAGCTCCCAAGGGCTCCAGAAACTGGCCTGTGGGGCCGATATCGCCGGCCACGAAACGGGGGTGCTGGGGATCAGAGGGCATGGCGGACCGGGCCAGCTGGGCTCCCTGCCGGTTGATCTCCTCGATCTTCTGGGCAAGGTCGTAAGATTTGAGCTTGATCTGGTTTCCGCCGAAGGTGTTCGTCAGGACGATGTCCGCCCCAGCCTCGAAGTATGCCCGGTGGATCCCCAAGATGACCTCAGGCCGCTTCAGGTTCCACTCCTCCGGGCATTCCCCCGCCCTCAACCCCTTCTCGATCAGGACCGACCCCATCGCACCGTCGAATAGGACGATCTTCCGCTGCATGAGCTCCAGGATCGAGCTCCCCACGGCCCACCTCCCCTTTAAATTAGCTCATAGCTCATGGCTCAAAGCTTTTGCTATGAACTATGAGCTACGAACTATTCGGCTCATAGCTGAAAAAGGAAATTCCTACACGATCAAATTGGCGCCCTGCCGGCCTGCAACGAATCCGGTATCCTTAACAGCAATGTAAGCAGAACGACATGAGCTACTGGAAAACTCTAAAAACAAACAGGTTCAAGGCTTATGAGTTCGTAAGACTCTGCTTGAGAAACCTGACGTTGGGCGTTTTACCCAGAGAACGGTTTCTCTCTGGAACCCTCTACGTCCAGTTTTCAAAGAGCTAAGGCTGAGAATAGCATAGAAAGGGGAAGAGGTCAACTGGGATTGCCCAAAAACCTTGACAACGGATGGGTGCTTTGCTAAGGTGAATCGAAATTTGTAAATCTCTTCTGCTCTTTCCGGCAACCTCGATAGAGGGTTCGATCCAGGTCAAGAAAGCTCGCCCTTCATGAACGGAAATGCCGTGAGGCGCAGGACGCCCCCTTTGCCGGATGCTACGAGGAAAGGCCCCCAGAAGATTAAGGGCTTGCCATGGAGGGGCCTCTCGGAGCTTGGAGGAGGGGTTAGGAGTTAGGGGTTAGTAAGCCCTTCCAAAACCATCTCTTGGCTCCTCCAGGAGTAGATCTCGATCTTGGCCCAGAGTTTCTCAAAAATCCTTGACGAAAACCTGGTCGAATGGTAGAAAAGGGCCGTACCCTTTGAATCGGGTCGCTTTTCGATGCCGAGAGGGGCTGTGAGTCTGGAGTTCACAATCCACAACTTACAACAGCTCCACAGAGGGTATCCAATTAAACCGCAGAGGGCGCGGAGAGAACCCGCTTTCCCTCTTCTCCGCGTCCTCTGCGTTCTCTGCGGTAAATGGGTATTTTATTGCGTGGAGTTGTACTTCGTGAGGGGGGAGGGTCGCTATGGACCAGGCATTAGAGGATTTGAGAGAGGCTATATTGAAAGGGGAGGGGGATCTGGCTCAGGTCGCCGCTCAGGAGTGCTTGAAGAGAGGACTGGCGCCCCTGCAGATCGTTCATGAGGCCATTCTACCCGGTATCCAGCGGGCGGGCGAGCTGTGGAACCAGGGAGAATATTTCATTCCTGATATCGTCATGAGCGCCGAGGCATACAAGACCGCCATCGCCCTGATCGAGCAGCAGCTGAAGAAGGATTCGCTGGGAAAACTGGGAAGGATCGTGTTGGGGGTGGTGGCCGGGGATATGCACGACCTGGGAAAGAACCTGGTGGTGACCATGATGCAGGCGGGGCAGTTGGAGGTGGTGGACCTGGGCGTGAACGTGCCCGTGGAGACCTTTGTCCGGGCAGTGAAAGAGCATCGCCCACAGGTCTTGGGCCTCGGGGCCTACATGAGCACCACCATGCTGAGCATCCGGGATGTGATCGCGGCCTTGAAGGAAGAGGGGCTCCGAGACGACCTCAAGGTCATGGTGGGCGGCGTGCCGGTCACCCAAAAGTTCGCCGACGAGGTGGCGGCCGACGCCTATGGGCGCGATGCCATCGATGCCCTGGAGAAGGCCAAGAGCTTCCTGGCTTAGGGAACAGGGGGATAGGGGACAGGGGATAGGGGATAGGGAATAGGAAAGAAGAATCGCCTGTTGCTCAAGTCGCCCTGTTGGTGGATCCCCCTTTGGCAAACCGATCCAGCCCGGAGGGCTTCGAAAACTCACCGCGTGAGTCTTGCACGATGGCGAAGGATCCCTGTCCCCTGTCCCCTATTTCTCGTTCCCCAGGATGGTGACGATCCCCACGGACCCGGGACCGCCCAGGTTGTAAGCCAGGCCCAGCTTGGGGTTCTTGACCTGCCGGGCTCCGGCCTGGCCCCGCAGCTGCGTGGTCAGCTCGTAGATCATCCGCACGCCGGTGGCCCCGATCGGGTGGCCGAAGGATTTTAGGCCTCCGCTGGGGTTGACGGGCAGTTCCCCGTCCAGGGCGGCGGCCGCGATGAATTCCGCTCCCTCCCCCTTCTTGCAGAACTTCAAGTCCTCATAGACCAACAGCTCCGTGATGGTGAAGCAGTCGTGGACCTCGGCGAAGCTGATCTCCTTGCGGGGATCGGCGATCCCGACCTGTTTGTATGCCTGCTCGGCAGCCAGGGTGGTCGCCTCGAAGCTGACGTACTCGTTCTTGGGCTGGTAGTAAGGCTGTCCGCTGGTGACCGCCAGTCCGATCGCCTTGACGTAGACCGGGTCGTCCCGATACTTCTTGGCCAGATCCGCCCGGCAGAGGATGGCCACTGCGGCCCCGTCGGTGACGGGGCAACAGTCGAAGAGGCCTAAGGGGCTGGAGATCATGGGGGCCTTGACGACCTGGTCCACGGTGACTTCCATCTGGAAGTGGGCCTTGGGGCTTTTGGTCCCGTTCTTGTGGTTCTTTACGGCGATCTGGGCCAGGGTCTCCTTGGTGATCCCAAACTTGTGCATATAGCGGGTGGCGGCCATGGCAAACATGCTGGGGGCGGTGGTCCCATAAGCGAAGACCGGGTGGGCGTTGAAGCTCCCCAGGCCACGCTGTCCGGAATCCTTGAGCTTCTCCACGCCCGCCACCAGGGCCACGTCGTACATCCCGGAGGCGATGGCCAGGCAGGCGTTTCTGAAGGCGTCCATCCCGGAGGCGCAGTAGTTCTCCACCCGGGTGACGGGGATCTTGTAAAGCTTCAGGGGGTCGGCCAGCATGGTCCCCGAGGTCCCCGACGAGAGCGTGGCGACCCAGGCGGCCTGGATCTCTTTGGGGTCGATCTTGGCGTCGGCGTAAGCATCGAAAGCGGCCTCGACCAACATGTCGTTGGTGCTCTGGTGGTAGTTTTCCCCGAACTTGCAGCAGCCCACTCCGATGACGGCGATCTTATCCTTGATGCTCATCCTGCTCCTCCTTGAATTGGCGATTCGCCCTTTGCGTTTCCTCTGGAAATAGAGCTGGGAGGCCTGGCCTCCTCTCATCCCTTGATCGGTCGCACCTTCCAATAGTAGTTGTGGAAGCCATAGCCGTCGTGGAGGCGGCGGCAGGTGAGCTCCACGGGCAGATCGATGGCCACTTCCTTTTCGTCGCTGTCGGTCATGGCCAGGTAGATCCGGCAGCCGTCGTTGAGCTCGATCACGCTCTGGGTGTATGGCAGATCCGGCCCGGCGAAGAGGTAGTCGTGGGTATAGGTGAAGACCTTGCCCGTATGGGCCAGCTTCACATCGGCGAAGTCGTCCTTGGAGCCGCACTCGTAGCAAACCCGCTCCTTGGGGTACTGGAGCGTCCCACATTGGTTGCACCGCTCTCCGTACAGGGGCAGCAGCTGCTTCCAGTCGCGGAAGTAGGCCACCGGCGTAGAGACCTCCCCACAGGTGGTCTCCTTGACGGCCAGGTTGCGGAAGCGGGCGTACTTGCCGTAGCTGCCGATGTCCCGTTTGGTGGCAATCTGGGCCTTGATGCTCCGCTGGACTTTATACTGCTCGATGGCTGGGGTGACCTGGAAGAGAAGGGCGTCGCTGCCCTCGCCGTAGCTCACAAGCAGGATCTTGTCTCCGGGCCTGGCCTCCTCCAGAGTGGCCGCCAGCATCATCAACGGGGCAGCGGCTCCGGTGTCTCCCACCTGCCCGAAAAGGGTATCCTGCAGCTGGGATTTGGGGTCAAAGCCGGCTTGCTTGGCCAGGCCCGTCAGGGCCCGGGGGTTGGGAGCATAAATGACCGCCTTGGTGATCTCCTTGGGAGAGATCCCGAACTTTTTATAGACCGCGGGCAGAACCTCCCCCATGACCCGGTTGTAACCATACTTGACGTCGAATCCACTGGGAAAGACCTGGATGAAATGTCGATCCTCGGTCCTCCAGGCCCCGGTAAATTCGTCCATCAGGGTGTAAGTCCCCAATACCTCGGCAATGCCGCTTTCTTTTCCCAGGAGCACGGCCCCGGCCCCATCTCCGAAGAGCTGCTCTTCAGGGGAATCGGGCTCGCCCATCCGGCAGTCCCCCGCGGTGACCAGGACCTTTTGGGCTGATCCGCTCCCGATGGTGTCGAGAGCGGCGATCATGGCGGTGGTGCCCGCTCTTAGCGTATCGGTGAAGTCGGCGGTGCGGATCTCACGGCTTAGATCGGCGATCGTGGCGATGGTGGTTGCCCCTTGTTTCTCGCGATAGGGGGAGGAGGTGGTGGCGAAGTAGAGGCCGCCAATATCCTGGGTTGGCCGGCCGGCCAGGCAGGTCAGGCCCGCCTCTGCGGCCATCGTGAGGCTATCCTCGTCGTAGTTGGCCACTGCGCGCTCCCCGCCCATGGAGGGGAGGCCCCACTGCCGGGCGATAACTTCTCGGCTGATCCGGTAGCGGGGGACATAAGCACCGAAAGCGATAATTCCAGCCATACGATTCCTCCTCGATTGATGGATTGTAGGGTTTAAAAAAATCCAACATTGGCTGCCCGTCGTTTCATCACCGCTGCAATTCCCCTGGCAAGACGGCAAGCACCATAGGCAATGGCCTCAATTCCCGCCGCAATGGATCGAGGGACAGCCCGAGGGCTTCCAGGGTAAAGGCACCCAGAAGGATGCTGTCCCCTTCCTCGCCGAAGATGACATCTGCTCCTCCTATCTTGTCCCCATATTTGAAAAGAGCAACGCCTTTCTTGCGCGCAATCTTCGTCCCATCGGCCAGCCGGAATTCCTGTTCGACCAACGGCCGGATGCCCAGTCTCTCCAAAATGGGGGTGGGAACCACGGAGTAAACGGCCCCCGAGTCAATCAGAAACTCGATCTTCTCTGTGACCTCAGGGTTGGCAGGATTTCCCACCTCAACCTCCAAGACGGTCAGTCCCATGGCTTTTTCCTCCTCACCCTCATGGATCGTTACAGGCCTGATCAGCAGGCCAATCCTTTACGGCTGCGCACTCTCGAGGCATTCACGATTTGGGTGGCAGCACATACATTCGTGTCAACTTAAAGTTTGGTCCTGGGAGCGCGGCGATCTTGGCCGCTCTTTGCGGGCGGGGACGCCCGCGTTCCCAGGGGTTAAGTTGACACGAATGGCAGCACCTATTTTAGAAGGATTGCTCCCATTTAGCAACGGATATATTGAGCTCGCGCTCCCTTGCCCGGCTACTCCACGGTGGAGGGCCTTCCCTTCAGCAGGGGATCGGAGATCGGAAGGAGGGGAAAGTTTCGGACGAAACCCAAGAAAACCAGGACATAGGCGGCCACGAAGCCCAGAAGGATCAGGATCTCGATCCAGCCGAAAGGGGCGTTCGGACCCGGCCAGAGAGAGGGGACCACCAGCACGTATCGCTCCAGCCACATTCCTCCCACGATCACCGCGGAGATGGCAAAGAGGCTTGCCGGCTTTAGCTTTACTTGCCGGCTCAATAAAACGACGAAGGCCCCCAGATAACAGATCAGCAGGACGGCCCAGGCCAGGGGCGCCCAGGGAGGTTCGTAGATGCGCCGGATGACGTACTCGACCTCCTCCGGCAGGTTCCCGTACCAGATCACCAGGAACTGGGACCAAAAGAAGTCGCCCGTGATCATGCAAAAGGCGAAGATAAGCTTCCCCAGGTCGTGGAACTGGAGGGAGGTGATCTGCTCCTGCAGGTTGAAATATCGCCGGGCAAGGATGATCCCGATGGCCAGGGCAGCCAGTCCCAGGTAGAGGTTACTGATGAAGAAATAGGCCCCAAAGAGGGTGCTGTACCACTTTGGGGACAGGGACATGACCAGGTCGAACCCGATCAGGCTGAAGACGATGCCATACAGGATGAGGAGGATGGGGGCCAGGGTGGACTGGGCGTGTTGGCTTCGCTCCCGCTCGATCTCTGTCCCCCGCCAGCCCCGGATCAGGCTCCCAGCAAGGCCGTTTCCCCACCCCTGATTTACCTGACGGGCCAGGCCCACATCGGGCCTCAGGGAATGGTACAGGAACAGCAGGCTTAGCCCGTAAAGAACGAGGAGGCCCAGGCCATCTCGGGCGAACAGGAAGGGGACGTTCAGCCAGGCCTCCTTCGCCGGGATCGGCGTGCGGACCCAGGGGAAGAGGGCCTCACGACCCAGGAAGAGGATCGGGAAGAGCAGGAGCGAGATCGGGAGGAACGCGGCAAAACCCTCCGAGAGGCGTTTAATCGGGCGCCCCCAGCGGGCATCGGTGACTTGCAGGATCGCCGCCAGGACGATCCCCGACTGGGCGATCCCCGACCAGAACAGGAAGTTGATCAGGAAGGCCTCCCAAGCCCGTAAGGCCTCCGGTCCCTGGATCCCCATCACGAAGACGACTCCCCCTGTTACGACCAGGGTCCATAGGGCCAGTACAAGAGGTCGCGGGGGACGCTGGAGGTTTTTTGCCAGGATTCCCTGGATCCAATCCTTTTCGGTCATTATCTCCTCGGGGCCTCTTGGAATTGGCGGAGGTAGTTTACGACATCCCATCGCTCCTGAGAGGGGAGCTGAACCCCGTAGGAGGGCATGATCGGTCCCCCGCTCCGAATGGTGGCATAAAGGTAGCCATCGGTTCGCTTGGGAAGGATCGGATGAAGGTCCGGCGGAGGGATAAACTTTTTGGACACGGGCCCATTCCCTCGTCCCTCCAGGCCGTGGCAGGGAGCACAATAGAGTTGATAGGAGAGCTTTCCCCTCTCGATCGATTCGGGCGTTACGGCCACCGGGTTGACGAGGGCCTGATCGGCCACCTTTCGGTCCAGGACGCGCTCTCGCCCTTGCACCGGAATCGATTGGGCGGGCGGCCGCCTTGGGCTCTCCTGGGGCTTCACCGAGGGCTGGTCGAACATATCCGTGTTCCACGGCCAGCCCTGGGCTACGGTGGGGGCCATCAGGAGAAGGTTCAATAGGATCAAGACAAACTGGCGTGGCTTGTAAAAACTTTGCGGCCCCATTCTTTTCCTCTGAAGTTACCACTGAAGATGTTCACGGCACCTCTACTGGCCTTTTTGGGAGCGCCGCCATGCCGGCTGCTGTGGTATGGTAACGCTGTAGCCGACTTCGTGGCTTGCCCGGGATGGTCATTTCCATCCATCCTGCGGTCAACAGGGGTTCGAGGTAGGCCTTCTGGAAGTGCGTCCGGTCCTTCAGTCCGATAACTCGTTGGAGCTCCTCACGAGAACGTGGTTGCTGGGCGGCCTCCAATAGGGCAACGACTTGCGGGGTGACTTGCGGGGTGACTTGCGGGGTGACTTGCGGGGTCAATCCTACCCTCACCCGGAAGGTAACTACCGTCGAACCGGCGATCTCCTGAAATTCAGGGGGTGCGATGCCGGCATCCAGGCATTGGGCGATCACACGGTTGGTCCCGCGGCCCCACTTTTCAATGAGGCCCGCTCGATAAAATACCTCGGCGATAATCGGGTTACGTTGAATCGAATCGTGTTCCCGGGAAAGATCGTCGGGTGTGATCCCCCATGGGAGGCGGCCAGCGCTCCGTACTTCTACGCGGTCATCGAATATCGCAAGCGATACTGCACCGCCTGCAATCGTGTAGTCTCGGTGGATCAGGGCATTTACCAAAATCTCGCGCAATGCATCCGGCGGAATCAAGGGGCGATCCACACGCTCAAGGCGCCCGGGTTCGATCCGGCCAGGGAGTGGCAGGTGGCGATGGCAAAAGAGTAGCGCCTCCTCCAAGAGCTTGAAAGCTGGGGCTCGTAACTGCCGCTGGTCGAGGAATTCGGTTTTGTCCGTGCCGCGGAAGCGTGCCATCCGCAGTTCACATTGTGGGAAGTCCGGCAAAAAGCGTTTGCCGAAGAGAACGACAGCAGCCCTCAGTATCGTGTTCCTGCGACGGACACCCAACCGATCAAGAACCCGATCGAGATCCTTTCCTACTGGCTCAACCAGTCTTCCTGCGGCTCGTGCCGACTCCACTACCCGGAATACCTCCTCTCGGTCAATATCATGAAGGCTTGCCTCTTCAGCCTCTTGATTTTCCCACCGACGTTTGCTATGGGCACGATCCAGAAGGAGCATCTCGTATCGCTTCTGCGCCATTTTCCTGGTCGTGCTCTCCACACGCTCATATGCTCGCCCTTCAAAGGTAAATGGGACCGTGTCGGACAGTCCTTCAACGTGGAAGATGAGTATTTCGCAGCCGGATTCCAGTTGGACGTGCTCGATCTCAATTCGGGCTGGAGGCTCAAATCCGTCCATGGCATGTGCAATATCGCGCAAGGTCTGATCCGACACCTCTTGCCCGATCAACGTGCCATCCGGTTTAATTCCAAATACTACCTTTCCGCCATCGCCGTTCAGGAACGCGCAGGCAGTCTGTAAACCCTCGCGCAACTCCCCCGTCGAGCGTTTGAACTCCAGTTGTGGACCTTCACCCATGGCTACTAGGCGTTTGAGGGCACTAAGGTTCATTAACCTACCTTATAGTGAGGCAATTTAAGTTCGCTTCTTCCGGCTAATTTTGCCATGTTTTGGTCCAGAAAAAAAGCAAAAAGTATCTTCCCTTTCTGTAAGACCAATTCTCATTGCCAAACCATCACCGTCACATCTAGAGCACCATTGTTGTTTCCAATATCACGGTCGTTAATTCTGAAGCGGAGATCGCCTTCTTGTCCCGGATTGTCAATCATAGCAACGCCAGCAGCATCGGGGTCAGCAGTCTTCCACCATCCGTTTACAGCAATGGGATCGTTGTTTCTCCCCACCTGGGCCAGGAGCGCTCCGTGACTGATAGACGGTAACAGAGAGTACTGTTCATAGCCTGCCATACCCTTTGCATCCAAAGGGGGCAGAAAGAAACTTGCAGACCAAGTACCCTCGGCTAAGAGGCTGATGGCTCGCGTGTCCTTCGCGATTTGGATACCTGACTCCTGCCAGTCGTCCCGAGCGTTGATCTCTACCGAGTAAAATCTCATTCGGCTGAGTAGTACCTCGCTGAAGATAGCAATGCCGGTTCGGTTGTCCGCACCCAAATAGGTATTGATACCCACCAATTGTGCCCGCGAGTTGAAGAGTCCACCTCCGCTCGAACCATGCTCGATCAGCGTGTTGTGATAGATCGTCCTGCCAGAAGAACTTTGGACAACTTTGATAACATTTCCGTCGTCAACAAGAAACTCCTCTTCCAATGGATTGCCAACACTGACTACGTAATCCCCAGGGCTGACCGACCTGGCGAACTCCACTTCCTGGCCAAGCGCGTTAGTAGGATCATGCACCACAAGGAAAGCGAAGTCGAGGTTCTCTTCAGGCTGATGGACATAAAACAATAGACGCGCACCCAAGTATTGATCCATGGATGGGGGCTTCACTTGAATCGCCTTTGCAGGCAAATCCTCTTCAGTGACAACGTGTGCGTTAGTGAGGACGATACATTTCTCACCGAGACGCTTCACCACAAACCCACTGCCCTTTGCGTATGTGGTGTCACTGATCTTGGCGACTACCAAAGTCGAATTGTGCTTGATGATGCGGCGTAATTCAATTTTTTCCTCGTTGGTCAACTGCTGGTTGACAATAGGTGCATCGACATCCAACCGCGTATTCGCGACAGAATTTCTATGAGATGGGTCATAGTGAAGGTAGATTACAAGAGAGAATACGAGAACCACTAGAAAGAATATGAGCCCGTAACGCCGCCACTGTGAAACACTGGCAGCTATAGGCTTTGCTTGGGGAATCTCAGCGCAATGGCTCACCGTACCACACCGCGGGCAGGCAACCGCCTTATCCGAAATCGGCGCATTGCAGGTGGAGCAGTTGATCAACCCCATGTGGATCTCCTCATGCTTTAAATCGCTGCGCAACCTCTGGTCGTAAGAGATATACAATAGCGATCGCTGGGTAGAGCAGCACGACAATGAGGATTATAAACAAGATTACCGCATTGAGTGCATCCTCGGTCGGGTTGAAGATGGTCTTGAGCACCGGGTCGAAGACGGCGATGACCACGCTGACCACAACGAGCGCTACATAGGCGAGGCAAACTCCAATAACCCCAACCCTCGCTGCCGATTTTAGGCGGTATAGGTAATAACAGTAATACACCAGAAAAAACGCCAGACCGGCGGCGACCACGTTCTCGACCACATCAAAGGCAGGACTGGTCTCTTTAGAAAACAGTATCGCTGTCCAGCCAGCCTCGAGAAGAAAGCCCAAACCACCAAGGATTTGCCCGGTGATGGCAAGGGTTTTCAGGCTACCGGTTGCTCGCGCCTCGTCTGTAGCTATTCGAGAAGCTGACGGGGCCGGTGAGCTAGGTGAGGGCGCCGAGGTCATGGGGTTCCCACACTGATGGCACGCCACCCTCCCTTTCTCAACTGACGCACCGCACTCGTTACATGTACTCGTAGGAAACACCGGTGCACCACAATGAGGGCAGGAAGCAGCCTTATCTGAGACTTGCTTCTGACAGTCACTGCAGGTGATCAAGGCCATAAATCCTCCATCCTTGAATCAGGTCGGCACCGCCAGTAGTCACGGTACCGGTATGAAATCGAGGCCAGCCTGTGCCTCTCCTTTTTAACGGAGAGATCCAAAGACGATCGTGTTGTTTGTCTCATTGGTTTCGTCCACGGTGTCGTCTACATCGACGATGGCAATGACGAACTGGCCTGATGCATTCATGCCAGTGGATAGTTTAGCGAGCAAGGGGCTCTTCTTCGTCTTCCCTGCTTTGAGGGGAGCTACGGGTACCCTCTTGAGCAAGGGGTCATCCTCGTCAAAGGTATCGTCATCAGATAGGTAGAACTCGAGGAAGGATTTGGGGGCCTTTTCGTTGCCCGCGTTCTGGACGAGGAATGTGCCCTTGATCGAGCACTTCAGCTTGGGCCCTGCCCCCTTGCAGCTCTGGGTCAACCCTCCCCAGGAGCCGGTGAGGTCGGGACCCACAGCAGGGTTCACCGTGGTGTTTTGTGTGGCCGCATTGTTCGCCGTATTGGGATCGGACTCGTTGCCCGTCACGCTGGCCAGGTTGGTGATCGTTCCCTCTGCCATGGGCGTGACAACGAGGGTGACCGCGGCGGTGGTCCCGTTGGCCAGGGTACCTAGGTCGCAGGTAACCGTGCTGCCCTCCTCGGTGCAGCCTCCCTGGCTGGCGGTGGCGGAGACGAACGCAACGCCCTCAGGGAGCGTGTTGCTCACCGTGACCCCGGTGGCTTCATCGGGGCCGTGGTTGGTGATGGTGGTCGTGTAGGTCAGGTCATCTCCCAGCGTCACCGGGTCTGGAGCGTCGCCTTGGGTGAGGGAAAGGTCGCTCTCGGCGGCAGGGTTAAAGGTGGCGATCACCGATTTGGCCCCGTCCACCGTTACCGTGCAGGAGGTGTCCTCCCCCGTACAATCTCCGCTCCAGCCCTCGAAGAAGGAGCCTTCCGATGGGGTGGCAATCAGCGTCACCGTGCTTCCATCGGGGTAGCTTTCGGTGCAATCTGATCCGCAGACGATTCCCGATGGGCTGCTGGTCACCAACCCTTTCCCCTTGACCATTCAAGGAGTTGCGCCCGTGGCGCTCGAGGTAATAGTCATAGGTTTGTGACAGCCCAAAGGCCGCACTTACCGCGTCGGGGGCATCCCACGAGGTAGGACTTGCCGAGGTAACTGGAAACATGGAAAACTTGTCTTCGGAGCCCTGATTTCGCGCGTCGAGGATGACAATTCCCCCACGCGTCGTGCTTGAGTTAGGTGGGTTGGAGGAGGGATCGAACATCGGCTTGCTCGTATCGACCATGTAAAAGGTGCCTCCTTCTTCCCAGACGTGCAGCTGCCGTGTGATGCCAAAGAGATCCACACCTGACCCAGCTACGTTGGCCTCCCTGACCTGGTTGTACGCATTCAACGTGGATCCATTCAGGGCGTCGATCACCACTAACCAGCAGGAGACTATGGAAACATTGACTTCCAACTTCCAGGCCAGGCGTCGCGGCCTGTCCATCGGGGCATAAATGATGAGGGTTGGGTCCGAGACTTCGGCATCGTTACCACCGGGCACCGCCTTGAGGGCGCGGGCTGTGGCCGCCTCCACATCCAAGACGGGCCTGGTGGTGAGCTTCCTGGGCGTTGGCACGTAAGCGCCCGACATCAGATCGACGTGGCCTTTAGTATCGAGCTGCACGATCAGCTCGGCCGGCCAGACCGGCAAGCCGCGGTACATCTGGGAGAACCGGAGGTGGCGTCGGCCTAGGTCGTCCCGATCCAGTCTGGACAGTTTCAACTCGCGATCGGGGTCCTTGAGTCGTAGGAGATGGCGGTAGGCCCGGAGAAAGGCCCTTGCCGTTTTCTCGTCGCGGTCTTCTTGGGACTTTGCCGCATCGAGGACCGCCGGCTGGAGCATTTTCCCCTTGATCTGCATGGGGGTCCCCGCCCTGGCGTGCATTCGCACTTCAATGGGGTCCCTAAGATGCTAGAGGGGCTGTTCGGGTTGCTCCTCCGCCTTGCGGGATGCCCGCGGCATCGGCCAGGCTTCGCCCCTGGAGGCTCGAATCGCCGCAAGCCGCTCACGCAGCCGCGCCGCAATCTCAGCAGCTCGCGGATCAACCGTCTGGCTCGCCCCGCTCAGGGAGACCGATGCAAAGGGGGCTACCGAAAAGGCATTTGCCCGGATTTTATCTACGAACGTGGCACCCTCCTGCGCCACAATCGGGGCGCTGGTGAACCAGGTAAAGATAAGGGTAAAAAAGGCAAAGCGCGTGATTTTCCAAATCATAGCGATGGTGTGGGGATCTGGACCAGGTTTCATGGCAACCTCCTTACAAAGGGGTTATGGGATATGCACATCAGATGCATCGGAATCTCTCTTGAAATCCTTTAGCCCATTTTGGCTTCCCTCTCTCAGCCTCCGGTTGCAGCCCGCTCAAAGCGCACCTCTGCTGCTCCCAAAGACTTCAGGGCATCTTGCGCGGCCGCCGCTTGAGGCTCCGGGCAGCGGACCAGGACCCCGAATCGGTCTTCGGTCAGCTTCGGATCGTAGGCGGCCTTAATCGGAGATCGAGGGAGCCGTGCGGTCAGGAGCAATCCCAGCAGCGTCCCCAGGGCGCCCAGGAGGATGGTCAGCTCGAAGGCGATGACGATGAAGGGGGGAATGGAGACGATCGGCTTGGCGCTGGTGCGAAGTGGCCAGTCCAGTGAGGTCCAGATCGTCAGGGCAAATCCGGCGGCACAGCCCACCAGCCCTCCCAGCAGGGTGAAGAAGCGCACCGGGCTTACCGCAGGTTTGAGGATCTCGTCGAGCTCGTGGCGCCACACGGGGGAGAAAACCGTCAGGTCCCGGTACCCCGCCTTTCGCAGTCCTCGGATCGCCTCGATGGTAGCGTCCAGGTGATCGAAGCTTCCCAGGATACCTTGCAGACGTGTGCTCACAATCGATTGCCTCCAGGACTCACGGCTCACTGCCCGCGACCTTCAGGGGTGGAGCCAGTTGCTCCTTTACCTCGACGATCGATACAGAGGGAAATAGCTTGATGAAGAGGAGAAACCAGAAAAAGAACCAGGCAAAGCTCCCGGCGGTAATGCTATACTCGACCCAGGTCGGATGGTAGACGCCCAGACCCCAACTGTAAGGGTCGTACTCGTGGGTCAGGGAAGTGGTAATGATCACGAACCGCTCGAGCCACATCCCGAGGTTGATCAGGAGAGCAATCACGAAGAGCGCAGGAAGGCTCGTTCGGATCAGCTTGAAGAAGAGGAATAGGGGAGCGATCGAATTAAAGAGGATCATCAGCCAGAAGAGAAGGGCATAATCCCCCACGGCACGGTACAGGAAGACGGCCTTTTCGGAGAGGCCCCCGCTGTACCAGGCGATGAAGAACTCGGTCGCGTAAGAGTAGCCCATGATGAGGCCGGTGACGATAATGAGCTTGGCCAGGTTCTCAAAGTGGCGGAGGGTGATATATTCCTCCAGCCTGAAGGCTCGCCGCAGTGGAATGAGGAGGACGGTCACCATGGCCAGACCAGAGTGGATTGCCCCAGAGACAAAGTAGGGGGCGAAGATGGTGCTATGCCAGCCGGGGACGATCGACATGGCGAAGTCCCAGGAGACTACGCTGTGGACGGAGACGACCAGGGGCGTGGCCAAGGCCGCGAAAAAGCCATAGGCGCCGCGGTAGTGCCGCCATTGCCGGTCCGTTCCCTGCCATCCCAGGGACAGGGCCCGGTACAGGGTCCGCCTCAGGCCCTTGGCCCGGTCGCGCACGGCGGCGAGGTCCGGCACCATCCCGATGTAAAGAAAAATGACGCTCACGGTAAAGTAGGTGCTCACCGCGAAGACGTCCCAGAGCAAGGGGGAGCGGAAGTTCACCCAAAGCCCGCGCTGGTTCGGATAGGGGATAAGCCAGTAGAAGTACCAAACCCTTCCCAGGTGGATCAAGGGGAAGAGCCCCGCTGTCAGGATGGCGAAGACCGTCATCGCTTCGGCGCTCCGGAAGACCGAGGTCCGCCATCGGGCTCGCAGCAGGAAGAGGATCGCCGAGATGAGCGTGCCCGAATGGGCGATCCCCACCCAAAAGACGAAGTTGGTGATGTAGACGGCCCACAGGACCGGGTGATAAAAGCCCGCCACCCCCATGCCGGTGTAGATCTGGTAGATCCAGGAGATCGCGCCCCAGACCAGGACGAGCAGGACCAGTCCCAGCAGTGCCAGGTATCCCTTCCCGGGCCTCTCCAACGTTCGCAGGATATCCCGGTTCACCCGGGAATAGGTCAATTCGCTCATGCTTTGACCTTCTTCAGATAGGTGATGGCCGAATGGGTGTTGAGCCCGACCAGGACGTGGTAGCTCCTGGGGTCCCGGCTCAGCTGGGAGACCCGGCTGTGGGGGTCCTTCAGGTCTCCGAAGACGAGGGCCCCTGTCGGGCAGGTCTGGGCGCAAGCCGGAGTGATCTCTCCGTCTCGTACCCTTCGCTCCTCGTCCTTTGCCCGGTCCTTCGCATCCCGGATCCGCTGGATGCAGAAGGTGCACTTCTCCATCACCCCCACCGATCGGACGGAGACATCGGGGTTCAGCTGGAGGTTCAAGGGATCGGCCCAAGGATAGTCGAACCAATTGAAGCGCCGGACCTTGTAAGGGCAGTTGTTGGAGCAGTACCGGGTGCCGACGCAGCGGTTGTAGACCTGGACGTTGAGCCCTTCGTCGTTGTGGTAGGTCGCGTATACGGGGCAGACCGGCTCACAGGGGGCATTGTCGCACTGTTGGCAGAGCATAGGGAGGAAGCGGACATCCGGACGTTGTACTCCTGTGGGGAGGGTGTAAATGGATGAGCTTTGCCCCTCTGACGGCGCCTCCGGAAAGGCAGCCGCGTCTTCGCCGTAGTAACGCTCGATGAAGATCCAGGCCATCTCCCGCCCCCTGGCACACTCCTTCTCCCCCACCACGGGGACGTTGTTCTCGGCATAGCAGGCCACCATGCAGGCCTCGCAGCCGGTGCAGGCATGAAGATCGATCACCATGCCCCAGCGGTGCTCCGGGTGGGGGTGCTGACCGTAAATGTCCGGCAAAGTGGCCTCCCTTCCGAGGGCCTGGGGGGCCCGCATATCGTTGAGGGGGAGGGCCTGGGCCAGGCCGCGGCCGAACTGGCGAGAGCTTCCCTGGGAGGTCACCAGGGGGGAGGTTCGGCCGGTGCGGGCCAGCGTTACCCGGACCGAGAGCCAGGGGAAGCCGCCCGAGGGCTCGTCGGGCTCAGGGGGCAGAAGGGGGAGTGGGCTGCCTCCCCGTCCCGCCGCGTATCGGCCGTACAGTTCGTGCCCCTGACCGATAGGGATCGCCACCGCATCGGGTCGGAGCCCGGCGGAGAGATAGGCCGGCAGTTCGACCCGGCCGTATGGGGAAGTGACCGCGATCACATCGCCCTGGGAGATCCCCAGCCGGTCCGCCGTCCGGGGGTGGATCTCCACCCATGAGCCCCAGACCACCTTGGTCATCGGGTCGGGCACCTCCTGGAGCCAGGGCTTGTTGGCCCCCCGCCCGTCGAGGAAGAGCGTGGAGGGGTAGGCGATGAGGTAGAAACTGTCTTGGTCGGGGCCCGCGAACGAGGGCTCCTCGAAGGGGATGCGGAGCAGCTCTGATGAGAGACGGACCGGTTCCACGGCCACCTCCTCCCACATCCCTCCGCGCCCCAGCAGTTCCTCCCAGAAGAGCTCGAAATCCTTCTCCGGTGCCTTCCGCTGTTGGATCTCTCTCCAGGACTCCCTCAGGTAATCCCGGAAGTCCGCCCACCGCAGCTGCGCGGCCAGATGGGGATCAACCTGCCGGGCCACCGACAGGAGCACGTCCCCCGTGGCCCTCGTGTCGAAGAGGGGCTGCATCACCGGCTGGATGAGGCCGTGGACGCCCGCGCGGGGCGCGAGGTCCCCCCATCCCTCGAAACCGGTATGATCCGGCAGCACGAGGTTCGCCCGCATAGCGGTCTCGTCGGGGAAGCTGGAGAAGCTGACCACGAAGGGAACATTCGCCAGGGCCGCCTGGAATCCGGCGGAAGGGGGGAGCGTGAAGACGGGGTTGGCGCCATGGACCAACAGGAGGCGGACCTCCCCCCGGGCCATCTCGGAGGCCAGGGAGCGCAGGGCCCGGTAGGGGCTGATCTTCCCCACGTTCTCCGCCGGGCCGAAGCGGACGGTTCTTCCGATATTGCCCGCCACGTAGTTTAAGAGGTTGACGGCGGCCAGGGCGGCCGTGCTGCGGCGAGAGTGGGTCGAGGCCCCTCCTCCGAGGGCCAGGCCAGGGCTGGCCTGGGCGAGCTCCCGCGCCAGCTGCCGGATCGTATCGGCCGGCACTTCCGTCCGACGCTCGACCGCCTCGGGGTCATAGGGGGCTAAGAGGGAGCGCAACGCCGCCACCTCGTCGGCCGGGAGCGCGGCGGCTCGTAAGGAGAGGACTTCCCGGGCCATCCCCAGCGCCATCGTCCCTTCCGTTCCCGGACGGATCGCGATCCATTGGTCGGCGTTGGCGCCGGTCAGGGAGAGGCGAGGCTCCAGCTGGACGAATCGGGCCATTTTCCCTTCCCGGTAACGGCGCATTTCCCCGAAGGCCCGAGCGTAGCTAACCGGCGAAAGCCAGCTCCCCAGGAAATCGGCCCCGAAATTCACCAGGTACCGGGCCTCTTCGAGGACGTAAAGGGGAACCTCAGCGCGACCAAAGGAGAGGCGGTTGGCCTCCCGGAGGGCTTCATGGGAGAAGGCCTCGTGGGCGAACCGGTGGCTGGAGCCCATGGCCTCCAGCCAGAGGTCGATGAAGCGATCGAAGCTGCCGGGGGCATGGCCCGTGAGGAAGGCGATCCCCGAGGCCTTCCCTTCCCTCCGCAAGGCCGTGATCCCCTGAGCCAGGGCATGCTCGGCCTTCTCCCAGGAGATGGGTTGGAGCCGGCCGGACCGATCCCGCATCAGGGGCCGGCGGATGCGATCCGGGTTGTAGAGTCCCTGTAGGGAGGCCTGTCCCATCGCGCAGAGGCGGCCACGGTTGATGGGATGCTGGGCATTGCCTTCCGCCTTCACCGCCCGGCCCTCCCGCGTCCGGACCAGCATGCCGCATCCCGCCGTACATTCCCGGCATACCGTGGCGTACCAGGTGGCGACGCCGGGGATGACGTCCTCCGGGGGGATCACGTAAGGGATCAGCTTCTCGGGCGGTTGTGGCGCCAGGTCACAGGCCGCGACCACCCCGCCGGCGGCTACGATCTTCAGAAAGTCCCTACGTCGGATTCCGTTGCTCATCCCTAATCCCTAACTCCTAGCCCCTATTTATGACAGACCAGACAGTCCCGGCTCACCCCATTCTGGTTGTGGCAATCGAGGCACCAACCCATCTCCAGTGAGGAGACGCGACGTATCCGCTCCATTCCCTGGACCGCGCCGTGGCAGGTCTGGCAGACGATCCCCTTCCTCACGTGTCGCTTGTGCGAGAAGTAGACGAAGTCGGGCAGGTCATAGACCTTCACCCAGGGGATGGGCTCCTTTTTGCCCCAATAGTCCAGGATTTTCAGGACCTCGGGCTTGTCGAGTCCGATGATCTTATGGCAGTTGAAACAGGTCTGGACGGAAGGGACCCCGGCCACGATCGACCGCTTCGCATAGAGGTGGCAATATAGGCAGGGGATCCCAAAGGCACCTGCGTGAGTCTTATGGCTGAAGGCGATCGGCTGCGCCGGAGGGGTCGAACGAAGGAGGGCACAGGGGGTCAGGAGAACCATCCCCATGGCCGCGCAGCCGCTGATCTTCAGCCACCTCTTCCGCCATAATCGCCCAGGGAGAGACATTCCATCTCACAACGGATAAAAGGTCGGTGTTTACCACGAAACCGTCATGGCCAGGCAAAGTTGGCCATGACGGTTTCGCTTTCTGATCCGCCGGACCCCCAACAGCATGTATGGAATCGTCGGGGGAACGGCCTATTCCATTTCGGGCGGGATATCCAGGGATCCCTCCTCAGCGAGGTCGATTAGATTGTGGGCCATGACCTCGGCCTGGGACAGGGTATAAAGGGTATCACCGATATAGAGAATCCGCTGGACGAAGCGGGTGCCGTCATACCCATAACCCGTCGGGTTTGCAGGGTCTGCGTCCGGCAAATGGGTGATCTGGCCTTTCAGCTGGAAGCCGTTTTCCAGGTCGAGCTGATAGACGTAGGCGCCCTGGAACGCGAACGTGCATAGGGGGGGAAGTTCACCCTCTCATCGCCCCCGGTCTGGCCTGTCCCCTGAACCTCCATCACGGTGATCGGAAGCGCCAGGAGATTCTTCTCCCGGGAGAACAAGAGCGCCTTGTGATTGTAAAGGAGTTCCGAATCCGTCCCGCGGTCGCCGATGGTTTCCTTGAAGAGCTCCACGGGATGGCTGACGTCGGCGACATCGAACAGGGCGATCTTCATACCGGTATAAAACGCCACCGTGCCGATGATATTCCCTTGTCCGTCGTACTGGGGCAATTCAACTATATCCTTCCCGAATCCGAGGATGTGGTTTTCATCGTAAGGAATGGTGACCGAATAACTTTCCCATTTGATATGCCCCTGGGTGTTGTAATCGTACTCGCAATCGTGATCGTAATCGTTCTCGAATTACGATCACGATTGCGAGTACGATCACGGGAAAGTTATTTAGTCCATGATCCTAAGGGTGGAGGTATTGGCTGTAGCCGGGTATCTTCAGCGCACCCAATACCGCTGGATGCGTGGGGTCCTTCAAGTCAATCACAAAGAAGGGGTCTACTTGCCGGAACGTGACCATGTATAGTCGATCCCCCATGAATCGGGTGGCGTAGATGCGTTCGCCGGGCGCGATATTGTCCAGTCGGCCGACGAGGACCATGTTGACGCCCAAGACGTAGACATGGTTTTTGGAGGCATTCTCACCGTCCTGCCAGACCTCGCCGGTGGTCGTGGCAATCTGGAAATAACCGTTGGCTTCATCCATGGAGAACTGATTCAGGATGGTTCCGGGTACTTGTCCTTTGCCGAAGAAATCCGCCTGGCCATTGTCCAGCGAGAACTTAAAGACGTCCGTCTGCTCGAAGTCCGCACCTTCGAAGAAGACCGATGGGGCTTCCGCAACCTCCACGAACGGCCTGTAATGATAGCGGCTGGCCGCTACATACCGCGCCCAGAACCGTGGAGATCTTCGCCGTTTCCTCGGGGTGCTCCAGATTCAGGCCGGCGATCAGGAGGTAATTGGCGTCGATGGAATTCGGGAAGTAGCGGATATCCGAGTAATCGAGGGGAATCCATTCCCCGCCCACGGCGGAATCGCGGTACGACGGCCTGATCTCACCCGAATTGCCCTCCTCTCCCGTCGTCACGACGATGCCCCCCCTCATCATGGGGTTGGGGCGAAGGGCGGCGGAATCGGCCAGTAGCTGCTTCAGTTTTTTGAAAGAGCCGACCACGGGCAGAGCCGCATTGCCGTCCCCGACGTCAACGGCAATCTTGAATCTCTTGGTGATCGGTTTTCCCAGGAGCCGCTTGCCGGATTGCGAGCGCAACGTGCTTTTGACGCGAACTGTGTAAGCCATGCCTGGTTGGTACCCTCCCGCTGGCGGGCGGACGATAATCGATGTGCCATCAGCCCCAATGGAAGCCGACACTTTGACCGCTTTCCGGGAGGCATCCCTGACTGTAATGTGCTGCATAAGAGTCGTCCGATTGTATATCGGTTTTTCAAGTCGAATCGTCAACACCTCGTGAGCGCCCACGATATCCAGGTTTGCCGGTTCTGGCGCAGCGTTAGCTGAAGCGAAGAATGTCCCCGATAGGAACTTCCATTTTTAATAGGCTAGAGGCTAGGGGTTTGCAAAAGTTCTTCTTCACTAGCCCCTAGTCCCTAATCCCTAAACCCTAAGTTGTTAGCTGAGTCCGATCATATGGGCCAAAACTTTAGCGGAACCAGGAGTCTTTGTCAAGAGGTTTTGAGGACTGTTCTGACAACCTGAAGCTTTGATGTTGAAAATAGGGTGGCAGCTCACTATAATAAAGGCCTCGATTTCATTTGGTCTAGCAGCATCTACAGATCCTTACATCGTTAGACAGGGGACGGGCGGGGCAATCTCTGGCATTTCGGGCAAAAGAAGGTGCTGCGCTGACCCTGCACGATCCTCGCGATGGGGCCGCGGCAGCGGCGACAAGGGTGCCCTTCGCGCCCGTAAACCCGGAGCAGGGCCTGGAAGCCCCCGGGTTCTCCCGAAGCGTCCAGGTAATCCGAGATGCTGGTGCCCCGGTGGTCGATGGCCAGGGAGAGGACCTCTTGGATAGCTCTATGAAGCTTCCGGGCCTGAAGGGGAGAGAGCCCGTTGGCTTTCAGGGCAGGGTGAAGTCGTGCCCGGTAGAGGATCTCCGAGGCGTAGATGTTGCCAATGCCAGCGACCTGCCTCTGGTCCAGCAGGAGATCTTTGATCGAGCGGCCGCTGGAGGCAACCCGGTGGGCCAGCTCTTGCGGCGTAAAATCGGGCCCCAGGGGTTCGGGTCCCAGCCGTTGCAAGCAGGGGAGGGAGCCTTCCTCGCGGGTCTCGACCAGGTGCAAGCGGCCGAACCGCCGGGGATCGTGATAGCGGAGCTGGCCTCCCCGGTCGAGAACGAAGATCAGGTGGGTGTGCCGATCGATGGGGCCCTCACCGGGATAGAGCAGCAGCCGGCCGGTCATCCCCAGGTGAATGAGGAGGGAGGATTCCCCTAGTCGAAGTAAAATGAACTTTCCCCGCCGGTGTACCTCCTGGATGGGACTGCCCCTGAGCCTGGAAGCAAAAGCGCAGGCATCCCCCACCAGATCAGGCCTCCGGACGATGACCTCCCGGATGGTCCGGCCGATCAGCCCTTTTCTCAATCCCCGGACAATGGTCTCAACCTCTGGCAACTCTGGCATCTCCGGTCTCCTGGGTTCCCTCCTGGCAAGCCGTCTCTCCTAGCGCTGGGGAGAGCCTTTTTCTGCGGAATATTCCAGGTAATTTTCAAAAACCTTTCGGAAATGGAATCCGTAAATCGAGAAAGTAATGGCCAACGGGAAAAGCCTTGGGCGCTTGAATAAAGACCAGCAGAAGAGTTTCCAGTAATGAATCCTTTCTTTCCCGAGGATCCCCAAAAACCACATAGATTTGAAGAGCGCTCCAAGATGGTTGAAGTGGAAGCGAAATAGCCTTTTTTGCAACGGGTTATATTCTTCTAAAAATTGCGTAACTCGCTCGTAGTAGTGTGCAGGAGAATAAATTGTGCTGATAATCTTTCTGTAGCCTTTGATAAGTGCATCGTAGTCCATTTTGGGAACAAAGTTCATTGAAAGGTCCGTGTTGTCACCAGACATATTATTCAATAGTCTTCCTTCTTTTGCAAGGCGCTGATAGAGCTTGGTGCCACAAGGAGCGTTTAGTAATCCAACCATGGCGGAAACAATTCCACTTTCTTGAATAAATTCAATAAGCCTTTCAAAAATTGAATTTGGGTCATTATCAAATCCGACAATAAATCCTCCTTGGACTTGTAAACCAAATTTTTGAATTTTTTTAACGCAGGATATTAAATCACGATTTTTATTATGAAACTTGCTGCATTCGATTAAACTCTCTTCATTTGTAGTTTCAATGCCAACAAATACTGCATCAAATCCTGCCTTGGCCATTAATCTCATAAGTTCTTCATCGTCGGAAAGATCTACAGATGCTTCTGTGGAAAGCGCGAAAGGATGTTTTCTTTCCTCCATCCATTCAATGATAGCGGGCAAAATTTCCTTTTTCAGCTTTCTTTTATGTCCTATAAAGTTGTCATCAACAAAAAAGACGTTATCTCTCCACCCGCGCGCGTATAGACTATCCAACTCCGCCAATACTTGCTCCTTATTCTTGGTTCGCGGCTTGCGCCCGTAAAGCACAGTGATATTACAGAACTCGCAATCAAAGGGGCAACCTCGCGAATACTGGATACTCATGGAGGCATATTTTTTTATATTTACAAGATCCCAGAGTGGGATAGGTGTCTTTTTTATATCTGCCCATTGGGGCGATGTGTAAATATGTTTAGGTTGTCCATTTCTCAAATCTTCCAAAAATAAAGGAAGTGTAATTTCAGCTTCGTTAAGCACGAGATGGTCTACATTCTCGAAATATTCATATCCAGTTGTGAAAAGAGGGCCTCCTGCAACAATCTTAACGCCCAATTTATTACATTTATCAATCACTTTTTTCACAGATTCTTTTTGAATGGACATAGCGCTAATAAACACATAATCAGACCATTCGATATCTTTATCCTTCAGGGTTTCTACATTCATATCTACAAGTCTTTTCTCCCATTCCTCGGGAAGCATTGCAGCTACGGTCAGCAACCCTAAAGGGAGATAGCTTGCCTTTTTGGAAACAAATTTTAACGCGTACTTAAAACTCCAGAAGGTATCCGGATACTTGGGGTAGACGAAAAGAATTTTCATGCCAGGCTCCTCGTTCATATTTTCGAAAGCAATATCTCCAGATCCCAATCGACGGGCAAACGAACCACTCCCCCCTCCCTCCGCTCGAAGACCAGGTAATGGTTCTTCAGGCCGAAGAGGAAGAGGTCGCGAGTGATCTCCACGTCCTTCCTGCAGTACTCGATGATCTTGTCCAGCTTTCCCTCTTTGAACCACCGCAAGGACTGGAGGCCATCGGCCGTCTTGCGGACGTTTAAAGTGCGGCCGGCCAGGTGGTCCAAACTGAGACGGAATCCCAACCGCCGCCGGACGTCCACCAGGATGTCGAAGGTCCTCACCTGGGAGAAATCAAAAGGAGTATACCCTCGCAGTACGCCATAGTCAAATCGGATGAGGTTGAAGCCGACCACCAAATCCGCTCCGGCCAGGATCTCCACCAATCGGGGGATCTCTTCCTCAAGGAAGATGTGGAAGCGTTTCTCCAGGTCATCGTAGACCACCGCGCAGGCCAGGCGCATCAGATGGCGGTTCTCCCATCCCCCCACCTCTTCAGCCGATTTCTGAGTCTCCAGGTCGAAATAGAGAAGCCGAGGAGCGGTGGGGCGAAGGGGCAGGGGGGCTGGGGGGCGGAGAAGCGGAGGGGCGGAGGGGCAGGGGGGCTGGGGGGAG
>JACOWJ010000035.1 GCA_016176845.1 Nitrospinota bacterium
TCTGAGCCCAGTTCCTTGTCTCATTGCTTTGGCTATGGACTGGCTTGGAAGATAACCTTATTCTACCGCCCGCTTTACATGGTATCAAGACACTTAGGGTACTATAGGCTCGTCTGATCCTCAATATCTTGTGCAAAAACCTTATTGTGAATAAATTCTAGTAAGTTGAAGGCCCTCGAGGAGGAGGCCTACAAGCGTATCCGAGAGGGCTTCGATCGGATGTTGAAGCGGCAGGCCGGGCATGTTATCATGGGGATGGGAAAATGGAGGTAATCCATGGGGGTTGATTAGCCGATAAGGAAGAACGAAGAGGAAGGGGCTCTTTGACGATTTGGGCAAAACCTGAACAAATCGCCATGGCCCATCCAACCAAGATCTGCGCGGAGTTTGGGCGGCCCTAGGGGATGGAGAGCACATCGCCAGACTCGCCGCCAGGCCTTGATTTGCCCAAAAGTGCCCAAAAGTATCAAAGACCCAGATATTGAGGCAGTTGAAGAACTCAGATTTGAGAAACCCTAAGAGAACAAAGCGTTTAAAGCGATCAGGCTTCCTAGAAATACCCGGAATTCTGGTTGATCCCTCAACCACTGAATCGATGAACCCTTGACTGGCAAGGGATTCGAGTTCTTCAACTGCCTAAGATATTGAGATAATGCTATGAAGGTACTCTTGATCTCCCCCCACGTCCAAAGCCCCCTGAGGGCCGATATGTCGGACCTCTTCGAGAAGGAGAGCGGCCTCTATCCCTCCTTGGGACTCCTCTACCTGGCGGCGCGACTCCTGGAGGAGGGCCGACATCAGGTAAAGGTCCTGGGGAAAGCGGGGCTGATGACCACCCTGATCACCAGCCGGGGCTGCCCCTTCTCCTGCATCTATTGCGGTCGCTTTCATATCGGCAAGCGGTTCCGGGCCCGGTCGGCTCACAACGTGGTAGACGAGATGGAGAAGTGCGTGGGGATGGGGATCGGGGAGCTCCAGGTCTATGGAAACGGGAACAGATTTGCTCATGGAGATGAGTGAGGCAAACCCTTCTTTGGAGGAGGTGTACAAGTTATGGTAACAATCACGTTTCCCGACCGCGAAACCGAAAAGCGAGCTCTTGCCTTTCTGCTTGGCCGCTTTTCAGGTCGAGTGCTCCGCTCCGGTGAGCATTTGGTCCCCGAGTCTGCCCTGGAAGCCCTAGCGGATCAGAACATTTCGTTTACCGTCAAAGGAAAGACGACCTATGAGCAGCAGATGGCGGCGATTCGAGGTGCTGCTTCCTCTTCAGTTCAATGACGGGCGGGAGGTGTCGGCTGAATGGCTCGCCGAAGCGGTCTTAGAGATCGTGGACCACTTCGGCGCGGCCAGTTACGAAACGCAAAAGGTCGAGGGCCACTGGCGCCATGGTGATGTCCTCTACCGGGACAATTTGGTTCGGGTCGTCGTTGACGTACCCGACTCGACTGCGAATCGCCAGTGGATGAGGCAGTTCAAAGGCTGCTGGAAGAGTCGTCTCGAACAACTTGACCTGTGGATGGTGAGCTATCGTATCGAGGTTGAGTAAGATGAAATAGAGCGAACGTCATAATTTGATTCATACACATTGTCAATGCTGAGAGAGGGTAATGGGTTATGAGAGTGCTATTGATCTCCCCTCCTGTTGCGAGTTCCCTGCGGGCCGACATGTCGGACCTGTTCGAGAAGGAGAGCGGCCTCTATCCCCCCTTGGGCCTCCTCTACCTGGCGGCGCGTCTCTTGGAGGAGGGCCGGCATCAGGTAAAGGTCCTGGATGGGCCGGCCTTAGGGGCTTCCCACGAGGCCATCGAACAGGAGATCCGGGAGTTCCGGCCGCAGGTGGTGGGGATCCTGGCCCTCACCTTTCACTTGTTGGATAGCCTGGCCGTGGCCGAGCGGGCCAAACGGGTGGACCCGGAGATCCACGTCTGTCTGGGCGGACCCCATGTCTATCTCTATCCCCGGGAGACTCTGGGCTTCCCCTTCGTGGATTCCCTGGTCCTGGGGGAGGGTGAGGTCACCTTTCCCGCGCTGCTGAGCGCCCTGGAGGCGGGAAAGGCCCTCGATGGCGTGAAGGGGCTCGCCTTCCGGCGCGGCGGAGAGGTGATCCTCACCGAGCCCCGGCCCCTCATCGAGGAGCTGGATTCCCTGCCCTTCCCTGCCCGCCAGCTCATTCCCTACCGCCGTTACTATTCGGTCCTGGGCAAAGAGGGGCTGATGACCACCATGATCACCAGCCGGGGCTGCCCCTTCTCCTGCATCTACTGCGGCCGTTTCCACATCGGCAAGCGGTTCCGGGCCCGGTCGGCCCAAAACGTAGTGGACGAGATGGAAGCCTGCGTCGGGATGGGGATCGGGGAGCTCCAGGTCTTCGACGACATCTTCACCCTGGACAAGAGGCGGGCTCTGGCCGTCTGCCAGGAGGTCGTTCGGCGGGGGCTCAAAGTCTCGTGGGCCATCCGCTCCCGGGTGGATACCGTAGACCGGGAGCTGCTCGATGGCTTGTCCCGGGCGGGCTGCCGGCGGATCTCCTACGGGGTGGAGGCGGGCAGCGATGAGATCTTGAAGAACCTCAAGAAAGGGATCACCACGCGGCAGGCCGAGGATGCCGTCCGGATGGCCCAGGAGATGGGCCTCACCGTCCTGGCCGATTTTATGCTGGGCTCTCCCGGCGAGCAGCGCGAGCATGTCCTGCGAACCATCGATTTTGCCCTGAAATTGAAGCCGGACTTCGCCCAGTTCACGGTGACCACGCCCTACCCCGCCACCGAGCTCTACCTGGAGGGACTGCGGCGGGGGGTGATCGCGCGGGATTACTGGCAGGAGTTCGCCCAAAATCCCGGGGAGGACTTCGTGACCCCCTTCTGGAACGAGCACCTCTCCCGGGAAGAGCTGCTGGAGCTGTTCCGTCTGGCCTACCGCCGGTTCTACCTTCGCCCCTCCTATATCTTGCGGAGATTCCGGCGGATGGGCTCCTGGAAGGAATTCGCAAACACTGCCCGGGCCGGGATGAGGGTCTTTCGGGTCGCGAACCGGCCGGGAGGGGCGGGCCGATGAAGGTGGTTTTGATCAGCGCCCCCTATTTCGACGTCTACGGCTCCCTGAACGTGGGCAAGAACCACACCTTCTCCCTGGGCGTGGGCTACCTGGCTGCTGTCCTGCGCCAGGGGGGACATGAGGTGGCCCTCCTGGACCCCGAGCCCCGGGAGATGGGCGAGGAGGGAGTGCTGGCCTACCTGCGGGAGAAGGAGCCGGAGCTGGTGGGCATCTCCAGCGCCACCGCCAACTTCAAAGGGGCTCAGAGGATGGCCGTTCTGGCCCGGCAGGCCACCCGAGCCTCCATCGTGGTGGGAGGGGTCCATGCCTCCGCCCTTCCCTTCGAGGTCCTGGAGAGTTGTCCCCAGTTCGACCTGGTGGTGGTGGGCGAGGGAGAGGAGACCCTGCTGGAGCTCTGCGCCCGGCTGGAGGAGGGCCGGAGGGATCTGGGGGAGCTCCGGGGGCTGGCCTACCGGGAAAACGACTCGGGTGAGGCTGTGATCCGTGACCCCATGAAGCGAGGGTTAAAACTCCAGCGGACGCCTCCGCGGCCTCTGATCGAGGAGCTGGATCGCCTCCCCTTTCCCGCCCGCGACCTGGTGAACCTGGACCTTTACCGGCCCCAGGTCCACCTGTACCGGGGCCGTAAGAGTACTACCCTCATCACCAGCCGGGGATGCCCCGCCCGGTGCACCTTCTGCGCCACCGGAGTGACCCTGGGCAACCGCATCCGGTTCCACAGCCCTCAGTATGTCCTTTCGGAGATCGAGCATTTGGTGAAGGCTTACGGCGTCCAGGATGTCATCATCGTGGACGACACCTTTACCGCCAGCGCGCAAAGGACGAAGGAAATCTGCCGGCTGATCCTGGAGCGGGGATTGCCGATCGGCTGGTTCTGCTTCGCCCGGGTGAACAACGCCTCCCGGGAGCTCTTCGAGCTGATGAAGCAGGCCGGCTGCTTCAGCCTTTTCTTCGGCGTGGAGTCGGCCGACCCTCAGGTCTTGAAGAACATCAAGAAAGGGACCACGGTGGAACAGGCCCGCCAGGCGATGCAGCTGGCCAACGAGCTGGGCTTCAAGACCGAGGCGGGCTTCATGTTCGGCAATCCCGGGGACACCCGGGAGACCATCGAGAAGACCATCGAATTCGCCCTCGAGCTGAGCCCGGTCATTGGCTCCTTTAATATCATGGTCCCCTTCCCCGGCACCGAGGAGTATGAGCGGCATCGGCAGAAGAACCCCGATGGGCTGAGGGACTGGGATCATTACGTGCCCAAGGGAGTCCACCCCATTATCCAGCTGGAGGGCCTCAGCCGGGGCGATCTCCAGCGCTATATTTCCCGGGCCTACCTGAGGTTCTACCTGCGCCCCCGCCAGATCTTCCGCATCCTGAGGAACCTCTCCTCGTCCACCGAGCTGTGGACCTATCTGCGGGGGGCCTTGGGCCTCTTCCGCCGAATCCGGGAGTGGAGGCAGGAACTGAAGAAGGCAAAATGAAAAATGCAAAGTGCAAAATGCAAAATGAAGAAAGGTTTTACTCCCGGGGTTCTTCATTTTACATTCCTTAATCAATCAAGCAGATCGTGGGTATAAAATTACGGTACCGAATCCTCATTAAAGCGGGGACATCAGCATGAGTGTAGTGGAAAGAATCCTTTTAGTAAATCCGCCATGGGATCCTGCGATCGGTTATGGGAAAAGCCTTGCCAAAATGACCTTTCTCTTCCCGCCAATTGGGCTAATGTATCTGGCAAGCTATGTTGAGCGTGAGAAAAACGTTCAGGTTAGAATCTTCGATTCTCAAGTAGAAGATAGAGAACTTTTTCAAGAAATATCTGTATTTCAGCCTGAGATAGTGGGGATTACCTCCCAAACAGCTCAATATCCTATGACAACCCATCTGGCTAAAGAAATTAAAGATAAATTTCCTCAAATTACTGTTATCGTTGGTGGGTCACACCCCTCAGTCCTGCCATGGGAAGTGGCTTCCAATCCTTATATCGATATTACTGTAATCGGTGAAGGAGAAGCAACCCTTTCTGAGATCATTGGATGGGAAAATGGAGAAATATCCATTAAAGATATTAAAGGGATCGCATATCGAGATAAGAGCGGGGTTGTTTTAACTCCGGACCGCCCTTTAATTCCGGATCTTGACAATCTTCCGATGCCTGCTGCGAAGCTTATTGATTTGACAAAATATCGCTGCAGTCCAGATAATCAGATTGGCAATAAAACCGCTGTGATTACCACATCACGTGGATGTCCATTTAATTGTACTTTTTGTGCTATTAAGGATAAATATTCAAACAGGTATCGGATACGTAGTATGGAAAGCATTGAAACAGAACTTGATTATTACAAAGAAAATGGCATTGACTCACTTTTTATAATGGATGATATTTTTACACTAAATAAGAAAGCAGTCTATTCTTTTTGTAATCTTCTTAACGAAAAAAAGTATAAGTTCAACTGGTGGGCGCAAACCAGAGCGGATTGTATTGATCCAGAGATGTTAGAAGTGATGAAGAAGGCTGGCTGTTCAATTCTGTCTTTTGGTATTGAATCCGGATCTGATCGCATCTTGAAATTAATCAAGAAACAAATCACAAAGGAACAAATAAGGAAGGCTGTAACCATGGCGAGAAAAGCGGGTATCAGAACTCGCGGAAGCTTTATTCTTGGTTTGACCGAAGAGACTTTATTTGAATCCATTAAGACCATAGGATTCGCGCTAAGGTTGCCGTTACACAGGGCAAAATTCGGTCTTCTCGTCCCCTATCCAGGCACAGAGGTATGGGACCTTGCTCTTCGAGAAGGACAGGTCAAGGAAAATGGTGAGGATTGGGAGAGGTTTAGCCCGATGTGGGGTTATTCCAATCTCCCGCCTTCGTATGTCCCCAGGGGGCGAAATCCAAAGGTATTGAGGTTGATGCAAAAGTTTGCTAATTTTGTCTTCTATCTCAAACCGGATGTGATCTGGGACATTACCAGTTATTACTATAGAAATAATAAATGGGCAGATCTGTTTTTCGCAATCCGTACTTTTGTGCGTGCTACTTTTTCTAGAAGTCGCTAGTCACCTCCTCTTCTGGATCGAATCGCTCATGGGGGAAAAAGTTAGGATAAGTGTAAGCACTCTTTTCCGGTTAGCGGGAATAATATTGATGCTAATGATATTAAGTAAAATTGATTGGCAATATATGCGGTTATCGCTAAAACAGTTTCAAATCAAATATTTTTTATTGGTTATCCCTTTTTTTGTTCTTACGATATTCATAAAATCATTAAGATGGTTTTATATTATTAAAATTCAAGGAATTCGCCTATCTTTGTTTAAATCATATTTATATTATTCTGCTTCTATATTCTGGGGAATTATTACGCCTGGAAGACTAGGAGAAGCCATAAAAATTTTTTATTTAAAAAGCCATGCAGTGAGTGCTGGAAAAGCTGCGCTAGGTGTTTTAATCGATCGGGGAATGGATTTGTTTTTTTTGACAGTTCTTTCTGTGGCGGGGATCATGGTAATTTTAAACTATTTTTCATATACTATTTTTGCAATGATAATATTATGTATGATCTTTTTATTGATAATAACATATTGGAATAAATCGATAATAGCCAATAAAATAATAAAGTTTTTGTTATTTGTCATTCCAAATAAATACAAAGATAAGGTTGATTTATTTATGAATGAAGCGAAAATGGATTTACTCCTATTTTCTTGGCCAAAATGGATAATAATAACGATATTGACAGTATTGGCATGGACTTGTAATATCATCCCTTTATATATACTCGGAAAAGGGCTTGAAATTATGGTTCACCCATCTATGCTAATTACTGCGATATTTTTGTCTTTTTCTATATCAATGCTTCCTATTTCTTTTAATGGCGTTGGAACACGTGATGCGTTCCTAATCCTTTATTTGGGTAAAGCGGGCATTACAGAAGAAAAGGCAATTTTATTTTCAAGTATGTTCATTTATATGGGTATCGTGGATATATTTTCCTCTTATATTTCCTATACATTGAAAGATACACGATGCTGAGCTATTATAAGGTCTTGAGATATCTCAACGCCAATACCCTCTCCCTGAGCCACTTAAAGAACCGGGTCCGGCTGATGCGGAGCTATCAACAAAGGAGCTCCCACATCGCCGCCTTCCCGGTGGTGCTGCAGATCGAGCTCTCCAACCGCTGCAACCTCCAGTGCATCATGTGTCCGCGGCAGGGGATGACGCGGTCAAGGGGGGATATGGACCCCGCGCTGTTTCGCAAGATCATTGACGAGGCCGCGGGAAAGGCCGAGTTCGCCATCCTCCACCTGTTGGGGGACTCCCTGCTGAATCCCCATCTCTATGAGATGATCGACCAATGCCGGGAGGCGGGTATCCGCACGGTCCTGTCCACCAACGGGACGCTGCTCAACGAAAAGCATGCCCGACGGTTGCGAGCCTCCCAGCTCGACATCCTGATCCTCTCCTTTGACGGCTTCCGCCGGGAGACCTACGAGAAGGTCCGGAAGAACGCCAGCTACTCCAGGACTTTGCGGAATGTCGAGCGGTTTTTAAAGCTGCCTCCTCTGAGACATCCCCACACCATCGTCCAGATGATCGCCATGAAGGAGACCCGGGAAGAGGCCAAGGAGTTCCTGGGCTTCTGGAAAGGGTATCCGGCTCAGGCCTTGATCAAGCCCTTCACCCAGTGGCAGGGGGACATCGCCTCCATCAACGCGCTGTCGGACAACTCTGGGGGAGGGCCGTTGGCCGCCCTGAGGGATAAGGTCTGCGACCGGGCCTGGCGGTGGCTGACGGTCTACCAGGATGGGACCGTGGTGCCCTGTTGCCGCGATTACGATGGGGCCCACCCGGTGGGCAACCTGCGGGAAGGCTCGGTGTCTGAGGTCTGGAACAGCGAGTCCATGGTGCACTTCCGGGAGCAGCACCTGCTGGGGCGGGACCGGCTGGAGATCTGCCGCACCTGCGACTACCATCCGCTCATCGCCGATTCAGCCCTGGTCCGTATGGGGCTGACGCTGTTCGACATGTATGCGGTGACCCGGTTGATGTACGATATGGAGTATGGGGTGGATTGAGATGGATCCGGAGAGATACGCGCTGGAAAATCTGGCGATCTGGCTGGGCGTGGGGGTCGAGCGGTTCCGGTCCCTCCTGACCGGAGAGCAGTTAAGGGAGCTTTACGCCTCCCTGGTCGTCCAGCCCATCCCTCCCCACGAGCGGCTCCTCCGAAGGCTCCTTCAGCCCGTGATGGGGAGCTGCCCGCCGGGACTGAGGCGCGTGGTCACCGGCATCCTGAAGCAGGCCAGAAATCTTACCGTAAACCGACATGGCCGGCCGAAGTTGGCCGCCCCCAGGAATGAAAATGGGCTCCAGAGAGACGCCGGCATTTTCACGGTAAAAATGTCCGGGTCCCACCGTAGCCTGTTTTCGTTGCCGGGGGGGGACAAATCTGCCTGGCCATGGCGGTTTAAAGGGAAGAAGCCTGAAAGGCTCAGGGAGTGTTCCGCTGCCCGGCTGTTCCTGGAGCTCAAAGAGCTCTTGGGGGTCGATGGGATCGATTGGGGCGGTGCGAGGTCGGTGGTCTGCCTGACCCACGACGTGGACAACCTGGAGGGCTATCGGTTCATCGAGCAGGTGACGGCCATGGAAGAGCGGTATGCCGTTCGCTCCTCCTTCAACTTCCTGACCGGCTGGGAATACCAGATCGACCCAGAACTGATCTCCCACCTCGGCCGCGCGGGCTACGAGGTCGGCCTGCACGGCCTCACCCATGACATCGCCCTGGGGTTCCGGGGCCGGCAGGAGATCCGTCGGCAGATCACCGCCGCGATCGAGGGCCTGCCGATGAGGGCGGAGGGCTTTCGGGCTCCGGCCCTGGCGGTCAGCCAGGAGCTGTTAAGCGTCCTCGACGAGCTTGGCTTCGCGTACGACTCCTCCCTTTCCGTCACCAGCCGGTATTTTCGGGGGGTGGGGATCTGCCTCCCCTACCGCTACCCCGGCCTGAACCTCTGGGAGGTGCCCCTGGCCATCCAGGACGACACCCTCTTCCGCGACCTTCGCCTGAGCGAGGAGGAGGGGTTTCAGGTGATGAAGGAGCTGGTGGAACAGGTGCAGGCTCTGGGAGGGGTTGCGGTGATCAATGCCCATCCCTGCATCATCCGGAAACGGCCGGGGTTTTACCAGAAGTTGCTGGAGTACTTGGGGGAGGAGGAGGAGGAGATCCGGTGTATCCCCGTGGGGGCCCTGGTCCGATACCTGGAGGGATGCCGTTTGACTAAAGAAGGCAAAATGCAAAATGCAAAATGAAGAGGCCTGGCAGTAAAGTCTTTCTTCATTTTTCATTTTTCATTTTTCACTTTGCATTTTGCATTCGTCTTCGATTAGGAGGGTAGGATTCCGGTGAAAGAAGCATCCAAAGCGAAGGGAAGCAAGTGGAGGCACAAGCTGGTGGCGATCTCCCTGGTGATGGGATTCGTCCTGCTGGCCCTGTACACCAAGGTCTACCTCAGCTCGCAGTCCGAGTACCGCAAGGCCGTGGAGGCCTCGCAGCGGCAGGAGGTCAAGACAGCCATCACCCATTATCAGAGGTCCATCCAGTGGTACGCCCCTTTGAATCGTTATGTGGTGGATTCGGCCCAGAGCCTCTGGAAGATCGGCCAGGGGGCCGAAGGCCGGGGGGATGGCGAGTTGGCCCTGGAGGCCTATCGTGCTCTGCGAAGCGGGCTCCTGTCCACCCGAAGCCTCTACACCCCCCATGCCGGCTGGTTGGAGCGGTGCAACGAGCGGATTGCGGTTCTCGAGGCCGCAAAAAGGCCTACTTCAAAGGCCAACCAGGGGAAATCCTTCGAGGAAAGAAAGGCGGAAAGGCTCCATCTCCTGAGAAAGACCCATGCCCCCGACCCCTTCTGGTCCGTTGTCCTGGAGGTGGGCTTCCTGGGATGGATCGGGGGAGCCGTGGGCTTCATCTTCCAGGCCATCACGCAGGAGGGACGCCTCCACCGCAGGAAGGCCCTAGGCTGGGGAGGGCTGATCGTGATCTGTTACGCCTTGTGGGTGATCGGGATGGCCTGGGCATAGGGGACTGCTTCCTTGATTCCCCCAGAGTCAGGTGGCATAATAGAGCATAAAAAGCTTGGCTTTGTTCTTCGCTAATTCTTGAATCAGCAAAAAGCATTCTTAGAATGATGGAGTTTTTCAAACCCATGAGCTTCGACATTTCGCTATGGGAAAGACTTAATGAAGAAAGGCATGCCTTTCGGGAGGCAATGCGGTTAGAGACCTTAGCCAAGACCATAGAATCCCTTAGGAGCTATTTTTCAAATAAGAAAGTGGACAAAGTATTTATTACGGGATCTGTTTTAAGAGAATGTTTTTTTTATGATTTCTCTGATATAGATATTGCCGTAGAAGGATTGAAGGAAAGCTATTTTATAACTCTTTCAGAACTTGAAGAGCTTCTTCAAAGACAGGTGGATCTTATAGAACTTGAAAATAGCAAAATAAGTGATTCTATAAAAAACAAAAGCATACAGATAAAATGAAAAAAGAAAACATTGCTTTACTTTTAGGCTATTTAAGATCTCAAAAAGAAGTTATAAATAAAATATTGTTAGAAATTAAGGAAAAATTGCCATATAATAAAGAAAATACCGTATATCTTGGTTATCTCTTTCATAATTTCTATTGTGCATTCGAGGATCTTTTCCAGGAGATAGCCAAAACTTTTGAAAATAGGATAGAAGATCCATCTCGATATCATCGAGAGCTTCTTAAGCGGATGCATATAGAGGTACCTGGCATAAGGCCTTTCCTCCTTTCGGAAGAGAGCTATCGAATCATGGATGAATTAAGGGGGTTCAGACATATCTTTAGACATTCTTATGATTACGAACTTTCTCCTAAAAAGATAGAAGACCTTAAGGAGCTCCTTTTGAAGCGATGGGAGATTATCGATAAAGATCTAACAATTTTTGGAGAATTTTTAGAAAAGGCCCTTTTCTGAGACCTCAGTCTTTCACTTGGACCGGCTGCCCCGGGCTTGCCAAGTTCCTGATTTTATTCCATCCAACCTAAAAATAGCTCTCCCAACAGCAACCCCAGCAAAGAGGTCGCCAGCATCAGCCGGTTTGCTTTCCCGATATCTCCCACCTCCAGGGGTTTCCGCCGCGGCCCGATGAGGGGCTTCGGAGAGGGAGCTCCCCCATAATAGTTCACCCCACCCAACTGTATTCCCAGGGCCCCGGCCACGCCGGCTTCGGACAGGCCGCTGTTGGGGCTGGGGTTCTTGCGGCCATCGCGCCGGATGGCTGCCCAGCAGCCCCGCATATCCTGGCGGCAGAGAAGGGCAGCCAGGGGGAGCAGGCCGGCGGCCAGGCGCGCGGGCAGGTAGTTGGCCAGGTCATCCAACCGGGCCGAGGCCCAGCCGAGGCGCAGGTAGCGGGGGTTTTTGTATCCCACCATGGAATCGAGGGTGTTGACCGCCTTGTAGGCGAGGGCCAGGGGGGCTCCCCCCAGGAAGGCATAGAAGAGCGGGGAGATCACCCCATCCACCAGGTTCTCGGCCACCGTCTCGATCGTGGCCCGCGTGACCTCCCTTTCATCCAACGCCTGGGTATCGCGTCCCACCAGTCCTCCCACCTGGCGCCGACCCTCCTCCAGCGCCCCGTTCTCCAGCAGCCGGGCCACCCGCATGCTCTCCTGACAGAGGGATTTGGCGGCCAGAGAGGTATAAATCAATAGGGTGGAGAGGGCGAAGCCCAGTGCGGGATGGACGACCTCCGCCCACCGGAGCAGTCCCCATGTCAGGACATAAGCTCCCCCCACTACCGTGACCGTCAAGAGGACGCCGGCCAGCCGCTCGTTGAGCCGGCTGGCCCGCAGCAGGGCTTCCAGCTGGCGGATGGCCCACCCGATTCCCCGTACCGGATGGGGAAGCCAGCGCGGGTCGCCCAGGAGCAGGTCCAGGAGGTAAGCGAGCAAGATGGAAAGGGGAAGGGCGGTGTCCATGTCCTTTTTCAGCTTTCAGCATTGAGCTAACTTGATTCCTTCTCTACCTCTGCCAGCCCATCGACAATCACCTTTTCGCCTTTCTGGTTGCGGGTCTCCAGGCTCAGGACGAACTGCCCATCGTTTTCCCGCTCCAACCAGCCCTGGGTGGTCAGCACGTCCCCCGGGAGGACCGGCCGGGCAAAGCGCACGGACAGCCGCTTGAGCCGGATGGGATCCCCGATCAGGTATTCGTCCACCACGGCCTTTCCCACGAGGGCCATGGTGCAAAGCCCTTGGAGGATGATCCCGGGAAATCCGGCCGCCCGGGCCAGCTCCGGGTCGGTATGGATGGGGTTGACGTCCCCCGAGGCCCGGGCATATCGCAGGGGCTGGTCCGGGGTGACGAGCATCTGGGCCGAGAAAGCCGGCTCAGGCCGGACGATCGCTGCCTCTGCCGGAGCACCCTCCCCCTTCCCTTCGGCCCTGGCCCCTGTCTCCCTGCGGAAGAAGAGCCCCATGGAGGCCTCCACCACCGGCACTCCCTCCCGGTAGAGCCATTGGTTCAGGGTCAAAAGCTGCCCCTTGGGCTTCTCCTCGATCGCGATGATCACGGACCGGGGTGCCAGAAGGTCCCATGGGCGGATCGGGGCATGGAAACGCATATCCTGGGCGCCATGGACCAGGAGGGCCAGGTTGGCCCGCAGCTCTTCATCCCCCAAGACCCTCATCATCAGCTCCTTGAAAAGGACCACGGCGTAAAGGGGAGGGGCGATGATCCCGCCGGGTTGTTCTTCGTCCAGGTAGTGGGGATTGGGGTCATTGGTGGCCAGGGCGTACTCCTTCATCTCCGGCGGACGGGCGAAGACGGCCCGGGAGCGGTACTTCTTACCCAAGCACCCCCGGTTGAGGCCCATCGGCTCGGGCGGTTTCTCCTCGGGGGCCAGCAGGCCGGGCTTGAACTCGAAGATATGGCGGAACTTAATCAGGCCGCTGAGATTATCCGCCTTGAGCTTGCCGGCCGAAAAAAGTTGTTGGGCGTCGAGCCGGCCCTCCATCAATTCGATCAGCGTCTCGATATCGGCCCGGATGGTGCACGTGGGGGTCTCGGTCCGTCCCGGGGAGAGGCTGAGCTCCTTGTTCCGAATGGCCAGGGTACAGCTTTCCACCCCATCCACCTCCAGGCAGAAGGTTCCGTTCCACCCCCCGGCCTTCTCGGCCCTGAAGGCCTTGGGCAGGTTCTCGAAAAGGGCGCGAAGCCGGGCCTGCTGTTCGGCCTTGACGAGCGTGGGGGCGGCCGCCGGGGCCGCCCTCTCCGACCCAGGAGCTGTTCGAAAATCTCCAGCGAAGGCGTGACCTTGAGCGCCCCGCTGAGGGGAAGAAGCGTCTCCGGCCGGGTAGCGAAAAGCCTCCCCCTCGGCCAGCTCCTTGGCCCTCTTCAGGTTGAAGGCCTGGCGGAACTTGACCAGGTCGGCCAGGTTGTCGGTCTTGATCTTGCCCGCCAGGAAGGCCTTGGTCCCGTCCACCTTGCCCTCGATCATGCCGGCGAGGGTCTCGGCATCCACCTGGATGGTGCAGCTGGGCGTTCCCGCCCTGCCCGGGGAGAAACGGCTCTGATCTCCCTCGATTGAAAGGGTGAGGTCCCGGGCCCCTGCGATCTCGAAGTGGAGCGTGGCGTGCCACCCGGGGGCCTTGCCGGGGCTGAAGACCTGCGGCAGATGCTCGAAGATCCGCTCGATCCGGCCGGCGAGGTCCGCCGGACCCCGCGCCTCCTCTTTTCCCTTCTCCTCCCCCGGCCGGGCTGCCGGCTGAGCTGCTTCGGCGATCTCGGCCAGCCGCTCGTGGATCTCCTGAGGGGTCCAGAGTCCCGACGCTTTGGTGGCCCCAGGGGAGGTGATCATCTGATACTCGAAGATCTGTTGGCCGTGGATCCCGAAGACCCGGCCGGTGACCTCCCTGGCAAGGTCGGAGGTGAGGAAGAGCACCAGGGGGGAGGCCTGCTCAGGACGCATCTCTTCGGGGATAGCGGGGACATCCTCCGTCATGCGGGTCTTGGCCAGGGGGGCGATGGCATTGACGGTGATCCCCTCCCGGGCCAACTCCAGGGCAGCGATCCGGGTGAGGCCGTAGATGCCGGCCTTGGCGGCCCCATAGTTAGCCTGGCCGAAGTTCCCCTTGAGCCCCGCCAGGGAGGTGGTGTTGACGATGCGCCCTCCCCGGCCCAGCTGCTTCATGGCGCGGGCTGCGGCCTGGGTGCAGGAGAAGGTCCCCTTGAGGTGGACGGCGATCACGCGATCCCACTCCTCCTCCTCCATCTTGAGGATCGTCCGGTCCCGGAGGATGCCGGCATTGTTCACCAGGATGTCGATCCGGCCGAAGCGATCCAAGGCGGTCTGGATGATGGCCGCAGCCCCCTCCATCGTGGAGACATCGTGATAGTCCGGCGCTGCCTCCCCGCCCAGGGCCCGGATCTCCTCCACCACCTGATTGGCCGCCGCCTGCGTCCTGCCTGTCCCATCCCGGGAGCAACCCAGGTCGTTGACCACCACCTTCGCCCCCTCACGGGCCAGGGCCAGGGCATGGGAGCGCCCCAGGCCGCTCCCCGCTCCGGTTACCACCGCTACCTTTCCCTCGAGTAATCCCATCAGTGCTAGTCCTCCGTTTCTGAATAGTGCCTGAACGAAAACCCATACTTTTGTCATTTCGACCGAAGGGAGAAATCTGTAAACGTTGTGATATCAACGGCAAAAAGATTTCTCGCTATGCTCGAAATGACAGTTTTGTCAGTTTTCGTTCAGGCACTAAATATTTACCGCAGAGACGCAGAGAAAACTACAAATTATGGAATATTCGGGTCCATTCTCTGCGCCTCTGCGTCTTTGCGGTAAATACCTTTATTCGCGAAGCCCTATCTCGTGCAGGAGCTGGTCGGCCCAGGCCGCCTCCTCTTTCGTCAATGGCGGGACCGGCTCCCTGGTATAGTCGATCCTCATGTCATACCTGGCCCGGTCGTACAGGTCGCTCAACATCGGCCCCAGCTCCACCACTGGCTCATTGTCTCCAGGTTGCAACGGTAGAGGAAAGGGAGGGATCGGGTCCGGCAGGTTGAAGAGGTAAAGGTCGGCTCGGGGCCTCCGTCGGGCGCGGCTGACCAGGATGCGGTAGCAACCCCGGCGGCCGTCTCCCGCCATCCAGAGGGTCATGGGCTTCCCGCCTCTCAACAGGTCGATCTCCACCAGGTGGGTGCAACTGTCCAGGAGCCTCTGACGCTTCGTCTCATACTTTTCGCGGTTCTTATCGCCGGGCCGTTTGTTGGTCGGGGAAAGCAGCTCGATGACCGTGACCACCTTGCCGTCCGGCACGGTGCGCACTTCGAGATAGTCCTCATAGAGGATATCAGTAACCGGGACGTGGACGGTCACCGGGGAGGCTACCGCGCTGGACGGGTAGGATGCCGGGTGAATGGGTTCGGCGGTACGAGGGATCTCGTAAATCGTCACATCTGGACAGATGTCGGCTGGTTTAGTCTCCGGGTCCGGTGTCAGGATGACGGTCCGTTGCCGCACCACGACGCTATACCGTGGCTGTAATTGGGGGACCAATACATCGCGCAGGGCGATCACCAGGCTGTCGTGCACATCGGGCCACAGGCCGGGATTTTCTAGCCAGGGGTTCATCCCTGGAAAGGGGGAAGGCATAAAGAAACACCTCCTTGCTCGCTTCGCTCGCATTGCAAATGGGAAATTGCAAAGTGCAAATTGTAAATTTCAGGCCGAAAACCTGCTAATTTCTTCTTCCATTTTAAAATTTCCAATTTCCAATTTTCAATTTCCAATTCGCCTCCGAAGTGGGCGCCTAGTCGATCTGGGCCCGCTGAAGCCGGCCGCTGTAATCGATGTAAACCGTCTTCCACTCGGTATAGGTCTCCAGGGCGGCTGTGCCGGCCTCGCGGTGTCCATTGCCGGTGCCCCGGGTTCCCCCAAAGGGCAGCTGGATTTCGGCCCCGATAGTGCCGGCATTGATGTAAACGATGCCCGTGGTGATATCCTGGATGGCCTGGAAAGCCTTGCGGATGTCCCGGGTGTAGATGGCCGACGAAAGCCCGTAGGAGGTGGCATTGTTTACCTCGATGGCCTCCTCGATGGAGCTCACCTCGATCAGGGCCGTAGTGGGGCCGAAGATCTCCTCCCGGGCGATCCGCATGCCCGGCTTCACCCGGTTGAAGAGGGTGGGCATATAGAAGAAGCCCTTCGCACATTCCCCTTCGGTATACCGCTTCCCGCCGGTCAGGAGCTCGGCCCCCTCCTTCACCCCGACCTCGGTATACCCATGGATCCGGTCGAGCTGAGCCTGGTTGATCACCGGCCCCACATCGGTCGTCTCCAAGAGGCCGTTGCCCAGCCTCAGGGCCCGTACACGCTCTACCAGCTTTTCGGCCAACTCCTCCCGGGCATCCCGGTGGACGATGATCCGGCTAGCAGCTGTGCAGCGTTGGCCCGAGGTGCCGAAACTACTCCAGACGATCCCGTCCAGGGCCAAATCCAGATTGGCGTCCGCCATGACCAGGATGGCGTTCTTACCGCCCATCTCCAGGGCGACCCGCTTGCCGCTGCTGGCGGCTTTGATGGCGATCTCCCGCCCTACATCGTTGGAGCCGGTGAAGGAGATCAGGTTAACCTTGGGGTGGTCCACCAGCATCGCCCCCACATCGCCCGCCCCCAGCACCAGGTTCAGCACCCCAGGCGGCAGGCCGGCCTCCTCGAAGATCTCGACCAGTTTGCAGGCCATGAGGGGAGTATCCTCTGCCGGCTTGAGGACTGCGGTGTTGCCGGTGATCAATGCGGGCATCAGCTTCCAGGTGGGGATGGCCAGGGGGAAGTTCCAGGGGGTAATGGCCGCCACCACGCCGATCGGGTCTCGGATGGCCATGGAGAACTTGTCGGGCAGCTCGGCGGGGACGACCTGCCCGAACTGGCGCCGGCCCTCGGCCGCCATGTAGTACGTCATGTCGATCCCTTCCTGGACGTCTCCCCGGGCCTCCTTGAGCACCTTGCCCATCTCCCGGGTCATCAGCGTGGCCAGCTCCTCCTTCCGCTGGGCCAGAATCCCGGCCACCCGGAAGAGGATCTCGCCCCGCTTGGGGGCGGGGAACCTCCGCCAGCTGGGGAAGGCCCGGGCGGCGGCCTCCACCGCCGCCTCGACCTCCTTGGGACCCGCCTGGGAGAGGACTCCGAGCACCTCGCCGGTGGCCGGGTTGAGGCTTTCAAAGGTCTCTCCCCGGCTCGATTCCACCCATTTGCCGTCGATATAATGTTTGTGGATCATGGGATAACCTCCTCACTCGCTTCGCGAGAATGCAAATTGAAGAATGAAAAATGCAAAATTGAAAAAATTACACTTTGCCCTTTGCATTTTTCATTTTGCATTTTGCAATTCCCCGAAGAGGGTTAAACCTCCTTCCCCTTCTTGATCACTCTCCAGACATGGTTTACGCCAAAGCGATAGGGGATCGCCTGGTAGCTGGGCAGGTCAAAGAGGACAACATCGGCCGCCTTGCCCACCTCCAGGCTGCCCACCTCCAGGGCCAGGCCGAGGGCATGGGCTCCGTTGATGGTCGCGGCGTTGAGCGCCTGTTCGATCGTCATCTTCAACTGCAGGCAGGCCAGGGTCAGGATCAGGGCCATATTCTCGCAGGGGCAGGAGCCGGGATTGAAATCCGTGGCCAAAGCGATCGCCATCCCGGCCTCCAGCATCTGCCGGGCGGGGGCATAGGTGGGGGCCATCAGGAAGAAGGAGACGCCCGGCAACAGCACCCCTACCACGCCCTTTTCGGCCAGCGCGCGCATTCCCTGGGGGGAAGCGTGATCCAGGTGGTCGGCCGAGGTGGCCCCGAGCTCCGCCGCCAGCTCGGCCCCCCCGGTGGGCCTCAGCTCGTCGGCATGCAGCTTGATCCCGAATCCCTGCCTGCGGGCCTCCAGCAAGATCCTCCGGGATTCCTCCACCGAAAAGACCCCCTCCTCGCAGAAGACGTCGCAGTAGCGGGCGAACCCCTTCACCTGGTGAAGCATGCGGATGACGGCCTCTACGTAACCCGCCTGGTCCCCTGCGTACTCCGGGGCCAGGGCATGGGCCCCCAGGAAGGTGGGGATCAGGTCCAAAGGGTGGGTCCGGTTCAGGATTTCCACGGCCTGCAGGATCGCGAGCTCGCTCTCCAGGTCGAGGCCATAGCCGCTCTTGACCTCGACGGTAGTGGTGCCGTGTCGCAGCATGTTGTCCAGGTAGCCGCGGGAGACCTCCGCCAGCTCCTCGGGAGAGCGGCCCCGGGTGGCCCGGACGGTGCTCAGGATCCCCCCGCCCTCCTGCAGGATCTCCAGGTAGGTCTTCCCCCGGATCCGGGCGGCGAGCTCCCCCTCCCGGGAGCCGGCGAAGACGGCATGGGTGTGGCTGTCCACGAAACCGGGCAAGGCGACCCGGCCTTGCGCATCGATCACGCGGGCGCCCTCGACCAGGGATACGGAGCTCTCAAGCCCCTCGGCCTTCCCCACCCAGACGATCCTCCCCTCCCGGGCGGCCAGCGCCCCTCCGGGGATCAGCCCCAGGTCGTCCATCTGGGCGCCGGTCTTTGGCCGCTCCGTGGCCCCGGCCATAGTGAGGATCTGGCCGCAATGGGTGATCACCAGGTCCGCTTCGATCTCTTTTGTCCGGTCTATCATTGTCTGTTCCATGTGAGATGCTCATTTTGCCAGTGATGTTGCAATATTGGGGCTGCCAGGGTTCACATCTATTTTTCTGGTTTTCGGAATAATGACTAAGTCCATGTCCTCCATAGGAATCGCTCCGAGCAATGTCTGATCACCCATCACCAATGCACCAGCAAAACCGATTCGATTTTTAAATCGCAGCTCAATTGGACCAACATATGGAACAAGCTTATGATTGCCGTCTGCTAACACCACCTCTTTCTTGTCAATTTCTTCCAATTCCAACTGAATCTGTAGATGCAGTGGAATACAAAGATGCACCGCGGCGGAATCTACTAATGCATCGACCTCAACGGGCGCCAAATCCGGTTTTCGGGGATTCTTAAGTATTAATTTGGCGTTTACCAGCCCCATTAAATTATCTCCTCGTCTGCCTGTCTCTTTACTTCTTTTTGAGCTTATCCCAAGTCAGGACGGAATTTTTACCCCTTTCTCCCGGGCCACCTGCTGGGCCACCTCGTAGCCCGCATCGGTGTGGCGGGCGATCCCCAGCCCGGGGTCCACGGTCAACACCCGCTCTAACCGCTCCTCCCGCTCCCGGGTCCCATCGGCCACGATCACCATCCCGGAGTGGAGGGAGTTGCCGATCCCCACGCCCCCGCCATGATGAAAGCTCACCCAGCTGGCCCCGCAGACCGCGTTCAGGGCGAAGTTGAGCAGGGGCCAGTCGGCGATGGCGTCGCTGCCGTCTCGCATCTCCTCCGTCTCCCGGTACGGAGAGGCCACGGAGCCGCAATCGAGATGGTCCCGCCCGATCACGATGGGGGCCTTGAGCTTCCCCCTGCCCACCATCTGGTTGAGGAGGAGGCCGAAGCGGGCCCGGTCCCCGTAGCCCAGCCAGCAGATGCGGGCCGGCAGTCCCAGGTTGGGGATCCGCTCCCGGGCCAGGCTGATCCAACGCCGCAGGGGCTCATCCTCCGGGAAGGTGGAGAGCAGCGCCCGGTCGATTCGCTCCAGATCCTCCCGTTCCCCCGAGAGGACCGCCCATCGGAAGGGGCCCTTCCCCTGGCAGAAGAGGGGCCGGATGTAAGCCTGGACGAAACCGGGGTAGGCGAACTGGCCGTCCTCCCGGCGGATGCGGACCCCGGCCCGCTCCGCCTGGGCCCGCAGGTTGTTGCCATAATCGAAGCAGATGGCCCCCCGCCGTTGCATCTCCAGGATCGCTTCCACGTGCAGAGCGATTGCCTCCAGGGAGCGCCGCCGGTACTCGGCCCGGTTTTGCTCCCGCAGCCTGGCCAGCCCCTCCAGGTCTCCCAGGGGGACATAGGCGGAGAGGTCGTGGGCCGGCGTCTGATCGGTGACCACGTCAGGGATCACCCCGCGGCGGACCAGCTCCGGGTGGACCTGGGCGGCGTTGCCCACCAGCCCCACCGATAATGGGAGGCCTTTATCCCGGGCCTCGCTGATCCAGCCAAGGGCCTCGTCCAGGCGGTCGGTCAGACGATCGCAGTAGCCCTCCCGCACCTTCCGTTCGATCCGTTCCCTTAGGACCTCCACCACCAGGATGGCCGCCTCGTTCAGCGCGCCCGCCAGGGGCTGGGCCCCGCTCATCCCGCCCATCCCGGCCGTCAGGACGAACTTGCCCCGCAGGCTGTCCGCGCCGAACGCCTGCCGGGCCACGGCAGTCAGCGTCTCGTAGGTCCCCTGGATGATCCCCTGGGTGCCGATGTAGATCCAGCTGCCGGCCGTCATCTGTCCGTACATGGTGAGGCCCAGCTCGTCGTATCGGTCGAACTGTTCCTGCGTGGCCCAGGCGGGAACCAGGTTGGAGTTGGCGAGGATGACGCGGGGGGCCTGGGGGTGGGTGCGGGCGATGTAGACGGGCTTCCCGGACTGGATACAGAGAGTCTCATCGGACTCCAGATCCCGCAATGCCCGAACGATCCGGTGATACTCCCGCCAGTTCCGGGCGGCCCGGCCTGCCCCCCCGTAAACGATCAACTCATCAGGGTTGACGGCCACCTGCGGATCCAGGTTGTTCATCAACATCCGCAGGGCGGCTTCGCTGTCCCAACTCTTGCAGCTGAGCTGGGGGCCGATGGGGGCCCGGATGGGCTCCCGGGGCCTCTCTTCATCATACATCGGCCTGGCCATAGGGTCTCCTCTCAAGTTAGGGATGAGGGATCAGGGGCTAGGGGCTAGTAAAAAGAGCTTTCGCGAATCCCTAGTACAGCTCGGCGTAAACTCCTCACCAGGTTTTCGCCCAACCGGTGGCATTTTCACGCTAGCGAAACCGGTGGAAAACTTCCGCCATCTCATACTAGTCCCTACTCCCTACTCCCTACTCCCTACTCCCTACTCCCTAGCCCCTGCTTTTATAGCCGCACAGAAAAGCCAACAGGATCGATACCCCCAGCCGGGCGGTCCGGTCGTCCACATCATACTTGGGGTTGATCTCCATCAGGTCCATCAGGCGGACCTGGGGATGGGCGCCAGCCAGAAAGACCATCTCCCAGACCTGCTGCGGGGTCAGCCCACGGGGAGTGGGGGCGCTACAGCCCGGGGCAAAGGCCTGGGCGATGGCGTCGATATCCACACTCAGGAAGAGGGCGTCGGTTTCCGTGGAGGCGATCTCCAGGGCCTGGGCCATGGTCGCCCCGGCGCCCTGCCGGTTGACCTGTTCCAGTGGAAAGATGGCACTGCCTTTCCCCTTCAAGTACTGGACGTAATGCCAGGAGCTCACGTCACCCTGGGCGCCGATCTCCAGGAAGGAGGTCGGCAAGACCTGATCCTTCAGCTCCTCCAAGACCCTGCGAAAGGGGGTGCCACTGGTGATCCGGCCTTCGACCACCTCCCGCACATCCAGGTGGGCATCGATATTGATCCCCCCTACCTTGGGGCTCCCGCCCGCCGCAGCCGGGAGGTTCCCACCCCACCGAGTGATGTCCCCACCTTTCAGAGATGGGACCCCGTTCCTGGTGGACAGGCTCTTCACCAGGGCCGAGACGTCTGCATAGGCGAGGTCATGACCTCCCCCGATTACCAGCGGAATCGCCCCGGTCTCCAGGATCCCCTCCACCGCCGCCTGGAGCCGCCGATAGACCTCTGCCGCCATCCCCTCCGGCACCTCGAGGTCGCCGAAGTCCACCAGCACCAGATCGCTCAAATCCACTTCCCTCTCGAGGTTGTAAGCAGTCCCATACCTCTTGAGGGCCTTCCGTACCGCGGCCGGTCCTTCCCGGGCCCCCGCCCTGCCCCCTCCCAGGACCACGCCGCCATCAAAAGGCGCCCCCAGGAGTCCCAGGTCGGCCTTCTGTCCCTGATAGGGTCGGATCAGGTTCTTCAAACGGAGGTCCCGGGGATCCCTCTGCTCCTCGTAAACCTGGATCTCTGGGGACTTGACAAAGGGAATGGACATCGATAAAAAGCCCTTTTAAACCGTCGGACTACTGGATGCCGGGAGGCTGATCCCTCAAATCCAGCCGGCCTTTTTACCCGCTTAATGCCTCAGAGCCATCAGGCATCACCCAATACATAATATCCGAGTTAGAGGAAAGATTGTCAAGGGAAGGGGGAGCAAAGATCCTTGGGAGAGTCCTTCTCTCCCAAACCACTCATATACCCAGTTTCGGATGGAGGTACAACACTTCCATCTGAAGGGAGGCTCTTTCGGGGTGGTTCCGGCAATTAGCGACCCAAAGGAGGCAGTTGAGATGCTCGTTGACACGAATGCATTAGACACCACCAAATACATAATATCCGAGTTAGAGGAAAGATTGTCAAGGGAAGGGGCGGAGCGAAGATTCTTGGGAGGGTCCTTCTCTCCCAAACCACTCATAGACCCAGTTTCGGATGGAGGTACAACACTTCCATCTGAAGGGAGGCTCTTTCGGGGTGGTTCCGGCAATTAGCGACCCAAAGGAGGCAGTTGAGATGCTC
>JACOWJ010000036.1 GCA_016176845.1 Nitrospinota bacterium
GCCGCCCAGAAGTGGGCCTGCCCGCCCATGGCCCCCAGGATGACCGACAGGATGATCCAGCCGATCAGGTCATTGAACATGCCCGCCGCCAGGATGATCAGCCCCACATCGGTCTTGAGGAGGTTCAGGTCCATCAAGATCCTGGCGATGACGGGAATGGCGGAGATGGAGAGGGCGGTAGCCAGGAAGAGGGCGAAGAGGTTGCGCGAGGCCGGGTTGGTCAGCAGACGGTCTGGAATGAAATAGCCCAACAGCAGACCCAGAAGAAAGGGCACGGCCACCCCGAAGATCCCCGTGCTGACCGCGGTTCGCCCGACCCGCCGCACGATCCGCAGGTCCACCTCCATCCCTGCCACCAACAGCAGCAGTAAGGCGCTCAGCCAGGTGATCCCATTGAGCAGCTTCCACTGCATCTCCGCCGGCGGGAAGAGGGAGGAAAAGAGATCGGGGAAGAAGGCCCCCAGGACCGAAGGTCCCAGAAGCACCCCTCCCAGCAGCTCCCCTACGATGGGGGGCTGGCGCAAGAGCTTGAAGCCCTCTCCCAGGGTGCGGGCGAAGATGATGAGCAGGCTGAGCTGAAGGACGAAGAGCAGCAGCTCGTGCTCGCTCAAGGAATAATTGGGCATGGCCTGTCCGTCCGATTCGGCTGAGGAACTAAACGACGTTAAGGAGTTTTCCCTTTCAATTAGCTCTTAGCTCGTAGCTCAAAGCTCATAGCTGAAAAAGGAAATCCCTATACGATTCTGAGAAAGATTTTACACTAAAAGGGATCTTTTTAAAAGAGCCCTCTTAGGTTGACAGCCCAAATCCTTTATGGTATTTAGTTAGACCGATTCGGTTCGGACAGGGCTTGAATCCAGGCTTCGGTATCCACAGGATGGAATTTCCAGCAAGGCGGGCCTATTTCCCGGCAGGCAAGGAGGATTTTTTCAACGATGGCGTACATCCAGGCGACACAATTGCGGGTAGGGATGATCGTTAACTTTAGGGGAGAGCTCTATCAGGTGACTTATACCCATCACCTTACCCCGGGGAACAAGCGAGGTCAAATCCAGACCAAACTGAAGAACTTGAAGACAGGCACCCAGATCGACCATCGGTTCCGCTCGGAGGACGACGTGGAGAGGGCCACGTTGGAGCAGAGGGAGATGGAATATCTCTACAGCCACGATCCGGAGCACGTCTTCATGGATACCCAATCCTACGAACAGCTCTCCCTCAATGCGGAGATGCTGGGAGACCTGATTCCCTACCTGGCTCCCAACACCCGCCTGCAGCTGCAGTTCTATGAGGGGAAGGCCGTGGGGGTCGAGATGCCTGCGGCGGTCGAGCTAAAGGTGGTATCCACGGACCCCGGAATGAAGAAGGCCACCGCCACTGCCAGCATGAAGCCGGCCACGCTGGAGACGGGTGCGGTAGTCCAGGTGCCCCAGTTCATCGAGGCGGGAGAGGTCGTTCGGGTGGATCCCTCGACGGGAAAGTACATGGAAAGGGCCAAATCATGAAGATTTGCTCGCTCCTCAGGCTTTGCAGGGCTAAAGCCCTTCGCACTGGATGCCGCTGAATCTGAAGGTGAAGGTGAAGTGGAAAGCCCGGAAGGTGGAGGTGGCCCGTGAGCCCTGAAGTCCAGTTATCTCCGCTGGGGATTTTACTGGCCGTGGTCTTTGCCTTTTCGATGAGCGGCCTGATCTGGTGGATGCTGAAGGTCCCAGCCCCAGTCTCTGCCGAGGTGGCCAAGGCCCGGAGCTCGGTCAGCTACTTCAAGCGGATCCTGGTCCCCACCATTGGCATGCCCTATTCGGAGAAGGGCATTGAGCTGGCCTGTCGGCTGGGCCATGAGCAGAAGGCGGAGTTGGTCCTGATCTATGTCGTAGAGGTGCCGCGTACCTTGCCGTTGAATGCCGCCCTCCCCGAGGCAGAAAGCAAGGCGGCTGAGGCCTTGGACAGGGCCAAGGAGATTGTCTCCCTGCACGGTCTGGAGGCGGTCGCTCACATCGAGCGGGCCCGAGAGGCGGGGGAAGGGATCTTGCGGGCTGCCAAGGATAATCACGCCGATGCCATTGTAATGGGGATCCGTCCTCGTCTGACCCGGGCCCAGGATCTTCTGGGGCGAACTACCGATATTCTGTTGCGACGGGCCCCCTGTGAGGTCATTGTGGACAAACCGGCCTGAAGAAGCTCATAGCTGCTTTGAGCTACGAGCTAAACTAAGGACTGGCGACCAAATAACTTTCCCATGGTCGAATAGAATAATAGGTTTTAAGTTTTAGGTTTTAGGTTTTAGGGCTTAAAACTTAAAACCTAAAACCTAAAACTTTCTGCAGGGAACCAAATGGGAAAGTTATTTAGTCCACGATCCTAAGGAGGCTAAAGAACCTATATGAAGGTAATCATCTTTGGCTGTGGGAGGCTGGGAGCCTTTTTGGCCCAGGCCCTTTCCCAGAAGGGGGAAGAGGTGGCAGTCATCGACAGAGATCCCAGGGCATTCAGGCTCCTGGGGAGCCATTTTCAAGGAAAGACCGTTGTGGGCACGGGGGTCGATGAGGATGTCCTGCGGGAGGCGGGAATCGAGCAGAGCGATGCCTTCGCTGCGGTGACCAATGGGGATAAGATCAACATCATGTCCTCCCTGATCGCCCAGGAGATCTACCGGGTCCCTAATGTGATCGCTCGCATAGCGGATCCCAAGATGGAGGAGATTTACCGAGAGTTGGGCCTCAAAACCCTTTGCCCGACTCGACTGTCCTCGGAGATGATCCTGCATCTCTTGAACAACGGCCAGTAAGCATCATAACCAATCCTCAATTTCCAATTTGCAATTCCCCGCAGGGGCCATGGGGGTTTCATGTACGCCATTATCATCGGGGGTGGAAAGGTCGGCTATTACCTGGCCAAGGTCTTGATCCAGAAGGGTTACGAGGTGGCCCTGATCGAGCGGGACAAGGACAAAGAAGCTCAATTCTCCGCAGAGTTCGAGGATAGCTTCCTCCTGGGGGATGGCTGTGACCCTGAGATCCTGGAGGAGGCTGGGGTCAACCGTGCGGATATCCTGATTGCGGTGACCGGAGATGATCAGGACAACCTGGTAGCCTGCGAGATGGCCTTGAGGCACTTCAAAGTTCCCCGGGTGATCGCCCGCGTGATGGACCCCAGGAACCAGAAGATTTACCAGAAAATGGGCATCGAGCTGACCGTGAACGCTACGCAGACCATCGCCAATCTCATCGAGCAGGAGGTCTTAGCCCAGGAGATCATCCCTTTGCTGGCCCTGCGTCGGGGAGAGATAGAGATCGTGGAGATTACCGTCCCCAATACCTCCCCGGTCATTGGTCAACCCGTGCGAGAACTGGCGCTGCCTCCCCATTGCGTCCTGGCTGCCCTGCTCCGAGGAGAGCTTATCATCCTGCCCCGGGGGGATACGATCTTTTTCCCCAACGATCACATCCTGATCCTGACCTCCATGGACAACGTGGAGGAGCTAAAAAAGCTCTTCTATGAGTAAGCTGGCGCTGGGGCCAGGAAGGGGTCCATCCTCGGGCTTCGTCCTGAAGGCCCCACCGGCGATCGAGGTGAGGAAGGAGACCTCCTCCCCTCCCTGAAACTCGGTGTCCAGCTCTAACCGGCGGCCGCCCGCCACCAAGAGTGTAGAGCGCTTTTCTTCGCCCGTGTGGGGGTCGATCAAGAGGTCCCGGAACCGGCCGCCATAGCAGCCGGCCAGCTGTTCGATCAGGTCCCGCGCCCGGGATCGCTCCAGACGGACCCGCTCTTCCCTCTTGCGGGTGATGTCCAGAAAAGGTCCGTGATAGCTTACCTTGACCTCGATCATGGTGCCCCTCCCAGCTGGTTATCGTTCAGCCATCAGTCCCCTTCCCCTATCGAAATTGGGCCATCCTTTTCGATAGCGTGACCAGGTGAGGCGGGACATACTTCAGGGCGGTGGCCCCTTCGGGGTTGGGCCGCAGGGGACTCGTGTTCTCAGGCCGTTTGGAGCAGAACTGGACGCAGGTGGGCTCCCCGCCGCAGAGGTCACACTTGAGGATCTCTCCCTGGGGGCCGATCTGGATTGCTCCAAAGGGACAGGCCGCCGCGCAAGCATGGCAGCCGATGCACTTGGCTTCGTTCAGCACCACCGCCCCCGTCCGGATCTCCCGCTCTAAAGCCCCCTCAGGGCAGGCCATCTGGCATTTGGCCTTCTGGCAATGGCGGCAAATAATCGGGAGGTTCAACCCCTTCTCCGGCCGCTTGGTCACCTTAATTCGGGCCAGGTAGGGATTAAAGCTCCCTGTCTTCTGCAGGGAGCACATCAGTTCACACATCTGACAGCCCACGCAAAGCTCGGGGTCCACCCACAGGACCTTGTTGGCTCCCATCTCTCTCTCCTACCCTTTTTTTAAGTGACAGGCGATTCGTGTAACCGCTTCACATTTCCCCGGATGAAGCTGGCGACACGATCCAATGGGGTGCCGGGAGGAAAGACCTCGGCCACCCCCGATCCCTTCAGGGTGGGAATATCTCCGGCCGGAATGACTCCACCCGCGATCACCAGGATATCCATCATCCCCCTCTCCCTTAAAGCATCCATCAGCTTGGGCATCAGGAGGTGGTCGTAAGCCAGGCTGCTGACGCCGATGACGTCCACGTCCTCCTGCAGGGAAGCCTCCACCACCTCTTCGATGGACTGCCAGGGGCCGGTATAAATCACCTCCATGCCTCCTTCTTTTAAGGCTGAGGCCACCACCCGCACGCCACGGTCATGGGCATCGAATCCGATCTTGGTTAGCAAGACGCGAATCTTTCTCATGATTTTTGCTTATTCCTCCGTAGATTTTAGATAGGCAAACCTCTTTTCGGCAAAGGGCGTTTATTCGTGCCAACTTATGGACTCAAAAATAATTCAACATCCCAGATAACGGTGGTAGGGCGACCCGCCGGGTCGCCCCTACGCTGGCCTGTAAGGGGCTGTCTGGAATAGTTTATTTTTACAGGGTCCCTTAAGGGTTAGTCCTGGGAGCGTGGCCCTCCTGGCCGCTTCTTGCCGGCGGGGACGCCGGCGTTCCCAGAGGTTGGATTGACACGAATGAAGGGCGTTCCCCTTGCCCGCAGAGTACCTCGAGGGCCCGGGGAAGTCAAGGGGTTTTTCTGAGATGGGTGGTTGACGAGGGCATCAAAAAACCGTATCATACCTGACAATCATTCCGCCCCAGGGGAAGAACGTTCTGGAGGTCGCCCCGTTGTTTTTGCCATAAAGTTTTCAAGAGCCGATCCGATAAAGCCATTTAAAAGACCAACGGGATGACGGGATCCATAACTTGATCGTATCGAAATTTCCTTTTTTGAGGTGCTAGAGGCTAGGAGCTTGGGGTTAGCAAAAGTTCTTCTTCACTAGCCCCTAGTCCCTAATCCCTAATCCCTAATTTAAGGCTCTGGGTCCAGAGCGATCGAGGAGAGAGGGGACTGTGGTCAAGACTGCCATTATCGGGAATGGGCAGGAGAGGATCTGGCTGAAAGCATTATCCAGGATCAGGACGGTCAAAGTGATCGGGGTTGCCAGTCTGAACAGATGTCCGGAGGACTTCCAATCCTCGGAGGGGATATCGGAGGGGATAAAGATCTTTACTGCGATCGATTACCTGGACCTATTGGGGCTAGAGGGGTTGGAATTGGTGATCGATCTTACCGGCAACGAATCCGTGAGCCTGCAACTGCATCAACGCAAACCCCCGGAGGTCGTTCTGATCGACGGGGTCTGCACCCAGGTGCTGGGGGATCTGTTGGAAGAAAAGAGCCGGGAATGGGAGGAAGCCCGGGGGCTCCTGGATCAATACCGGATCATTTACGACCTCAGCTTGAGTCTCTCCTCGAAAGAGAATATCGGAGAGGTGATGGAGGCGATCGTTGACCATGCGCTCACGGTAACCCATAGTCCTGCCGGGAGCCTGGCCATTTTCGACGAGGAGACCGGGGAGATGCGCTTCGGTGCAGTGGAGGGCTTCAGCCCTCGGTTCTCTCACGCCTATCGATGGCGGCTACGAGAGGGGGGGCTGACCTCCTTCATCCTGAAGAGCAAGGGGCCTCTGTCCATTCCCGATATCCGGAGCTATCCGGGGTTCGACAACCCGGTGATGATCGAGGAGGGGATTCGGGCCTTAGCCGCTGTGCCGCTGTTGGTGGAGAAGGAGGTGGTAGGCGTCCTTTACGTGGATGACTTCGTTCCCCGGGAGTTCAGCCCGCAGGAGCTCTCTGTCCTCTCCCTTCTCTCGGTCCATGCGGCCGTGGCCCTCAAAAAGGCCAGGGTGATCGAGCAAAGCTGGCGGATGGCCACCACCGACGCCCTCACTGGCCTGTATAACTATTACTATTTCCAGGAGCGCTTGGAGGACGAACTGAAGAGGGCGTTTCATGCGCAGAAGCCCCTCTCCTTGATCTTTTGCGACCTGGATTCCTTCAAGAAGTTCAACGACCGCTATGGGCATACGGCCGGCAATATGGCCCTGAAAGAGGTATCCAGGATCATCAAAGAGTGCAAGCGGCGGATCGACATCGCCGCTCGTTACGGGGGCGAGGAGCTGGTGCTCATCCTGCCGGATACCGATGACCAGAACGCCCAAGTGGTTGCTGAAAGGATCCGGCGGGAGATCGCAGGCTTCTCTTTTGATACCGGCCGCCCCGGGGGGGCTCCCATCACGCTCAGTATAGGCATCGCCTCCTATCCTCAGGACGCTCAGCATAAGCAACCCCTGATCGATAAGGCGGACTGGGCCATGTATTACGCCAAAAGGAAGGGAGGGAATCAGGTCCGCCGATTCAATGTCGAGAAGGAGAAGTTTGATGATTTCGCCCCCAAAAAGCTGCTGCACGAGGAGCTCTATCCGAATGCGGTCCTGGCCGTGATCGCCGCCGCAGATGCCAAGGATGCCTATACCCATGACCATTCAGAATCGGTGGCTCGTTATGCCTCTTCCATTGCCCGGGCCTTGGGATTGTCGGAGACCCAGGCCCGGATGGTGAGCATCGCCGGGCTCCTGCACGATGGGGGGAAGATTGGGATTCCCGATGCCATCCTGCATAAGAAGGAGAAATTGGAGGAGGAGGAGTGGAAGATGATCCGGACCCATCCCACGATGGGAGAGGCGATCCTGAAGCATATCGATACCCTCGATAGGGTCCTTCCCATCATCCGCCACCATCACGAGGATTACGAGGGTGGGGGCTACCCGGATGGGATCTGCCAGGAGGAGATCCCATTAGAGGCGCGCATTCTCCGGGTAGCGGATGCCTATGACGCCATGATTTCTCCACGGCCCTACCGGCGGCTTTTGAGCCAGCAGGAGGCCATCGCCGAGCTCAGGGCCGGCGCTGGGAAACAGTTCGACCCACAGGTGGTTGACGCCTTTGTCCGGCTGCTGGAAGCAGCAGATAAGGGTTAGGGGTTATCAAATCTCTTCCATGAAAGAGGCGATCTCGTTCAGCCGCACCCCCTCAACGGCGACCTCGGGGGTGTAGACCACCTCGTCGGCCGCCCAGACCAACGTCCCCTTTTTCTCCCGGCCGATCCCGAGGATATGGTTGAGCACCCGATGGATATTGTCGTTGATCCGGACGGTGTTGGGCTTCAGGGGAGCCATGATCTGTCCCCCTTTCACGATATAGGAATCCCCGACCACCGTGCAGGTGAAGTCTCCAGCCCTCAAGCCATTGATGGGATAGGTGTACCAGATCCTCCCGATATAGATCCCATCTCCGATCCTCCGCAGCAGCTCCTCCAGCGGGCACTCCTCCATCCCCTCCACGATCACGTTGGTGGGAGCGATACCCGGCTGCGCATCGAAGCTGCGTCCGCCTCCCTGGGCAAACCGGAAGCCATTCCTGGGCGTCAGGGCCATCCGGTGCTCCGTCGGGTCCACCCCCAGCTTCTCCTTGGCCTGGGGGTCCCGGAGGATCCTCTGGGTCTCATAGTCATTGGATAGCAGGCCTACCAGGACTCCATGGTGGATCAGGTTCGTCCTGCCGGTGGGCAAGCCTTCACAGGTGATCCCCTTGCTCCCCATCAGGCCGGGTCGGGCGCCGTCGTCATAGATGGTCAACTTCTCCGAGGCCACCTGCCGGCCAAATTTTCCCAGGAAGGTGGAGCTGGTCGCGTAAAAGTGGTCCAGGCTGAGGCTGGGCAGCACCAGGTTGTTCAACAGGTCGGTCAGCGGCTGCGGGCCGAAGATCACCCGGTACTCGCCATCCTGGATGCGCCGGCCATCGATCGCCTGGATGGCGTTGCGGGCCGCCTCGCTGCCCGCCTCTCCGGTGAAGCCCTGGAGGTGCGTCCCCGTGCCCCAGCTGCTCCCCTTCGATTCTTTTGCCTCCGCCATCGAGGTGATGAAGGCCATGATGAGCGTGGACTCGTCTGTCTGAACGGGCAACTGGTAAGAACCGGTGGCGATCCTCTCCTGGAGAACGGTGACATCCCCCCCCACGATCAGGCCCAGGCGCCGGAGCTCTGCGGGCCCTCCGGCCAGGGAAAGCAGCTTCTCCGAACGGGAGAAGGTCTCCAGGGCTCCATGGATCACCTTCCAGCCGGCCCCGACCAGGTCAGGGTCCTGCAGCGCCATCAACTGGGGGTCGTGATAGTCCCGGAGGGTCCTCTGCTCGATCGAAGGCGCCGGGAGGGAGACAAACTCCGGGTCCGCCACCGCCCCCTGGCGGGCCTTCTCCAGGGCACTCTGGATTCCTTCCAGGGAGAGATCGCTCGGTTCGCTGCCGACCCCGATCTTGATGCCCTCAGGGGTCTGGAAGACGGCCCGAATGCCGATCCCATAAGATTCAGTGGATTTGGGCTCCTCGACCCCATTGCAGGGGATGTGGGAGGTGTAGTTGAGCCGGGTGAGCAGCATCCCATTGCTGGCCACGAAGACCTCGGCCTCCCGGATGTCGAGGATGGTCTTCAGGTACTCCAATCCTCGATGAACCGCTTCCGTTAATGATCTCAGGTCGATCATCTTTGCCCCTCCTCCTCTCAGCTCGAATCGTATAAGAATTTCCTTTTTAGACAGGATTTACGGGAAAGTTTTAAGTTTCAGGTTTTAAGTGTTAAGCAAGAGACCTAAAACTTAACACCTAAAACTTAAAACTTAGCTTGTAATCCCGGTAAGCCGGGCCCGGCTGCGCATGGTGGGCCCCCCATTGCCGAGCCTTTTGGTCTGCATGGGCTGCCCTTTGCCACAGTTGGGGATGGGGAACAGCTGAAAATCGTTGCCCACCGCGTCCACCTTCATCAGGTAGTCCTTGGTATCGGCCATGATGCCGCCGTTGGAAAAGAGTTGGCCCAGTTGCCCATGACGAATCTCGTAAACCTTCATGGCGGTGATCCTGAAATTCTCCCGGGATTCGGCGATGGAGGGGATGCGATGTCCCACCAGGTAGTAGCCATGATCGACCTCTCGGAGGATTTCTTGGGGATCACGCTCTCCGGGGGCGAAGACGGTGTTGGACATCCGGATCAGCGGGACCACGGAGGCATCGTTGGCCTTGTAAGAGCCATTGGGCAGTTCGCCAAGGATGGCCGCTGTCTGGCGGCTGTTCATGAATCCCTTGAAGATGCCCTTTTCGATGTGCATCACCTTCCGGGCCGGGGTTCCCTCGTCGTCATACCGATAATGGCCGTACCCCGGCAGGGAGGGATCGGAGAAGGCGTTGACGAGAGGCGAGGCGATCGGTTTGCCGATCTGGTTTTCCTCCAGGCTCCTCAGGAGCCAGGTGCGGCCGGCATAGGACGTCTCCATCTTCAGGGCCCGGTCGAGCTCCGTGGGGTGTCCGAGGATCTCGTGGACCTTCAGGGCGTTGTAATGGGGATTGGTCACCACCACCACCTCGTGATCCGTGGCCCTGAGGGGCGGGGAGTTGGACAGCTCCACGGCGTCCCGGGCCAGGCCCAGGCAAAAGTCCATGAGGTTGGGGAAGCGGATCGACTCTTCTTGGACCCCCTGGGCGATCACCTCCCAGCCCCGCTGGTGGCCGATGTAATCGTAGAGCTCCTGGGGCTCCCCCCGGTCGCCCTGGGCGACGACGTAGAGCATGCCCTCCGTCAAGGCGAAGCTCTGATCGATATTCGCCCCCTCGGAGCTGCAGAACAGCTGTCGAATGAGCATCGTCTGGGTGGAGACGGCATTGAACTTGACCTGCAGATCGAGCCCCTTGACCGATCGAGAGGCCTCGGTGGTGGTTCGGACCATTTCATCCAGGGGGACCGTGCGGGGGTCCACCCGGTAGGTCGCCGGGACTACATCCTGGCAGACCTCGATGGGAGCCAGGGAGGCGTTATAGAGGGCCTCGCCCAGGGGCCCGAACCTCTCCCGGGCCGTCGATTTGCCCTCGGCGTTGGCCAGGGCCCGGCGATAGGCATGTTCCAACCCCTCCTCCAGCCTGCCTTTGAGCTGATCCAGGTCGGCGCTTCCCAGCCTCTGCCCGAAGTAGCCCGGTGCAACGCATCCTTCGCCGGCCAAGACCCTTACCCCAAAGGAGAAGCCGTAATCCGATCCGCTGAGCTTTTCGGACCCGTTCTCCGCTACGGCCCATCGCCCCTCATCGGCTTCGATCCGGATGTCGGCATAGCACAGATATCGTAACCCCTTCGCGTGCTCCGTCACCCGGCTGTAAATCATCTCTTTGATCTCATCAATGATCCCTATGGTGATCCTTTTGCCCATCTCTTGCTCCTTCTAATTAGGGATTAGGGGCCAGGGGCTAGTGAGGAAGAACTTTTGCCAACCCCTACGCATACCTATGCGTTTATTCAAATGATAAAACCGTTCTGGGGATCTGTCCAGTTGTCCAGTTGCAACCATTCTCCGAGTCCCTTCAGATTGACAAAAGGATAGCGATCCCACTATATTTGGATCTAGGGTCTATCCCAAGACCTCGCTCGGCTTCCCTTCTGCCTGAAAGAGCCCGAGGGGAAGAGAGGTTTGGGAATAGACAATTAAGAGGAGGATAGGCCTTCAATCTGACCAAAGCGGTGAAGAGTTGCTCGACCCGGGGGGTATCCGGGCCTTTCCCCCGGAGACATTTCTACCCAGGCTTCCTTGGGGTCCTCCTGGTCACAGGGTTGGTCCTGGCGGGCCAGGCCTGCCGCAGCCGGTGGCCTGGGCTGTCGGCCATCCCGCCCGAAGAAGGTCCCTCCAGCCTGGCAGGGTGGGGGTACCGGGATTATACTGGGGTAATTCATGTCCATACCGCCTATTCCCCGGACAGCCCGGGGCTCCTTTCAGAGGTGGCGGAGGCGGCCAACGATCGAGAGCTGGACTACGTGCTCATCACCGATCATAATACGCTCCGAGGTCTGAAGGAGGGAAACGAAGGATGGTATGGAAGGGCTTTGCTCTTGATCGGCAGCGAGGTCAGCACCACGGATGGCCACTGCCTGGCTTTTGGGCTGCAGGACTTCTGGGGTGAGGAGAGGCCCGGGGGGAAGATGCCTCCCGAGAGGCTCTTCGAGTTGGCTAAAAGGCAAGGGGCCCTGCTCTTTATCGCCCATCCCACTCGCCCCAGCAATCCATGGCGCAACTGGGAGGTCTCCAGGGCCAACGGGCTGGAGGTTTACAACCTGGGGACCGACCTGAAGCGGATGGTTCCTCTGATCCACCTCCAGGACCTCTTCTTCAGCATCTTTTTGCTCCGATTGGATATCTCCGGGCTGATCCGAAAGCCCGCGGACACCCTGGCCCTTTGGGACGACCTGCTGATCCGAGGGAGGAGGATGGTAGGCATCGGGGGCGTGGATGCCCATGCCCGGGTGCGTCTCCTGGGGTGGGGGGTGGACTCTTATGCCCGCCTCTTCGGTATTCTCCAGACCCATCTCCTCTCGCAGAAGCAGCTCACGGGAAAGCTCCAGCCAGACAAAGCCCTGATCTATGAGGCTCTGGCTAAAGGCCATGCCTATCTCTCCTTTGGCCTCTGGGGAGACGCCACCGGCTTTGGCTTCTGGGCCCAGGCCGGGGAGAAGCTGAGGGGGGTCCTGGGGGACGAGGTAGACTGGGAACCGAACCTCAGGCTGGTTGTGGCCGCCCCCGAGGAAAGCAGGATCGTGCTCCTCCGGGATGGCGAGGAGATCGGGGAAGGGGCTGGGCCCCGGCGGGAGGCAAAGGCGGATCGCCCGGGCATCTATCGCGTAGAGATTTACCAGAAGGTGGGCTTCCGGTACAGGCTCTGGATACTTTCCAATCCCATTTTCCTGAAGGAATCGGCGCCGCTATTGGCCGGGTTTCACTAATTCAAAGGAATTTCCATTTTGGGATTGCTTCGTCGCTGGCGCTCCTCGCAATGACACGATAAAGTCATTGCGAGCGAAGCGAGCAATCTAAGTCCGGTCGGAGAGGATAAGAGATGCTGCCTGGGTTCATTTTCATACCCCCTATCGGGATCAGAACATAGCGCATGGTCAAAGCCAATACGAAAAAGGTCGTGAGGCTTTCCCTCATCCTGCTAGCCATCTCCCTCGCCTCACTGGCCTCCATCCGCCATTATCTGGGCAAAGACCAGGCCGAGAGGATCGTCATCACCGGCGTGGTGGACGCGACGCAAGTGGCCGTCAGCTCCAAGATCCAGGGGCGGATCGAGCGGCTTTTGGTGGATGAGGGGTCGGAGGTCAAGGGAGGAGATCCGATCGCCTTGATCGAATACGAGGAGCTCCAGAGGGAGGTAGATCGGCTGGAGGCGGAGGTCAAAGAGGCCGAGGCCCGGGTAAAGGAGGCCGAGGAGAGCTTGGAACAGGAGATGGCGACCGTGCCTCAGGAGATCGAGCAGGCCCGAGCGGCCCTTAGGGCCGCTGAGGCAGGAAGAGACGAGGCCCTGGCTCGGCAGGAAAGGGTCCACAAGGACCATGAGCGCATCACCAGCCTGGTGAGCCAGGGGATCCTCGCCGTTCAAGAACGGGATCGAGTAGAGGCCGATCTGAGAGTGGCCGAGGCCGCCGATCGATCCGCTATGCAGCAGGTCGAGGAGAAGAAGGCGGCCCTGGAGCTGGCCCTGGCCAATTCCCGAGAGATCGAGGTGAAGCGAAGCCGCCTCCGGGTGAGCGTGGCTCAAATGGAAAGCGCGCGGGCGGCTCGAGATATCGCGCGGGTTCGCCTCGGTTACTCTCGGGTGCTTTCTCCCCTTTCCGGCCTGGTCTCCACCCGGATCTCCCGGCAGGGGGAAGTGGTCGGGGCGGGCTCTCCGATCGTCACGGTGGTAGATATCGAGCATGCCTGGGTTCGTGCTGAAGTTGAGGAGTCCTATATCGATCGGGTCCAGATCGGTCAGGAGTTGGAAGTGCTCCTTCCCTCAGGGAGGAAGGTTCGAGGGAGGGTGTTCTACAAGGGGGCAGAGGCGGGCTTCGCCACCGCCCGGGATGTGAGCCGTACCAAGCGGGATGTCAAGACCTTTGCGATTAAGGTGGCGGTGGATAACCGGGATCGGATCTTCTTCCCAGGAATGACGGCGGAGGTGGTCCTTTGGGTGCCATCGAAGTAGAAGGGGTCACCAAAAAGTTTGGGGAGTTTGTGGCGGTGGATGCGGTGAGCTTCAGCGTCCGGGAGGGAGAGGTCTTCGGATTGCTCGGGCCCAACGGGGCGGGCAAGTCCACCTTGATCCGGATGCTCACCACGCTCATCCCGATCACCTCCGGCCGGGCCCGGGTCAGCGGGCACGACGTGATCCGGGAGCCGGATCAGGTGAGAGGCTCGATCGGGGTGATCCCCCAGGCCATGACCTCCGACCCGGACCTGACCGCCGAGGAGAACCTCAATATTTATGCCAAGCTTTATCGGGTCAGCAGAAGAAAGCGGCGGAAGCTGATCGAGGGGCTCCTCGAGGCGGTCCAACTGATCGAGTGGCGCCACAAGCTGGTGAAGACCTTTTCCGGGGGCATGCGCCGCCGTCTGGAGATCGCCCGTGGGCTCATTCACAGCCCCTCCGTGATCTTCCTGGACGAGCCGACCACGGGCCTGGACCCGGCCTCGCGGGTGGCGGTCTGGGGGATGATCGAGAAGCTCAAATCGGAAAATTCCTTGACCATCCTCCTGACCACCCATTATATGGAAGAGGCGGACCAGCTCTGCGAACGGATCGCGATCATCGATCAGGGCAGATTGGTGGCCCTGGATACCCCGGAGCAGCTCAAGGCCTCCATCTCTGGGGGTAGCAACCCCCTCGATGTGCGCTTCGTGGGGGAGCTTCCACCGCTTCTCCCTGACCGGCTGAAAGGGTTGGCACATGTGAGCTCGGTGATGCCGAAGGGAGATCTCTACCGAATCCTGACCGACGATGTCTCTCGGACCATGATGGACGTCGTGGAGCTGGCGCGTGTTTTGGGCCTTTCCCTGATGGGGCTGAAGACCGAGGAGATCACCCTGGATGACGTCTTCCTCCATTATACCGGCCGGGCTCTGAGGGATGCGGCCCTCACCTCCCCCAAGATGGATGTGAGCTACTTGTACAAATGATGGTCGAAATTTCCGCCTTCGTCGAGCGAGATCTGCGCAAGTTTTTTCACAGCCCGGCCCTGATTGTGGCCTCGGTCATCTTCCCCTTGATCCAGTTGATTGTTTTGGGATATGCCTTTGGGGGAAAGGTGAAGAACACCCAGGTGGCTGTGGTCGATCAGGACCATGGGCCCGAGGCCTTGCGGGTAAAGGAGATGCTTTACGCGATAGAGGCCAACGCCCGGACCTTCCGCACCCGGTTCTTGACAGACGAGCGGGAAGCCCTTCGCCAGCTGAGGGCGGGGAAGTTCTCTGCGGTTCTTCAGATTCCCCCCGATTTTTCCCGTCGGCTCCATGCCGGCCTGGCGCCCCGGCTGGCCCTGATCATCGACAATACCGACCCCTTCGTAGCGGGCGAGCTGCAGGCGAGGTTGGGCGATATGGTCCGAGGATTAGGGAGCTCCCAGTCCGTGGGTAGCCTCCTGGGGAAAAAAGAGGAGGAGTCCCGGCTCGATATCGTGGAGCTTTACGGCTACATCGAGTATATCGAATACCTGCTGCCGGGCTCAGTGGTGCTGGCCATCTTTGTCTCGGCCATGATCGGCGGCGGGATCATCTTCATCGATGATAAGGCCCGGGGGTTGCACGAGGGGTACCTGGTCACGCCGGTCTCCAAACTCTCCCTGATTGCGGGCTTCATCCTGGCGGGAACGGTCAAGGGGATCATTTCGGGCCTGGCCCTGGCCCTGATGGGATCGGTGGTGGCGGGGGTGGACCTGGGAAGGATCTTCAGCCCATCCTCCCTGGGCCTTCTTCTGATCACCATTGCCCTTACCTCTTTGTCTCTGATCAGCATGATGTTCCTGATGATGGCCCGGGTTGAGGATCCATTGGTCCCCCGGGCCACCTTTGGCATCCTCAACACCCTGCTTTACTTTCCCAGCGGGGCCATTTACCCGATCGAGGGTTTCCCCTGGTGGCTCCGGGGGCTCTCGGTGATCAACCCGGAAACTTATGCCGTCCACGCTTTCAAGGGGGTGATGCTCAAGGGGGTGGGGCTGAGCCCGGTATTCGACGATTTACTCTTCCTGGGCCTCTTTTCCCTGGCGATGATGGTCGGTTCTGTTTGGGTATTCAAGAGGACCCTTTAGCGCCCTCATCCCCTCTGTCTTCTTCCTTCTTCTCTTCTTCTGGTGTCTTAATCATTTTATAATTCGTGTCTGAACGAAAACCTATCTGGAGATTTGTTGGTTTGCCCTTTGACCCTTCGACAAGCTCAGGGTGACCGGTCATGGTGAGCCTGTCGAACCATAACTGATTTTTGTAGCTACCTAAAAATCGGGGTTTTCGTTCAGACACTAATTCTTGATCAGATACACGTGATTCACGGCTTCGTCCCTACCGCACAGTGGTGCGGCCACGTCATAAAGAAGGTGCCTTCTGCTTCGGCCTGGGCGCGTGCCCCCTGCCACTCCTGCGCTTCTTCCCGACTCAGTTTCGGGAAGAGGGCATCCTGCAGGTATTGCAGCACGGTTGTGTCTGCCCGGCTGAAGGTGGTTAACTGGGGCAACATCTTCACCCGGGTGAGCCCAGCCTGGTGCACGCGTTGGTAGAGGCTGGCATCGGCACACCCCCGCTCCGCGACATTGCCGATCGCTCCAGGCGCTTCCACCTTAGCTCTCAATTCAGCGCGGAGCCGAAAATTCATCAGGAACGGCATATCCATGGCCCTCGCAACCACCCCCACCCGTCCTCCAGGTTTGGTCACGCGGACCATTTCGGCCAGCATCTGGTTGGCATCGACCTCTTCGATGACCGTCACCGACATGGTGACGTCAAAGCTGTGATCAGGGAAGGGGAGGGCTTCCGCGCTTCCTTCAGCGAACTCTATCGCGCCCTCCAGCCCCTCTTTCCGGACCAAGGCCAAGGCTTCTTGCAACAGATATCGATTGATATCCACGCCCATGATGCGGTTCGCTCCACCCGTGTGATGAGCCAGCCAGCGGCCGAGCACCCCGGTACCACAGCCGACTTCTAAGACCGTTTCTCCTGGTTGCAGCTGCATCGTATCGATCAGGGTCCGCACCATGGGTACATATCCCACGGCACGGCCCCGTGATTCCAGAATCGCGACCGCCCCCAACTCTATGCCGCCTAGCGTGATGGTGCAATACTGCTCGCTGAGCCTGGGAACAAGGGGTTCCCATTGGGACGGAGAAAGCCAGAGGGGCAGCAGTACCAGGGGCGGACCAGCACCGCGGATACGATACGAGATCCCGGCAATCTCCCCTTCCCCCGCAGCAGGAGGGACGCTCTTTGCACCTGCTGTGCGATTCATCCGTGCCAGGAACTGCAGCATGGCGGAGCCGATCTCGTCTCTATGGTCTGCGACCACGTCAGTCCACCCTAAGATGGCGTAGTCACGGAGCGTGACAAGACGAACGTCCGGCACACGTTCCACGACACGTCGCACCCGCTCCGCAATGGGTCCCTGGTCTCCATTGACCATCAGCAGCTTCGCCGCAAGGCGATCAACCGTCTGCAGATCGACCGCCGTTGGGCCAATGATGGTCAGCGATGCGAACACCTCTGGGTAAGTGGTGACAAGTCCAGTCAAATCCCGTGGCAGGCGGCCGGCAAAATGGGCCTGGTCGATGCCCAGATGATCGAGAAGCTGACGGATACGTTCCTCGACAGGAAGGTCTGCTGCTGTGGTCATATCTTTACTTCCTGGCACCCTGTTAGGAGTGTTTTCTTTTCTCCTAAATTTTAATTTGATTTTGTTATCGCCATTCTCTTTTTATTTTGATTTCTTTTTGGTTCTTGAGTTCTTCTACTTTTATTTTACGTTTTATTTAGGTTAAAGAAAGAGGAGGCAGTTTTCTTCTGCTCTTCTAATTCTAATTCCTTCTCGATTTCTTTCTCGATCTCCTCTAAAGGAATTCTGCGTGTGCACGCTGATCTCTCATCTAAGATTTCTTTTCGTCGGCATAGGTCGCAGGGTTAGCCCGGTCATCCGCCTTGTGGCTTGCAGAAGCCAGTACATTGTCAGCAGGCCTCAAACCCCAAGGAGTGCCACTCCTTGACGCTTGCTGCTTAACCCTTACGCCGCTGTCCAAGCGTAGCTCTCTCAAAAAGTAATCTCTTGCGCCGTTAAAGGGCGCACGACTTTATTTTTGTTATTCTTGCCGACACTGCCGCCTAACGTTGAAAATAACCGGCCGCCGGAGCGCGCAGCGTGGAGGAAACCCAAAAGCGCAGCTTTTGGGCGGTCCGGTTGATTGATGTGATGGGTTAGGGGGCAGCTTTGGCATTGGTTTTAAGCGCAGCATGTTCAGCCAACTCAGCTTCGATGAAAGCGGAAATCATTGCTCGGTATACCTGTTCTGTCACCGAGAGATTTGCTCCCAACTCTTGTGACAAAGCCCTTACTTTCGAAATGACTTGTTCCACCCGTTGAGATGCCTTCACATCGTCAATGGTTTTTTTGAACTGGGCAGCCTGTTTCACGTAACCGCCGCGCTCGGCCAGCAGCTTAACAATGAGGCGATCAATCCGATCGATGTTTGCGCGGACTTCTTCAATCGAACTGCAGATTTCTACTGTGTTCAAAACATACTCCTTTGATGACCCGCAACGGTGGCGTTCACGGGCGGCGCGCTTCGCGCCGTACCGTGCGACGCCTGGTTCGGAGTCCTCTTCAGTGATTTGCCGACCAGACGACGTACTCCCGGACTGGCCAGTAATTCGGGTTCGTCTTAGATGTGACCTCTACATCTGCAAGTGGAATGGCCCCCTTCTTCTTGCCGTCTGTGACACGGACTACCATTCCGTACTTCCAATGCTCCTCATCCAAGGACACCGCCTGCATGCGGCGACCGACAGAGAACGGGCCTCGGCCGGGATCGAATGGATTCTCCTCCATGTCTTCCTTCCGCTCGACCTCGAAAGGGAAACTCAGTTTCTCAGACAGCCATGTCATCCAGTCGCGGCGTCGCCATTCCTCGTACTTGCGGTCGAAGGCATCATCGTCATAATCGCCGTCCCACGCGCTGTCATAGTGCTCTGTCACGTCTTCTCCTCTTCCGCCTCCGAACGCTTGTCTCACGAGCTGGCGCACAGAAGTTCAGAGCGCGAAGCGCCCAACCCCGCTTATCGCCAGTCCCGTGGAGGCGGTTGTTCGAAGGTCATCTCTTTCTCGGTCTTGAATTCCCGTTCTCGTCTATCGTATCAAAGAAATCTGGCTTACTCGACATACTGAGTCTGTCCCAAGTGGAAAAAACTGCGTTCCGGTTTTCGGCCAGGACCTTGTGGGAGACCTTGTATCGGGAGTCCAGGGGCCGGAACTGACTTTTTTCCTGAGCAATGGCCGTCGGAATGTTCCCTGAACTACAACAAATCAGCCGGGCTCTGGACGCCCTTCCCTCCTCGATTCAGAACGTGTGTATAGATCATCGTTGTGCTGACATCCTTGTGGCCCAGTAACTCCTGAACGGTACGGATATCATAGCACGCCTCAAGCAAATGCGTGGCAAAAGAATGGCGGAGGCACTCCATCAGCCGAAGCCGGGAACCGTACAGCAGATTTGCCATGATCCGGTTGGTGTCGGTTAAGCAGTTCAGTACGGCCAGGGAAGGGCTGCTCCGCTGGTAGCACCGGCCCCAAAAGCTTCCGTATACCTCAAAATAAAAAAGCCGACCCACCTTGATGTGATATTCAACGATCGCACATTCGGCAGCTCGGCTCTCTTGATCCAGAGTCGGCAAGAGACGGAGTCAGTTGTTCCAAAGCCCATGGCTTTCTGGCCTCCGATTACTCAGGGTCTGGCCTTGTCATAATTAAGTTGAGATTACACTAGCGCCCTCAGCCCCTCAATTTGCCCAGGGCCTCCTCCATCCGGTCCATGGCCGCCGCCAGCTTTTCCATCGAGGTGGCATAAGAGAGGCGGATGAACTCCTCCGCCTCAAAGGCGGCGCCAGGCACCACCGCCACCCAGGCCTCCTTCAGGAGATAGGCGGACAGGTCGGTGGAGCAGGAGATCGGCTGGCCGTTGAAGGTGAAGCCGTAAAAGCGGGAGACTCGGGGGAAGACGTAGAAGGCCCCCTGGGGATTGTAGCAGGAAATCCCCTCCATGGCGTTGAGGCGCTGGACGACATAGTTTCGCCGCTTCTCGAACTCGACCACCATGGCCGAGACGGCCTCCTGGGGTCCCGTCAGGGCCTCGATGCTGGCCTTTTGGGAAATGGAGGTGGGGTTGGAGGTAGACTGGCCCTGGATTTTGCCCATCGCGGCGATGAGTGGGGCCGGCCCGGCAGCGTAACCGATCCTCCAGCCCGTCATCGAATAGGCCTTGGAGACCCCGTTCACCAGCAGGGTGATCGGTTTGAGCCGCTTGTCCAGCGAGGCGATACAGTGGTGGACTGCGCCTCCGTAAACGATCTTCTCGTAGATCTCGTCGGAGATGATATAGAAGCCCTTCTCCAGGGCGAGCTCGGCGATGGCTTCCAGCTCCTGCCTCCCATAAACCGCCCCGGTGGGATTACAGGGGGTGTTGAGGATCAGGGCCTTGGTGCGGGGGGTCACCAGCTGCCGCAAGAGGTCGGGCGTAAGTTTGAACCCATCGGCCTCGCCGGTCTCCACGATGATCGGTCGGGCCTCGGCCAGCTCCACCTGATCGGGGTAGGAGACCCAGCAAGGGGCCGGGATGATCACCTCGTCCCCCTTCTCGAACAGAACCTGGGAGATGTTGTAAAGAGAGTGTTTGGCCCCACAGGAGACCAGAATCTCTTTCCTCCCGTAATCGACGCCATTGTCCCTTTTCAGCTTGAGGCAGATGGCATCCTTCAGCTCATCGGTGCCGCCCACATTGGTATACTTGGTGAAGCCCTCCGCCAGGGCCTGAATCGCGGCCTGTTTAATGTTCTCCGGGGTGTCGAAGTCCGGCTCCCCGGCGCTCAAGCTGATAACATCGATCCCTTGGGCCCTCATGTCGGCCGCAATCGCCGTGATCTCCATGGTAGCCGAAGGTTTGATCCTTTGAACCCTTTGCGTCAGCATTGAAATCGCCCTTGTGTATAAAGCATCATCTTTTTAATAGCCTTCTGAGCTTTTAGCGGAGGGCCTTGGCCTCCCGTTCCTGGGACGGTTTCTTAAATTTTCCCCTCAGGGCCTCCTCAACGATGTCCGGGACCATTCCCTTGACGCATCCTCCGAAAGAGACCACCTCCTTGATGAGGCGGGAGCTGATGAAGGAATATTTCTCGCTGGGCATCATAAATACCGTCTCGATCGAAGAGTCGAGCTTGCGGTTCATCAGGGCCATCTGGTATTCGTACTCGAAATCGGAGACTGCTCGGAGGCCACGGATGATGACGTTCACCTTGATTTCCTTGGCATACTGGATCAGCAAGCTGTTAAAGGAATCTATCCGGATCTCCCCCAATCCCCGGGTTGCCTCCTGGATGAACCCTTTTCGTTCCTCCAGGGAAAACAAGGGCCTCTTGTCGGGATTGTTGGACACAGCCACGATGACCTCGTCAAAAATGCACAGCCCTCGTTGGATCAGGTCGATATGTCCGTTGGTGATCGGGTCAAAGGTCCCGGGGTACACAGCTGTCCGTCCCATTCAATTCCCCCTTATGCCGAGGCCGCTCAGCGATTTTGACGGATCTTCGCTTCCATAGCGGAATTAGAGCATTTCACTTCTCATTTGTTTCAACTTAAGGTTGGAACATGGGAACGAGGCCATCCCCGGATCAAGCCCGGGGCAAGCTTGGCCGCTCTTTGCGGGCGGAACGCCCGCACTCCCAAGGGGTTAAGTTGACACAAATGTTTCACTTTTCGTCCCAAGCAAATCCCGGTGATGTTGGGCGAAAGTTTAGCGGAAAAAGGAGGCGCCGGTCAAGTCTTTTTTTAGGAAAAACAAGTCTTAAGCAGCGCACAGAAGCTTCGCTTCTTAAGCGGGCACCGGTCAAGTCTCTTTTTTCAAGTCTCAAGGTTCCCCCATGATCTGAAGCACGACCTCCCGGGAGCGGGGCCGATTGTCGAAATCGATCAGGACGACTTGCTGCCAGGTCCCCAAGAGCAGTTTCCTGTGGATAAAGGGGATGGAGAGGAAGGGGCCGAGCAGGGAAGCCCGGACATGAGCATAGCCATTGCCCTCCCCCTGATGGCGATCGTGATGATAGTCGATCCCCTTGGGGATCAACCTCTCCCAGGCCTCCCGCAGGTCCTGGATGAGCCCGGGCTCGTATTCTACGGTGGTGATGCCCGCAGTGGAACCCGTAATGAAGAGGGTCACGACCCCCGAGGAGACCCCCGAAGCCTCTACCTCCCGAGCAATCTGAGGGGTAATATTCAGGATATCGGTATCTCCCCGCGTGTTGAGGCGAAGCGCCCTTTTTTCGACGGCCATCGCTTTCCCTCCTCGTCTAAGGGACTCTAGAAAAAATAAATAGCTCTATAGCCCGTTGTTTGTCATTCCTGCGAAAGCAGGAATCCAGATTTTGATTCTCAAGTTGCCTGGATTCCCGCTGGAGTTTACCCCGCACTTGATGCGGGGCGGGAATTCGAAAGTCCCTAAAACCGGTTTTAATCTTTCCCTCTCGATCTAAAAATAGGTTGCAATCCCCTTAAAGGGGATGATAAATTGGTAACGTTCGATGATAAACCCTTACCATTTCCCCTAAAGGCTTGTCAAGGTGAGAGGTTTTCGGATAGGCCCTTCGAGCGCGGAGGACCTCGCCCCTCAAGTTAGGGGTTAGGGATTAGGGACTAGGGGCTAGTCAGAAAGAAGAGCTTTTGCTAATCCCTAGCCCCTAGTCCCTAGCCCCTAAAAATGGAAATTCCTACGCATTCAATTTAACCCCGAATTAAGAGTGTATCGAAGATGGCCCTTACCCGAGAAGAGTGCCTGGCAATCATGTCCAGCTACCAGATGCCGGCGCATATCGTTCGACACAGCCTGCTGGTCTGCCAGGTAGCCCTATTCCTCTCCCAAAGGCTGAATGCCATCGGGGAGGGGTTGAACCTGTTGGAGGTGGAGGCAGCTTCCCTGCTTCACGACATCACCAAAAACGAGAGCTTTCGGACCGGCGAGGATCATGCCGCCTCCGGGGAGGGGCTGCTCCGAAAGTTGGGCTACCCCGAGATCGGGGAGATCGTCGGTCGGCACATTCACCTGAGGGGAGAGATGGATCCTCAAAGGGTTACCGCGGAGGAGATCGTCAATTATGCCGACAAGAGGGTACAACACGATCAAGTGGTGACACTGCGGGAGAGGTTCATCGATTTACAGAAGCGGTACGGGAAGCGGAACCCCTTGGCCGCTCAGAGAATCGGCAGCCTGGAGCAAAAGATGTTCCGGCTGGAGAAGAAGATCTTCTGCCGGTTGAATCTCAAGCCGGAGGATTTAGCCGACCTGCTCGCGATGACACTTCTATAGTCTTATTTGCTAATGTCTAATGCTCGAGGTCTGATCTGCGCAACATCTGGAGAAGGTGGGCGAAGTCCGGGGGGAGCGCGGCCTCAAACTCCATGAGCTCCTCGCTTCGCGGATGGACGAAGCCCAGGGTGGCCGCGTGGAGGGCCATCCCCCTCAGGCCCTGCAAGGCCTCTTGAACCCAGGGAGGCCGGCCATGCTCCTCGGTTCGCCGTCCATAGGTATGATCCCCTACGACCGGGTGGCCTAGAGAGGCCATGTGGACGCGGATCTGGTGGGTGCGACCGGTCCGCAAGTGTAGCTCGAGGAAGGAGAAATCGCGAAATCTCTCCAACACCTGGTACTCGGTGATGGCCACCCTCCCCTTCTGCCGGACCACCGCCATCTTCTTGCGCTCCACAGGATGGCGGCCAACGAGGGTCTCGATTCTCCCTTTCTCCCGAGCAACCTGGCCCTTCACCAGAGCCAGGTATCGGCGCCGGATGCTCCTGCTCTCCCATTGACGCGCCAGGTTGCGGTGCGAGAGGTCATCCTTGGCCACCACCAGCAACCCCGAGGTTTCCTTGTCCAACCGATGGACGATTCCCGGCCGCTCCACCCCACCAATGCCGGAGAGGTCGGGACAATGATACAGCAGGGCGTTGACCAGGGTGCCGGCGGGATTCCCCGCGCCCGGGTGGACCACCAGGCCCGCAGGTTTGTCGATGACCACCAGGAAGGCATCTTCGTAAACGATATTTAAAGGAATGGGCTCGGGATTGAGGACCGAGGGTTCCGGTTCAGGGATGATGACTTCTACCCGGTCTCCCGGCTTGGGGCGGTAATGAGCCTTGACCGGAGAGCCATTCACCCGGATCCGTCCCTCTTCGATCAGGCGCTGGATTTGGGAGCGAGAGAGGCCCAAATCCTCCCTGGCCAGGGAGGTGTCGAGGCGTTGTCCCCCTTCTTGAAGCGTGAGAACCAGCAAGTTACCGTTCCGCAAGACCCCCTGCAGATGAGGGTCGTAAGAACACGGGCCAGGAGGATCAGGGTCCAGCGGTCCTGCTTAAACCCGCAAAACCCCCTGCAGATGACGGTCGTGAGAACCCTACAGCCCTTCCCCGTAGGAACGTTAGAGATCCCTGCGAGAGGGCTTTCTGAGGGTAAGACCCTTGCCCTTTCGGTTGGAAGCCTTTTTCTTCTTTTTTAGAGACCCCTTTCGGAGGCTACTGCCCTTCTCATCCCCATTGGCCCGGGCCTTTTTGATCCGATGGGATGTTCCCCTCGATTTCGAGGATCGAACTTTGGTTGCCTTCTGCCCGTTTCCCTTCTTTTCTGGTTGCGCAGCGATCCTCGCCTTTCCCCGGCCTTTCTTGTCTTGGGCCAGCACTCGTCCCTTTTTGCCTTTCGGCGAATTGGCCGAGGCGAGCTGCCCGTCTTCCTCTTCCTCTTCTTCCTCTACGTACTTGGCGCTGGCCGGAATCACCCAAAGGCCCTCGGCCTTAGCTCTCACGCCGGTTGGCAGGCGCAGGAGCTGGCCGGCCCGGATCGCGCCGGACTTCTTCAGCCCGTTCAGGAGCCGCAGGGTCTGGATATTCGTATCGAACTGAAGAGCGACGGCCCTGAGGGTATCGCCCCGCTTCACGCGATACCGGGAGGCCTTGCTGCGAACCTTCGCGATCTTCCCTTCGGAGGAAGAGCCGTCCGAGTTGACCTGAGCCAGGAAGGTGGACAGCTGGTCGCTTTTTCCCTTGGGCAGCCGCAGCAAAAATCCTGCCGGCACAGGGCTGCGGGCCTCCAGGACGGGAGGCCTCAGTGCAGGGTTATACTCTTTCAGCTCCTCTCGGGATATCCCAAAATGGCGCAGGATCGTCTTGAGGCCGGCGGGCCGACTGATCTGCACCATCTCATGCTCCAGGGGCGGAAGCAGCTCCACCTCTCCGAAGTAGTGCCGATAGTTCTTGATCACATCCCGGGCGGCCAGGAACTCGGCGTAAAAGTTCTTCGAGGCAAACCCAAAGTTGGGCCCTTGGTAATGCTCGATGATCTCCACCAGGCTGTCAGAGCCCGTTTCCTTGACCGCGTTGGCCATCCCCTGCCGGCCATGGTTGTAAGCGGTGATGGCCAGAGGCCAGGAGCCCAGGACCTCATAGTTCCTCTTGAGGAGCCTGGCGGCTGCCTGGCCCGCGAAGAGGGGATCGAGCCGTTCGTCCACCTTCGAGTCGATCTTCAGGAACAGTTGACCCGTGGATCGAATGAACTGCCAGGCCCCGGCTGCGCCCTTCTTGGAGTAAGCCCGATAGTTAAAGTTGCTCTCGATATGAGGAATCGCAATGAGCTCTTCTGGAAGGTCATGATTGCGGAAGATCTCCTTGAGGGCGTCGTTGTACCGTCCTGAGGTCAACAGCCCCTGTAAGAAACGATTCCGCTGGCCTGGTTGACTGCGGAGGTTTTCTGCTGCCCGGAGGAGGATGTTTTTGTCCTGAACGGCTTGAAAGAGCTGATGAACCCGATATTCCCGCTCGGAAAGAGCCGATGGATCGATCGAACCGGTGCTCATCCGACGCAGGATGTCGCGATAGGTGGCCTTGACCTGCTCGATCAGTCGATCTTTGGCTGCTTCGTTGGTCGTTCTATCTCCGAAGACTGTCCTGAAATCCACCACCTCATAGACGATGTCCAGGTTTTCCGCGTCGTGAATGACGACCTGATGGCCGTCGTACTCGGTGAAAATCTTCGTCCAGAATGCAATCCTGCTTTCCAGCTCCTTGGAAAATGGGAAAAGTTCGACATCGGAGCCCTCCTCGGCATAAGAAATGCCGCTCGCTATGAGAACAAAAAATAGATGGATCAAGAAAAAAGAAAAAAGAACTCTCCCCCTCCGCCCTCTCATGAATCCCCCCTCCTTATTTTCACGGTAAAGTATTGAGGAAAAACGAAAAAAACAACTCCCCCCTCAGACACAAAAATTTGGGATTAACCGAGAGCCCGGCAAATAAAACCAAAAACCCAGAAGAATTAACTTTGGAGCTTTATGCCTACATATAATATCGGAAAAGAATGGAAAAACGCAACCCCTAAATTAACCGCAACGGAGCAAATTTTGCGGCCAGCTTTTTTTTCTCCCCCTGTTGGAAGGCTACCGTCACCTTCAAGCTGCTCCCTTCCCCTTCGACCTCCACAACCACTCCGGTACCCCACTTGGGATGATGGACCCGGGTCCCCCGGCAGAAGGCCTTGGCTCCTGAGTTGGCAGGAAGGTCCGGCCGCGAAGGGGTGGGCCCGGCCAGGGCGGGCCTCTGGGCAGTCAGCCCATCGATCCTCTGGAGATAATGGTCGGGGATCGACTTTAAGAACAAAGAGGGCGGGTTGTACATCTCCGTGCCGTAGAGGCGCCGTTTGGCGGCGTTGGTCAGGAAAAGCAGCTCCTTGGCCCGGGTCATGCCGACATAACATAGCCTCCTCTCCTCCTCCAACAAGGGGGGGCTTTCCATAGACCGGGCATGGGGGAAAAGCTGGTTCTCCATCCCGCCGATGAAGACCACCCGAAACTCCAATCCTTTGGAGGAATGCAGCGTCATCAGGTTGACCCGGCCGGTCGGGTCGTCCTTGACATCCTCCGAAGAGGCCAGGGCGGCCCCATCGAGAAAGTCTTTGAGCAGCCCCTCAGGAGCCTCCAACTCGAATTGCCGGGCCGCCGTGACCAGTTCCTGAACATTCTGGCGACGGCTCTCGCCCTCCGGGCCTCCCTCTTTGGCCAGGTAGCGGTCGTAGCCGGTGGCGCGGATGGTCTCCTCGATGGCCCGGGAGGCCGAGAGGGATTGGGCTGACCGGACCAGCTCTTCCAGCAGCTGCCTGAAGGCCCGGAGCCTCTCTCGCATGGCGCCGGGCAGCCCTTCCCCTTCCAGCAGCTCCTGGAAAAGTTCCGGCCAGCCTCCGGTGGATGCCTGGGCCTGCTGGGTGATTCGGTCCAGGGCTGCCTTCCCCAGCCCACGGGGGGGGACACTGAGGATGCGCTTCAGGCTCAGGAAATCGCACGGGTTGATGGCTACCCGGAGATAGGCCAGCACATCCTTGATCTCCTTGCGATCGTAAAATCGCAACCCCCCCACGACCCGGTAAGGGATGCGGGCCTTTTGCAGGGCCTCTTCGATCGAGCGGGATTGGGCATTGGTGCGGTAAAGGACGGCGATCTCCTGGCCGCTGTAGCCGCCCTGGGCCAGCAGCTGGGCGATCGTCCGGCAGACGTACTCCGCCTCCTCCAGCTCGTCGGCGGCTTGAAAATAGGTGACCTTGCTGCCGGGACCCCGGCGGGTCCAGAGCTGCTTCCCCTTCCTTTCCCGGTTGACGGCCACCACCGCCCCGGCCGCCTCCAGGATGGTCTGCGTGGAACGGTAGTTCTCTTCCAGCTTGATCACCCTGGCTGCCGGGAAATCCCGCTCGAAGTCCAGGATATTGCGGATGTCGGCCCCGCGCCATTTGTAGATCGATTGATCGTCGTCCCCCACCACGCAGAGGTTCTGGCGAGTCTGGGTCAGGAGTTTCAAGAGCCGGTACTGGGTGGGGTTGGTGTCCTGGTACTCATCGACCAGGAGGTAGCGAAAGCGCTCCTGATAACGGGCCAACACTTCCGGGCATCCTTCGAAGAGACGCAGGGTGAGGAGCAGGAGGTCATCGAAGTCGAGGGCGTTATTGGCCTTGAGCTTCTTCTGTAAGAGAGCATAGACCTGCACGGCCTTGCCATCCAGGCTGAAGAGGAGGACCTCTTCCGGCAGGGAGGACGGATCGCGTCCCTGGTTCTTAAAGGAGCGGATCTTTTCGGCGATGCTGGCCGCCGGATACAGCTCGGCGTTGAGGTCGAGCTGGACCAGGCACTCTTTGATCAGCGAGAGCTGATCGTCGGCATCGTAAATGGCAAAGTCCCGCGAGTAGCCCAGCTTGTCGATCTCTCTGCGCAGGATGCGGACGCAGGCGGAGTGAAAGGTGCTGATCCAGACCTTGTCCCCGAGGGAGCCCAGCAACGCCTTGACTCGCTCCTTCATCTCGCCGGCGGCCTTGTTGGTGAAGGTCAAGGCCAGAATCGACTGAGGATCCACCCCCACGTGCCGGATCAGGTAAGCGATGCGGCAGGTGATGACCCGGGTCTTGCCGGAGCCGGCTCCGGCCAGGATCAACAGAGGCCCCTCCACATGTTCGACGGCTTTTCTTTGGCTGGGATTGAGATGCTCGAAAAGGTCCATTAGACCCTGACTCCCTGGAGGATCTGCGTTCCCACCCCCTCCTCGGTAAAGACCTCCAGGAGGAGGACGTGATCGACTCGGCCATCCAAGATGTGGGCCTTGGAGACTCCGCCCTCGAGGGCCCGCAGGCAGGCCCTGACCTTGGGGATCATCCCCGAGGTGACCACCTCATTCATTACCAGCTTCTCGGCCTCCTCCACCGTCAGGGTGGAAACCAGGGCGCCGTGGCCATCCAGGATGCCGGGGACGTCCGTCAATAGGATGAGCTTCTCGGCGCGCAGGGCTGCCGCCACCTCGCCGGCCGCGTCGTCGGCGTTGATGTTGTAACACTCCCCCTCGGCTCCCTCCCCGATGGGGGCGATGACGGGGATAAAGCCGTTATGCTCCAGGGTCTTCAGGATTTCCGTATTCACCTCTCGAACCTCTCCCACAAACCCCAAATCCACCGCCTGACAGGTCTGTGGGTCGAACAGGTCGGGCATCTTGGAGGCGCGAAGCAGCTGCCCATCCCGGCCGCTGATCCCCACGGCCTTCCCCCCGTAGTGCTGGATGAGGCCCACGATCTCCTTGTTGATGCTCCCCCCCAGGACCATCTCCACCACCGCCAGGGCCTCCGCGTCGGTGACCCGCAGGCCCTGGACGAAACGGCTCTCCTTGCCCAGCCGCTTGAGGAGCTGGCCGATCTGGGGACCTCCGCCGTGGACGATCACCGGCCGGATCCCCACCAGATGGAGCAGGATCACGTCCCGGGCGAAGGAGCGCTTCAGCTCCTCCTGGAGCATGGCCGCTCCTCCATACTTGATCACCATGGTCTTGTGACGGAACCGCTGGATATAGGGCAGTGCCTCCAGCAGGATCTGGGCCTTCTCTACCAGTTTTCGCATCACCTGATTCCCTCATCATAGCGGAAATTGCGGATGTGATCCAGAAGTTTTTCGCCCTGGTTGTCAGGTAGTTACTTTCATAGCCTATAAAATATACCGGCTCAGATCCTCGTCCTTCACCACATCTTCCAGCTTCTCGCGCACGTAACGGGCGTCGATGACGATCTGCAAATTGGTCCGATCCGGCGCGTCGAAGGAGATCTCATCCAGCAGCTTCTCCATGATGGTGTGAAGCCTGCGGGCGCCGATGTTCTCCATGCGCTGGTTCACCCTCTCGGCCATCTCGGCGATTTCCGCGATGGCATCGGAGGCGAATTCGACCGCTACCCCCTCGGTCCACAGCAGGGCCACGTACTGCTTGATCAGGGCGTTCTGCGGTTCGGTCAGGATCTGAATGAAGTCTTCCTTGCCCAGCGGCTCCAGTTCTACTCGGATGGGGAACCTCCCCTGCAGCTCGGGGATCAGGTCGGAGGGCTTGGCCTTGTGGAAGGCCCCGGCGGCGATGAAGAGGATGTGGTCGGTCCTCACCATCCCGTACCGGGTAGTGATCGTCGAGCCCTCGACGATCGGCAGCAGGTCCCGCTGCACCCCCTCCCGGGAGACGTCAGGTCCATGAAGGCTTTCCCGGCCGGCGATCTTGTCGATCTCGTCCAGAAAGATGATCCCCGACTCCTCGACCCGAGAGATCGCCTCCTGGACCACTTTGTCCATGTCGACGAGCTTCTGGGACTCCTCCTCGGTCAAGATATGGAGGGCCTCTGGGACCCCCACCTTCCGTTTCTTCTTTTTCTGAGGGAAGAGGCTGCCTAGCATATCCTTGAAATTGATGTCCAACTCCTCCATCCCCTGGGGGGTGATCACCTCGATCATGGGAAAGCCCCGCTCGGGGAGCTCGAGCTCCACCATCCGCTCGTCCAGCCTTCCCTCCTTAAGGTACGCCCGGAACTTCTCGCGGGTCCGGCGATAATGTTGCTCGTTGAGCTCGTCGGAGGCCTCTTCGTCGTTCAGTTCTCTCTCCCTCTTCGAATGAGAACGGGAGGGTGGAGGGAGCAGCAAGTCCAGCAGTCTCTCTTCGGCCAGGGAGGCGGCCCTGGCCCTGACCTCCTTGACCTTCTCATCGCGGATCATGTTCTTGGCCAGCTCCACCAGGTCTCGTACCATCGAGTCCACATCCCTTCCCACGTACCCCACCTCGGTAAACTTGGTCACTTCGACCTTCAGAAAGGGAGAATTGGTCAGCCGGGCCAGGCGCCGCGCGATCTCAGTCTTCCCCACACCGGTGGGGCCGATCATAATGATGTTCTTCGGGGCAACCTCCTCCCGCAACTCGTCGGGCAACTGTTGCCGGCGCCAGCGGTTACGCAGGGCGATGGCGACCGATCGCTTCGCCTTTTTCTGCCCCACGATGTATTTGTCCAACTCGGCAACGATCTGCTTGGGCGTTAACTGCTCCATGGAATTTCCCCACCTTGGTTAGCACACTACCCAGCCTTTTGCCGGGACAATATGGTTAGAGCTCTTCCAAAGTAATGTAATCGTTGGTATAGACGCAAAGAGAGGCCGCGATCCGCATGCCCTCCCGGACGATCTCCCCGGCCTCCAGCGAAGAATGCGCTACCAGGGATCGGGCCGCGGCCACGGCAAACCCCCCCCCCGAGCCAATGCCGATGATGCCGTCGTCCGGCTCGATGATATCCCCCGTGCCGGAGATGATCAGGGAATGTTCCTTGTCCACGGCCGCCAGGAGGGCCTCCAGGCGGCGCAGGGATCGGTCCATCCGCCAGTCCTTGGCCAACTCCACGGCCGCCCGGGGCAGGTTCCCCCGGTACTCCTGGAGCTTCTCCTCGAACCGGGCGAATAGGGCGAAGGCATCCGCGGCGGCCCCGGCAAAACCTACGACCACCATCCCGTTATACAACTTTCGGATCTTCGAGGCATGGTGTTTCATGACGGTTTCGCCGAAGCTGACTTGTCCGTCTCCTGCGATGGCTACCTTCCCCCGGTGTCTCACGGAGAGGATCGTCGTCCCTCGCCAACGGGGGGAAGGATCCCGAGGGCCCCGACCGGTCGCACCTGGGTCATTTCTCCTCATCAATTTGCCGGCCTTTCTTGTGGAATCGAGTTAGGGAACAGGTTACAGGGGACAGGGAACAGGGGATCGTCAATCCTTGCCTTTGTCCTTTGCCTTTTGTCTCACGTTCATCTTCTCATCCTGTCCATCCGGTAAATACTGTCCATCCTGTCAAAAAAGGAAATGCCTATACAATCAAGCTAAGTTTTAAGTTTTAGGTGTTAGGTTTTAGGTTCCTTGCTTAACACTTAAAACCTAAAACTTAAAACTTTCCTGTAAATCCTGTCTAAAAAGGAAATTTCTATACGATCGAGTTACGATCGGGTGTTTCCTTGGGGCCATCGATGGCTGACTGCGAATGGCCACCCGCCTCTTCCAGGGCTTCGGGCAGCGAGGTTTCCCTCATTTCCTTATCCTTACCCGCCTGCCGGGCTCGGGGATGGGCCCGGTCATACACCTCCATCAGCCGATCGGTGGTCAAGTGGGTATACTTTTGCGTCGTGGAGAGGCTGGTATGGCCCAACAGCTCCTGGATGAAGCGCAAGTCAGCCCCGGCGTCCAAAAGGTGGGTGGCGAAGGTGTGGCGCAGGGTATGGGGGCTGACGTGGCGCCTCAGCGCGCTCTTCTGCAGATACTTGACCACCAGCAAGTGGACCCCCCGTTCCGTCAACCTCCCCCCACGCCAGTTCAGGAAGGCTGCATTCGGGTTGGCTCCGGCCTTTCCCCGGGCCAGCAACTCTCCGCGCCGTTTCAGGTAATCTCGGAGAGCCGCCGCGGCCTTTTCGCCCAAGAAAGCCAACCGCTCCTTGCCTCCCTTGCCTCGGACCTTCATGTTTTTGTTGGCCAGGTCGATCTCCTCCACGTCCAGAGAGACCAACTCCCCCACGCGGATCCCCGCGGCATAAAGCACCTCCAGGATGGCCTTGTCCCTCAAGTCCTCCGGGGTCGCCGCCTCGGGGGTCTCCAGCAGATGAAAAACCTCATCGATCGAGAGAAAGCCAGGGAGGTGCTTCTCTTGGCGGGGGGTGATCACCAGGGCGGCCTGGTTGTCATGGAGGTACCCCTCCCGCTGTAAAAACTTGAGGAACGAGCGGAGGGCCGCCAGCTTCCGTCCGATGGAGCTGTTCCGGTTTCCCCGTTGGTTTAAGGACCCCAAGAAGGCCCGGATAGCCAGCCGATTGACCCGCCGGATGTCCGCCGCCTCCCCATCCTCTTGCAGGCAGAGCTCCTTTTCGATCAGAAAAGAGCGGAATTGCTCCAGGTCGCTCAGGTAATTCCGGATCGTATGGGGCGAGCAACCCTTCTCGACCTCCAGGTGTCTCCGGAACTCCTCCAGGTAAGCGGCCCATCCCTCCGCCCGGCTGCTCCGACCCGTCGCGCTCGGGGATCCTCCTTCGTCTCTGTCCTTCATCAAACCCTGCCTACTTCTTGTAGATCTCCTCAGCAGCCTCCTCCTTCGCCTGGCCGTTCCCGGTGGCCGCGAGCTTGCGGGTGCTCTTGCAGCGGGGGTAGCCCGAGCAGGCCAGGAACTTTCCGTAACGTCCCGGCTTGATGAGCATGGGGGAGCCGCACTTCTCGCAGACCTCCTCGGTGGCCTCCTCCTGCCCCTGGCTATTCCCTGCGGGAGCGAGCTTGCGGGTGCTCTTGCAGCGGGGGTAGCCCGAGCAGGCCAGGAACTTGCCATAGCGTCCCGGCTTGATGAGCATGGGGGAGCCGCAATTCTCGCAGACCTCCTCGGTGGCCTCTTCCTGGCCCTGGCTGTTTCCCGCGGGAGCGAGCTTGCGGGTGCTCTTGCAGCGGGGGTAGCCCGAGCAGGCCAGGAACTTGCCGTAACGCCCCTGCTTGATGAGCATGGGGGAGCCGCATTTCTCGCAGACCTCGTCGGTGGTCTCCTCGTTCTTGATGGCCCGAATGGTCCCCTCCTCATCCCGGGTGAACTCGGCCGTGTTCTTGCACTCGGGATAGCCGGGACATCCCAGGAAATAGCCCTTGCGGCCCCACTTGATGACCATCTGGCGGCCGCACTTCTCGCAAGGGATGTCGGTGGGGACCTCTTTTCCCTTCACCCGGGTCATCTCCTTTTGGGCCCGCTCGAGGGTCTGGACGAAGGAGCCGTAAAACTGCGCCAGCGTCTCTGCCCAGCGGGCCTTGCCCTCCTCGATCTCGTCCAGCTGGTTCTCCATGTTGGCGGTGAACTCCACGTTCAAGATCTCGGGGAAATGGCCGGTCAGCAGGTCGTTCACCAACAGGCCCAGCTCCGTGGGGGAGAGCTTGCGCTTCTCCTCTCGCACGTAGTCCCGCTCCTTGATGGTGCTGACGATGGAAGCGTAAGTGCTGGGCCGCCCGATCCCCTTCTCCTCCAGCTCCTTGACCAGCGTGGCCTCCGAATAGCGAGGAGGGGGCTGCGTGAAGTGCTGCCGCGGGACGATCTCCCGAACCTTCAGGGCCTCCCCGACCTGTAAGGGCGGCAGGGGCTCCACCTTCTCCCGGTCCAGGAGGTTCTCCTCAGCAACCTCGTCGGCCGGCTCGTCCCGGGCCTCGACGTAAACCTGCATAAAACCCGAGAATTTGATGACCGCCCCGGTGGCCCGGAAGGTATAACGGCCCGCCGCGATATCGACGGTGGTCATGTCGTAGACGGCTGGGGTCATCTGGCTGGCCAAAAACCTTTGCCAGATCAGCTGGTAGAGGGCGAGCTCCTCCTTGCCCAGATAGGGCCGGAGCCGTTCCGGTTCCCAACGAACCGAGGTGGGGCGGATCGCCTCGTGGGCCTCCTGGGCCGCAGCTCGTCCTTTGTAGATCGGGGGTTTGGCCGGCAGGTAGTCGGGGCCAAACTTCTCCCGGATGTACTCCCGGGCCTGCTCCTGGGCCTGGGGAGCGATCCGTGGGGAGTCGGTCCGCATATAGGTAATGAGGCCGACCGGCCCCTCCTGCCCGATATCGATCCCCTCGTAGAGCCGCTGGGCGATGAGCATGGTCCGCTTCGGGGAGAATTGGAAGCGGCGGGCGGCCTCCTGCTGGAGTTGGCTGGTGATGAAGGGGGCGGCGGTAGAACGTTTCCGCTCCTTCTTTTCCACCTTGGCCACCACAAAGGGCGCCCCTTTGGCCTCCTCGACGATCGAGAGGGCCGTCTGCTCGTCCTTCACCTCCTCCTTCTTCCCATTGATTTTGGCCAGCCGGGCACTGAAAAGCGGAGGGAGGCGCCCTTCCAGGCCCGCCGTGATCGACCAGTACTCCCGGGGGACGAAGGCCTGGACCTCCCGCTCCCGCTCGCAGATCAGCCGCAGGGCTACCGACTGCACCCGGCCGGCGCTCAGGCCGTAGTTGACCTTCTCCCAGAGGAGGGGGCTGATCTGGTAACCCACCAGCCGGTCCAGGATCCTGCGGGCCTGTTGAGCATCGACCTTGTTCCGGTCGATCTTGCCCGGGTGCTGCATCGCCTCTCGGATCCCCGGCTCGGTGATCTCGTTGAAGAGGACACGATAGATGTCCCTTTCCTGAACCCCTTTGAGCTCCTGCGAGATGTGCCAGGCGATCGCCTCCCCCTCCCGGTCCGGATCGGGGGCCAGGTAGATCCGGTCGGCCTTGCTGGCCGCTTCCCTGAGCTCTTGCAAGATCTTCCCCTTGCCGCGGATGGTGATATATTCGGGCTCGAAGCCATTCTCGATCTTGACTCCCAGTTTCTTTTTGGGGAGGTCCTTGACGTGCCCCACTGAAGCCTTGACCTCGTAATCCTTGCCGAGGTACTTCTTGATGGTCCTCGCCTTGGTTGGCGATTCGACGATTACCAGAGATTTCACCGTTGGATACCTTCTCAAGTTAGGGATTAGGGGTTAGGGACTAGCGAAGAAGAACTTTTGCTAGCCCCTAGCCCCTAGTCCCTCAAAAACTAAATATTCCGAACGAAGACTTTGCCCGTCAGCTGCCGAACCAGTCCCTTGAGCTCCAACATCACCAGGATCCCGGAGACCTGACTGGGCAGGAGCTGGCTATTCCGAATAATGATGTCAATATGGCCCCCCTCCTCGGGAATGGCCCTCCAAATGGACTCCTCTTCTGCCGATAGGTTCTGGAGTTGGCCCCCTTCTTCTCGCGTGACCGGCCGGCTCTTCAAGCCTCTCAAAACTTCCGGAGGCAGTTCCTCCAGGATGTCTTCCACCCCTTCCACCAGCTTGCCCCCCATCTTGATCAGCCGGTGGGCCCCTTTGCTCTTGGGGGAGTATGCGGGTCCGGGGACCGCAAAGACCTCTCGACCCTGCTCCAGGGCGAAATTTGCGGTGATCAGGGCGCCGCTCTGGGCGGCAGCTTCCACCACCAGAGTTCCCAAGGAGAGGCCACTGATCAGACGATTGCGGACAGGAAAGTTCAGCCTCTCGGGCTTGGCGAACAGGGGAAATTCCGAGAGAACGGCCCCCGCCCGGGCAATCTCTTCCCTCAGAGGCCCGCTTTCCGGGGGATAGATGACCGCCAACCCGCAGCCCAGCACTGCGATCGTCCGTCCGCCCGCCGCCATGGCCCCTCGATGGGCACAGCTATCGATCCCCCGGGCCAGGCCGCTGACCACGGTGAAACCCAGCTCCGCCAACTCCCGGCTTAGCCTCTCCGTCATCAGTCTTCCATAAGAGGTGGGGCTCCGACTGCCCACCAGGGCGATCGAGCAGGCATCGCCCTCCTTCCATTCCCCCTGGGCATAGAGGAGGGGAGGAGGGTCCGGGATCGTCCGGAGGGGAGAAGGGTAAGTGGCGTCTGTCAAGGTGATCACGGAAAGACCCCGCTTCTCGATCTGCTCCAGTTCCCGCTTCAGGCCCTTTTCCCAATCGAAGGAAGCCATCTCACGGGCGGTCTTCTCCCCAATGCCTTCGACCTTACAGAGCTGACCCTGCGTGGCAGAGAGGGCTGCCTTGGGGCTGCCGAAATGGTCCACCAACCGCTTGAACAGGACCCTCCCCACCCCCGGGATCAAGCTTAAGGCTATCCAGTACGCCGGTTCATCCCCACACCGGTGGGGAACATGCTTCTCGATCACCCTGGGTACTCCCGCTCACCGCTCATCACCACTCATCAATGAGCCCACCCCTTTCCTGCCCAGGATTCTTGAGACCTCCCGAGCTCCTTTAGAAATTATAGTTTTTCCCAGAGGGGAGTCAAGGTCTTTTTCCCTGCGGAAAGACCCTTTACAACCCCAAACCCCTTAAAAATGCTTGACAAAACGGTTCTCTTCCGTTATTATCTAGCCCATTTTTGAGATGAGCCTGCAGGGTTGGCCGATCAATCCCCTTCTTCAGGAGCTTTCATGCAATTTCAAAAGGTCTTAGAGATCATCAGCGAGGATTTGCAAGACGTAGAGGCCGCCCTCAAAGACAATACCTGCTCTGATGTTGCCCTGATTCCTTTGATCAGCAACTATTTATCCGGTACGGGTGGAAAAAGGATCAGGCCGATCCTGGTACTGATCAGCTCAAAGCTCTGTAATTATCATGGAGAAAAAGGCATCGTCCATTCTTGCATTGTCGAATTTATTCATACCGCCACGCTGCTTCATGATGATGTCGTAGATGGATCGGATCTGCGTCGTGGACATCCTTCCGCCAACGCCAAATGGGGCAATGAAGCCAGCATCCTCGTTGGGGATTTCCTCTTCTCCAAGTCGTTCACTTTGATGGCCAACCACAGCGACATTAGGATCATGCGCTCCCTGTCCAGGGCCTGCCTCCGGATGGCTGAGGGAGAGGTGATGCAGTTGGCAAGCCATTGTAACCTCGCCTCTTCGGAGAGCCACTATCTGGAGGTGATCAAGCGGAAGACGGCCGCCCTTATCTCCTCTTGCTGTCAGATCGGCGCCATCTTGGGAGGAGCACCCCCCGAGCAGGAGGAAGCGCTGGCTGATTTTGGCCTGAGGCTGGGCGTGGCTTTTCAGTTGGTGGACGATGTCCTGGATTACTCGGCCAAGGAAGTGAGGTTGGGCAAGCCGATCGGCAAAGATTTCAACGAAGGCAAGGTCACCCTCCCCCTGATTTACCTCTATAACCGGTGCCGGGAGGAGGAACGGGCCTGGATCGGTCAACACCTGGGGGCTGGGGACCTCGGCCTCAAGGAGCTGGACCAGCTCCTTGGCTGGATGAAGAGCTATTGTGCCCTGGAGAGGGCTATGGAGTTGGCCAGGGCCCAGATCGCCCAGGCCAAGGAGCGGCTGTCGATCTTCGAAGATTCCCTCTATTTGGAGGCGCTGCGATCGGTGGCCGACTACATCGGGGATAGAGACTACTAAGAAATGAAAAATGAAAAATGAAAAATTAGATTTGAGCGAACTTAAAAAAGGAGCGATCGATTGGAGAGGAAAGCGGTAGCCCTTTTATCGGGAGGGTTAGATTCCACGCTGGCCGTGAAGATCATGCTGGAGTTGGGGGTGGAGGTGGTGGCCCTGAATTTCATCACCCCCTTCTGCTGCTGCACCCGAAGAGATGCGGGGTGCAAACATCAGGCCAGCCAGGTGGCCCAGGAGTTCAAGATCCCGATCAAGGTGTTGTTCAAGGGCCGCGAATACCTGGAGGTGGTCCGCCATCCTCGATACGGCTACGGAAAGAACCTCAATCCCTGTATCGACTGCCGCATCTTCATGCACCGGGCCGCCGGAGAGTACATGGGGGAGGTCGGCGCCTCCTTCCTGGTGACCGGTGAGGTACTGGGACAGCGGCCCAAATCCCAACGGATGGATGCGCTCCACGTAATCGATCGGGACAGCGGCCTGAAAGGGCGAGTTCTGCGGCCGCTCTCGGCCCAGCTGCTCCCTCCCACCCTGCCGGAGATCGAGGGCCTGGTCGATCGGGAAAAGCTTCTCGCCATGAGCGGCCGGTCCCGCAAACCCCAGATCGGCCTGGCAGATGCCTACGGGATCACCGATTACCCCTGTCCGGCCGGAGGATGTCTGCTGACGGACAAGGGATTTGCCCAGCGCTTGCGCGACCTTTTTGACCATTCGGTTGATCTTCCCGACCTGAGCGAAGTGCGGCTCCTGAAAGTAGGACGTCACTTCCGCCTCTCCCCTACGTCGAAGGTGGTCGTGGGAAGGAACCAGGAGGAAAACGAGAAGCTCTCTCGCATGGCCCGGGAGAACCATTATTCCTTCAAGGTCCTCGGTCACAGCGGCCCCCTCACCCTGGCCCTGGGCCCGCTCACGGAGGAGGACCTCATCCGGGTCGCCCGGATCACCGCCCGTTACAGCAGTGCCCCTTCTGATGAAGTGGTCTCGGTAGATTTCCGCCATTCCAGCTCCGGTCATGAAGGCCATCTCTGCGTCCGGGGGATCGAGGAGGGGGAGCTAGAAGCCCTGCGGTTGTAAAAAGATTTAGACAGGATGAGCCAATTTCCTGTTTTTTTATCCGGTTTATCCGGTTTATCCTGTGCATCCTGTCCAATTCGTATTCCGATAGAAAGGGGAAAAGATGCCCAAGATCAGCGATCCGATCCAAATCGGCAACCTCACGTTGAAGAACCGTTACGTCAAGGCCCCGACCGTCTGCGGTCACGCCTCCGAGGATGGGTACGTGAGCGACCGGCTCCTGGACCTTTACCAGGCTGAGGCCCGGGGCGGGGTGGGCATGGTGATCTGCCACGCCACCTACATCCGCCCTGACGGCCAGGGCTTCCGCGCTCAAATGGGGATCTACGACGACAAGTGCATCAACGGCCTCAATCGGCTGGCCGAGACGATCCAGGCGGCCGGGGCCCGGGCGACCATCCAGATCTTTCATGCGGGAGCCATTGCCCAGCCCAAGATCATTGGCGGCCGCACCCCCGTAAGCCCCTCCTCGATCCCGCTCTTCCTGGACCCCACGCAGAAGACCCGGGCCCTGGAGGACGAGGAGATCGAGGAGCTCGCTCGCCTTTTCGGGGTGGGCTGTGCCCG
>JACOWJ010000049.1 GCA_016176845.1 Nitrospinota bacterium
GGGCCGGTTTGAAGGACCCAGCGTTGGAGTTCGTAGCCGTTAACGATGTGACCGATGCGAAGACCTTGGCCCATCTCTTAAAATACGACTCCGTTCATGGGATCTTAAATGCCTCCGTGGAGGCCACAGAGACCGTGATCAAGGTAGATCATCGAGAGGTGCGGGTCCTTTCGGTCAAAAATCCGGCCGAGCTGCCCTGGAGAGACTTGGGGGTCGAGGTGGTGGTGGAGTCCACCGGCCTCTTCAGGGATCGGGAGAAGGCCTCCAGGCATCTGGCGGCGGGGGCCAAAAAGGTGATCATCACCGCTCCCTCCAAGGGAGAAGACTTGACCATCGTGATGGGGGTTAACGAGGAGAAGTATCAGCCGCGTGAGCACCATATCCTTTCCAACGCCTCCTGCACCACCAACTGTCTGGCCCCGATCGCCAAGGTGCTCCTGGACCACTTCGGCATTGTGCGCGGCATGATGACCACCGTCCATGCCTATACCAACGACCAACGCATCCTGGACCTGCCCCATGAGGACCTGAGGCGGGCGCGGGCGGCAGCCCTCTCGATGATCCCAACCACCACCGGGGCGGCCGCGGCCGTCTCCCTGGTCATCCCGGAGCTCAAGGGGAAAATGGACGGCATCGCCATTCGGGTGCCCACCCCCAACGTCTCGGTAGTGGATCTGGTGGCCGAGCTGGAAAAGGATGTGACCAAAGAGGAGGTGAACCGCGCCTTGAAGGAGGCGGCCGAGGGCAGGATGAAAGGGGTCTTGCAGTTCTGCTCCGACCTCCTGGTCTCTATCGACTTCAATGGCAACTCCCATTCCTCCATTGTGGATGGGCCTTCGACTATGGTGATGGGAAAGAGGATGGCCAAGATCCTCTCCTGGTACGACAACGAATGGGCCTTCTCTTGTCGGGTGAACGAGCTGATCCGGTACATTGCCGGCAAGCAATAAAACAGAGGAGCGAGCCTTGGCCAAGCTGAGCATCGCAGATCTGGACCTGAAGGACAAGAGGGTGTTTATTCGAGTGGATTTCAACGTGCCCCTGGATGAGAAGGGGCAGGTGAGCGATGATAACCGCGTCCGGGCCTCTTTGCCCACCCTGAAATATGCGATCCAGCAGGGGGGCAGGCTGATCCTGGCCTCTCATTTGGGCCGGCCCAAGGGGAAAGCGGACCCCCGGTACAGCCTGCAGCCGGTGGCGAGGGCATTGCGAGAGTTGCTGGGCCGCGAAGTCCAGATGGCCCCCGATTGCGTGGGTCCGGAGGTTAAGAGGTTGGCCGAAGCCTTGAGGCCGGGGGAGGTCTTGCTCCTGGAGAACCTGAGGTTTCATAAGGAAGAGGAGGCCAACGAGGAGGGCTTCTCCCGGGAGCTGGCCGGCCTAGCGGATCTTTACGTGAACGATGCCTTCGGCTCCGCCCATCGGGCCCATGCCTCGACCCAGGGCATGACCCGGTATGTGAAAATGGCGGCGGCCGGATTCCTGATGCAGGCCGAGCTCAACTACCTGAGCAAGGCCCTCGAGGCCCCGGAAAGGCCGTTTGTGGCCCTGCTGGGAGGGGCCAAGGTCTCCGACAAGATCGGGGTCCTGGAGAACCTGATGGATAAGGTGGACGCCTTCCTCATTGGAGGGGGGATGGCTTACACCTTCCTGAAGACCCAGGGAATCGAGGTGGGAAAATCTCTCCTGGAGGAGGATAAGCTGGGGCTGGCGGCCGATATCTTACGGCATGCCCGGTCTAAGGGCATCGAGCTGCAACTCCCGGTGGACCATGTGGTGGCCCGGGAGCCCAAGGAGGATGCCGAGCGGAGAGTGGTCACGAACGAGGGCCTGGAGGAGGGATGGATGGGGCTGGATATCGGGCCTGAGACCGTCAAGCGCTTCTCCGAGGCCATCGCCAAGGCCCGGACGATCCTTTGGAATGGCCCCATGGGGATGTTCGAGCTCGACCCGTTCAGCGGGGGGACGATCGAGGTAGCTCGCGCGGTGGCCTCCTCGGGGGTGGTGAGCATCATTGGGGGTGGGGATACGGCGGCGGCGGTGACCAAGGCCGGCGAGGCCAGCCGGATGACCCATATCTCCACGGGAGGAGGGGCCTCCCTGGAGTTCCTCGAGGGCAAGGAGCTGCCCGGGGTAGCGGCCTTGCAAGATCATGAACCCTCCGGCTAATGCCGGGGGATTGCTGCGATCCCTGGCGGGGTTCCGCGGAGGGTCGCATGGCATGAGAAAGGGTTTTCTTCTATGTACATCCTTCTGAGCATCGTCCATGTTTTGGTCGCTCTGGTCTTGATCCTGGTCGTGCTCCTACAGACGGGGAAAGGGGCCTCGATGGGGGCGATCTTTGGGGGAGCCAGCCAGACCCTATTTGGACCCAGGGGTGCGGGAAACTTCCTCACCAAAATCACCGCGGTGACCGCCATCATCTTCATGGTCACCTCGCTCAGTCTGGCCATCCTGTCCGGTCGGCGCAACACCTCCTCCGTGGTCGAGAGGTCACCAGAGGCCTCAAAACAAAGTGCTCCGGCTAATTTGCCGCATAAGTTCCCCGGGAAAAGCGCGATCCCTCCAGAAAAGGGAGCCTCCCCCCAACCAGGGGGGCCCCTTCCTGGACAGCCCGGGTCGCCTAAATAAATTACCCCCCCCTTACCCCCCCTTACGAAGAGGGGGTGGGGGGGGTCTTCGCTGAAAATGGAATTTCCTATACGATTAAAATTAACCGTCATGATGAACAAACCAAGTTGCCCGCCCTCAGAATGAAAATGGGCTCCAGAAAGACTCGGGCATTTTCTCGGTAAAATGTGGGGAGAATTCGGTTCCATAGGCCGCACCTTGATCTTCTTGGGGATCGTATTGATCGCCCTGGGAGGATTGTTCCTGATAGGAGGCAAGATCCCCTGGCTGGGAAGGCTGCCGGGAGATCTCTATATCCGGCGGGGAAACTTTAGCTTCTATTTCCCCCTGATGACCAGCATCCTGTTGAGCCTCCTTTTATCCCTCATCCTGACCCTCTTTTTCCGCCGATGAAGGAAGAGACTTGCCCTGGTTTGACCGGAATTATCCTGGCCGGAGGCCAAAGCAAGAGGATGAGAGGGGGAAATAAGGCCTTCCTCCGTTTGGGAGAGAGCTCGATCATCGAGACGATCGTGGCGGTGCTCTCTTCCATCTTCCCCGAGGTGATAATCGTAACCCGCTCTCTCATGGATTACCAAGGTTTGGGGTGCCGGGTGGTCTTGGATGTGGGTGAGGCTTCGGGGGCTTTGACCGGACTCTTCTCCGGCCTCAACGAGGCGACCACCCGGTATGCCTTCTTCGTGGCCTGCGACATGCCCTTCCTCCAGCCGGGGCTCATCCGGTACATGGTGAGCCTCTTGGAGGAAGGCCGGGGGCAGGGGTACGACGTTCTGGTCCCCAAGATGGAAGAGGGATATCAGCCCTTGCACGCCATCTATTCCAAGGGCTGCTTGCCGGCCATTGTCCGGCAATTGAGAGAAGGGAACCAGCGGATCTTCGATTTCTTCCCTTGCGTCAGGCTCAGGGAGATCTCCCGCGAAGAGCTGACCCGATTCGATCCCGATCTGCTCTCTTTCTTCAATATCAACACCCCTGAGAGCCTGGAAATGGCCAAGATGCTTTACCAAAGGAGTAAGGACAATTATGGTTCCCATTGTTTCCATCGTTGGAAGATCCGACAGCGGCAAGACCACCTTTCTGGAGAAGCTGATCCCCGAATTGACCCGGAGGGGCTACCGGGTGGCGACGATCAAGCATGACACCCACGGCTTCGAAGTGGATCGCGAAGGGAAAGACAGCTGGCGCCATGCCCAGGCAGGGGCCCAGGTCGTGGTCATCTCCTCCCCCCAGAAGCTGGCCCTGATCAAACGCGTGGAGGCCGACCTCACCCTGGATCAGATCGCCCCCTTGATTGGAAAGGTCGATCTCATCCTGACCGAGGGCTATAAGCGGGAGGAGAAGCCCAAGATCGAGGTCTATCGCAGAGCGGCCCACCCCGAGCCCCTCTGTACCCGAGAGAACCAGCTGATCGCGATGGTCACGGATGACCCGGTCGATGTCGGAGAGGTGCCCCGCTTCGCCCTGGATGACGCGGCCGGGGTAACCGATCACCTGGAAGAGGTGATCTTGAAAGTGGGCCTGCCTGAGGCGCGGGTACGGCTGCGGATCGATGGCCTCCCCATCCCCCTGAGCGCTTTCGTCCAGAGCATCATCGAGAAGACGCTTCGGGGGATGGTCTCCTCCCTCAAGGGGCAGGATGGCAGGGGGCAGATCGTGGTGGAGATCGACAAGGGCTGAGAGTTTTACAAGGTTGCACGTTTTGTGGGTTCGACGAGGAGAGGACTTCCCGATGCTTTTTGGGATCCTGGCGGACCTGGTCTTACTGCTTCATCTTCTTTGGATTGGTTTTCTGATATTCGGGGCGCTCCTCTTCAGGCGTTCTAAGGGGGGGAAGGTTTTTCATGGACTGGGCCTTATCGCCGCCCTGGGCATGCAGCTTCTCTCCCTGGACTGTCCCCTAACCCTTCTGGAACAGTGGCTGCGTTATCGGTATAGCCCCCGCCTGACCTATGAGGGTTCCTTTATCACCCATTGGGCGGCCAAGATCGTTTACCTGGATATCTCTCCTTCTCTGGTCACCCGCTTGACGCTGCTGCTGATCGGGATCACCATTTCCCTCTACGTGTGGGGTTGGCTGAGATTCCAGAGGAATAGAAGGCCGTCGTGAGAAACGGTCGCAGACCGCGCCTTCCCGAGTCCCGGCTCACTGTAAGCCGACATGGCCGACCGAAGTTGGCCGTCCCCGGGAATGAAAATGGCCCCCGGAAGACTCGGGCATTTTCACGGTAAGCTCTCGCTGGGCGCCAGGCTCAAGAGCTCCTCAATCACCTCCCTCAGCTCGTTGAGGTCGCAGGGTTTGTTGAAACAGCGCGTTGCCCCTGCCTCGATCAACCCTTCCGTGTTCCCCCCCGTGAGTCCGATCACGGGGAAGAAGGGGCAATTTCGTCTAATGCTCTTGATCAGCTCGCTGCCGCTCATGCCCGGCATATTGTTGTCGGTGATGATCATGTGGTATTTATTCTCGTCGAACACGGACAGGGCCTCCTTACCGTTCTCTACGGCATCGGCTTCGTAGCCGAGCAGGTTCAAGTATTCTACGAGGACCTCCCGAATTCCCTTTTCATCATCTACCACTAAGATCATCGCCGATTCCTCCTTTCTCGACCGAAAGATATGATCTAGAGGAACCCTCAACGGGCCTTCCAGACATAGAGCATTTTCCATGCCACAACTTCCTTCTTCCAAGAAAATCTCAGGATCCTATGCAGGCGCTGATCTGGCGAGGGATCCGACCCGTCGGGGAGACAGGCATC
>JACOWJ010000037.1 GCA_016176845.1 Nitrospinota bacterium
CCGCCGGCGAAGAACTCGGGGTTCATGGAGAAGCCGCCCTTGATCAGGCGATTGTCGTGGTCGTACTGCTCCTCCCGAACGGGGGTCTTGGTGACCTTCTCAACCCAGGTGATCCGGTACTTCAGGTAATAGTCCTTGGGGTTGGGAAAGACGTGGGAGCCGAACTTATCCGTCCGTTTGGCCCACTGGCTCAGGACCACCCAGCACTCGATCCCCCCATCGGGCCGGTAGGGGCTCAGCCGCTCCTCGCCCCGGCTGGGGTCCAGGTTTTTGGCAAACCACTCGCCATCCTTCTTGAGATCTCCCGTGTTCTCGGCGCGATCGGGGGCGATGATCTGGGGGTCAAGCATCTGCATGTAGAGCACATCCTCGCCGATCAGGAGGTGATCCTCTTCCCAGACGTTCCGCTCCCCGTTGTCATCGTTGGTCACCGGGGTCCCCAGGACCTCGTCCTGCCGGTCCCCTCCCTGGGAGCGGGTGACCCTGCGGAGGCCGGGGGAGTAAGTCCAGGCGTCCGTCATCTTCCATTTTCCTACTGGGCTGTTGAGGTAGGTCAGTTTGACCTGGGAGGTCCCTCGGACGTCGGCGGGAGTCTCGTAGAGCACCAGGAACTTGTTCATCAGGCCCCCGGTCCCCGTCTTGCCGCCCCTGTCCTCGTCGAACTGCATCACGTCGAGGTAGCTGTCGTACATGACCTCCCGCAGGGCATAGCCCTTCCTCTGGGTCATGAGCCCCCGCTTGTTCAGCCGGGCCGAGTTCAGCGAGTAATCCTGGTATTTGCTCGAGTAGAGCTTGTGGTCATCGGTGGCGAAGTACATCAACATTGTGGCCGAATAGGGCTGCTTCCAGGGGTACTCCCCCTTGGGCTGCCATGGCCGGGTGGAGTGGCCCAGGGGGTCCTTGAGGGGCGTAGCGTACTCCCTCCAGGTTTGCTTCGATACGTCGAGGTAATCCCCCTGCCCGTACCCGATCGCTCCCGGCGGCGCCCCTTGGGAACGCGGCAGAAACCCCAGCAGGGAGATCAAAAACAGACCGACCGAAAGACAGAGTTTGGCATTCCTGATCTTCATCTTCTCCATCTCCATTTCCTTTCCATGCCATCTTTTTCAGCTTGTTGGGTCACCTGGATCCTCTGAAGCGGAAACGCATGGGATTCATCAGCGCCATTGGCATCCTTACAGCTAACGAGATTCCCTGGTTTGCGAGGGACTCTCAGAAATTCCCGGCGGGAAAGCCGTCAGCGACCCAGAGCCCGGTGGGGTCGTGGAAATCGCTGATCACTCCTCAGCCTTAGAGCTGCGTCAAGCCAAGAAGTCGTCATGGAAGGTCGGCATCGTCTTCCGTCGTGGTCTGAAGTCCTGGTAGAATCTCTGGCGATCGAATTTCACTAGGAGAAGGATCGGCAGAATTTCTGAATGCCCTCCTTGTCGCTGCGCTCCATTGAAAATTGGAAATTGGAAAGTGTAAATTGAAAAAGTTGGGATACACGTCTTCTTCCATTTTACAATTTCCAATCTTAAATTTTCAATTTCTATTCGCTCTTGTACGAAGATAGCATCACCTCCTTGTCGCTGCGCTCCATTGAAAATTGAAAATTGGAAATTGCAAATTGAAAAAATTAGGATACACGTCTTCTTCCATTTTACAATTTTCAATTTTCAATTTTCAATTGCGTCCTTCTCCGAAGGTCGCTAGCTTGTGGGGAACTTCACCGGCAGGGGCTTGCCCTGGATAAAAGCCGGCCGGAAATTGCGCCGGACCGGGACCATCTTGCCGCCCTTGCGGACCATCCCGTCCCCATTCATCATGGCATCGACCTCCTCATCGGTGAAGCCATGCTCCTTCCAGATTTTGGTCATGTAGTCCATGTCCTCCTTGGAGTTCGCCATCCAGTCGCTGGTCCCCTTGCGGTACTTGGGGAACTTGGCCCGGTAAAGCTCCGGGGGAGGGGCGAAATCCTTGGTGCTCTTTAACAAGGGGATCCTCAGCTTCTTCCAGAAATACTCCCGGAAGAGGTGGTCCGGGGTGAACCAGTCGTCGGGGACCTTTGCCTTGGGGCCCAGCTCGGCCCGGTCGTAAGAGCCCCAGGCGCGGAAGTGCCTCCGGTAATCGTATATGGTGTATTGCGTCCGGTTCATGCCCCCGTTGACGAAACCGCCGGCGAAGAACTCGGGGTTCATGGAGAAGCCGCCCTTGATCAGCCGGTTGTCATGGTCGTACTGTTCCTCCCGGATGGGAGCCTTGGTGACCTTCTCGACCCAGGTAAGCCGGTACTTCAAGTAGTAGTCCTTGGGGTTAGGGAAGACGTGAGAGCCGAACTTCTCCGTCCGCCTGGCCCACTGGCTCAAGACCACCCAGCACTCGATCCCCCCGTCGGGCCGGTAGGGGCTGATCTTCTCCTCGCCCCGGCTCGTGTCCGCGTTCTTGGCCAGCCACTCGCCGTCCTTCTTGATGTCGCCGGTATTCTCGGCGCGGTCCGGAGCGACGATCTGGGGGTCGAGCATCTGCATGTAGAGGACGTCCTCGCCGATGAGCATATGCTCCTCTTCCCAGATGTTGCGCTCCCCGTTGTCATCGCCGGTGAGCGGCGTTCCCAGGATCTCGTCCTGCCGGTCCCCCCCTTGGGAGCGGACGACCCTGCGCAGGCCCGGGGAGTAGTTCCAGGTGTCTGACATCTTCCACTTGACGACGGGGCTGTTCAAATAGACCAGCTTGACCTGGGAGGTCCCCCGGACGTCGGCGGGGGTCTCGTAGATCACCAGGAACTTGTTCATCAGGCCACCGGCCTTTACCTTGCCGCCTTTGTCATCGTCGAACTGCATCACGTCGAGGTAGTTGTCGTAGGTAACCTCCCGGAGGGCATAGCCCTTCCGCTGGGTCAGCAGCCCCCGCCGGTTCAGCCGGGCCGAGTTGGCGGCATAGTTTGAATACCTGCTCGAGTAGAACTTGTGGTCATCGGTGGCAAAGTACATCAGCATGGTGGCCGAGTAAGGCTGCTTCCAGGGATATTCCCCTTTGGGCTGCCAGGGGCGGGTGGAGTGACCCAGGGGGTCTTTGATGGGAGTGGGGTATTCGATCCAGGTTTGTTTGGATACGTCGATATAGTCCCCCTGGCCGTACGCGATAGTTCCCGGGGGTGCCCCCTGAGAAAGCAGAGGGAACGCCAGCAGGAAAGCCAGCAGCAGACCTACTGAAAGGCAGATTCTTGAATTCATGATCTTCATCTTCTCCATCTCCATCTTCAGCTCTCTTGGAAATTGGATCATCATTGGGCGGAAACCCTTGGAGCTCATCTGCGCCTGTAGCGCCCGTAGGTCCATTGAAATTCCCTGGTTTGCGAGGAACCCTCAGAAATTCCCGGCTCATAGTCCTTAGCGATCCGTTGCCCCGTGGAGTCATGAATCGCTGAGCACACTCTTCGGCCTAAGACGATTTCTTAAAAAGAAAATCCCTCTGTTGTGGGGATTGCTTCGCTTCGCTCGCAATGACAAAATATTGGGTCATTGCGAGGAGCGCTAGCGACGAAGCAATCTCAACAGAGGTATAACCTTTCCCAGAAATCGCCTAAGAACCCCGTCATGTCAAAAAATCAAAATGGGTCGGGAGGGTCGGCATCGTCTTCCAACGTCGGCTGAAGTCCTGGCAAAATCCCTGGTCACCAGCATCTCAAGGAGAAGGATCGGCAAAATTTCTGAATGCCCTCCAGTTCGTCAAGCCGTAAACCGGCTAACTTTTTGCTGCTTACCGCTTCCTTCTTCCTACCCTCATATAGCCATCACCCCCTTGTCCCTCTTCTCTCCATTGAAAATTGAAAAACTTGTGAGACGCACGTCTTCTTCCATTTTGCAATTTCCAATCTTCAATTTCCAATTTTAACTAAGCCTTATTCCATTCCTCATCCGTTATGCCGGCTTGCCTGAGTATCTCTCTAACCAGGCTTACATCAAGATCTCCAGATCCATGAGGATTGGGGATACGGATCTTCTTCTTCCCTTTTATCATAAACTGATGTCTTCCACCAGAGAAAGGACCTTCATATTCAAGAGATCTAAACTTCCTAATCAATTCTTTTCTTGAAATATTAAAAGGCATTTAAGGAGTTGCCGCTTCTTTTATCTGTAAGCTAATCCCTTCAATTTCTGGAACAGGTTCATTATCTCTAAGCTTTAGAACTAACCATTCTTCTAAAACCTCTAAAAGCTCTGTCCTACACTCCTCCACCGTATGTCCATTGGCCCATACGCCCTCAAAGCCTGGAATTTCAGCAAACCAGGTACCATCATCTAACTTTTTATATTCTGCCTTTTCCAAGACCTTCTTTGTGTATTCAAATAACATGTTTACCTCCTGTCGCTGCGCTCCATTGAAAATTGAAAATTGAAAATTTTAAATTGTAAAGCATTTATCTGGCATTTTCTTTACATTTTGCAATTTTCAATTTTCAATTTTCAATTTTCAATGGCGACCTTCTCCGAAGGTCGCTAGCTCGTAGGGAACTTCACCGGCAGGGGCTTGCCATGGATATGGGCCGGCCGGAAGTTGCGCCGGACCGGGACGACCTTGCCGCCCTTGCGGATCACCCCATCCCCATTCATCATGGCATCGATCTCCTCGTCGGTGAAGCCATGATCCTTCCAGGTCTTGGTTATATACTCCATGTCCTCCTGGGGGAGCCAATCGCTCGCCCCCTTGCGGTACTTGGGGAACTTGGTCCGGAAGAGCTCGGGAGCAGGAACGAACTCCTTGGGGCTCTTCATCATGGGGACCTTCACCTTCCTCCAGAAGTATTCCCGGAACATGTGGTCAGGGGTGTACCAATCATCGGGGGCCTTGGCCTTGGGACCCACGTCGGCCCGGTCGTACGTTCCCCAGGAGCGGAATTGCCTTCGGTAGTCGTACATGATGTATTGCGTCCGGTTGTTGCCGCCATTGACGAACCCGCCCGCATAGTATTCCGGGTTGAGGGAGAAGCCGTGCTTGATCAGCCGGCCGTCATGGTCGTACTGCTCCTCCCGGATGGGGGTCTTGGTAACCTTCTCAACCCAGGTGATCCGGTACTTCAGATAATAGTCCTTCGGGTCGGGGAAGATCTGGGAGCCAAACTTCTCCGTCCGTTTAGCCCACTGGCTCAAGACCACCCAGCACTCGACCCCCCCATCGGGCCGGTAGGGGCTCATCAGCTCCTGACCCCGGTTGGGGTCCAGGTTCCTGGCCAGCCACTCGCCGTCCTTCTTGAAGTCGCCCGTGTTGAACATCCGGTCCGGGGCGATCATCTGGGGGTCGAGCATCTCCATGTAGAGGACGTCCTCGCCGATGAGCATGTGCTCCTCCTCCCAGACGTTCCGATCTCCCTCGTCGTCACCCGTAACCGGCGTCCCCAGGATCTCGTCCTGCCGGTCTCCCCCCTGGGAGCGGTTGATCCTGCGGAGGCCCGGGGAGTAAGTCCAGGTGTCCGACATCCTCCATTTGGCCACGGGACTGTTCAGATGGATGAGCTTGGTCTGGGAGGTCCCCCGGACATCGGCGGGGGTCTCGTAGATCAGCATGGACTTGAGCATCACGCCGCCAGCCCCCACCTTGCCGCCTTTGTCCTCGTCGAACTGCATCAGATCGAGGTAGTTGTCGTACGAGGCTTCCCGGACGGCGTAGGCCTTCCGCTGGGTCAACAGCCCCCGCTTGTTCAGCCGGGCCGAGATCGCGGAGTAGTTCTGAAACTTGGCGCTGTAAAGCCTCTTGTCTGGGGCAAAGTACATCAGCATGGTGGCCGAGTAAGGCTGCTTCCAGGGATATTCCCCCTTGGGCTGCCACGGGCGGGTGGCATGGCCCAGGGGATCCTTGATGGGCGTGGGATACTCCTTCCAGGTTTGTTTGGATACGTCGAGATAATCCCCCTGCCCGTACGCGATCACTCCCGGGGGCGCCCCCGGGGAGAGTGCGGGAAATGCCAGCAGAGAGGCCAACAACAGGCCTACCGAAAGGCAAATTTTCGTGTTCATGATCTTCTCCATTCTCGTTTTCAGCCTCAGCTTTCCAGGTCGTTGGGTCATCTTAGACAGCAGCGGATTAGATCCATTGGTGTCAGCAGTGGCCTTGTCGCTACGCTCCATTGGAAATTGGAAATTGAAAATTGGAAATTGAAAATTTTAAATTGAAAAAACATGGGTTTCCTTTACATTTAACGTATAGGAAGTTCCATTTTTTTCAGATTCCTCAGTCGCTATCGCTTCTTCGGAATGACAGGTTCTACGACTGTCATTCTGAGCGAAGCGAGGAATCTAAGTTCAACAATCTCCAATAATGGAATTTCCCAGTTTTGAGGAGCACTTACGGGATCAAGTTCTCACACCCTCATATCGCATCACCACCTTGTCGCTGCGCTCCATTGAAAATTGTAAATTGTGAAACGCATGCTTTCTTATCATTTTGAAATTTTCAATTTTCAATTTTCAATTGCGACGTTCTCCGAACGTCGCTACCGGTTTCCGTAGATGAACTTGGGCTTCCACCAGTGGATCAGGGCGGGCAGCAGGATGATCGACCCGAGCATGTTGGCGGTCAGCACCACCGCCAGCATCCCTCCCAGGATCGCCTGGAATCGGATGGCCGACCAGAGGAGGACGAACACCCCCATGGCGATGGCCATGGCGGTGAAGAAGACCGCCTTCCCGGCGTTGGTCAGGGTCTCGTGGTGCATCTCCTCGATGCTCTTGCCGGCCCGCTTCTCCTCCAGCATGCGGCTGATGATGTAGAGGGTATAGTCCACCCCCAGCCCCATGCCCAACGAGGCGACCGGCACGGTGTAAATGAAGAGGCCGATCTCCCCAAACCCCATGGTGGCGAAGGTGATCAGCGTCCCCAGCGCCAGGACCACCATCACGATCAGGCCGGCCATGATCGACCGGAACGTCAGGAGGACGAAAAGGAGAACCACGATCGAGATCTGCCAGAGGGACTCGATCTGGCTCTTCTTGATCGTCTCCATGATGGCCGAGAAGACCCCTAACACCCCCCCTGCCTGTACGAGCTTCGCAGGTGCCTTGCCATCGTGGTTCTTCTGGATCCATTCGTTCGTGTCATCGATGATGCTGTGGATGGTGCTGGCCTTGTGGTCCCGCACGTAGAACTGGATGTTTCCCTCCCCGAAGTCCATTTCGAAGTAAGGCTGCGAGTCCTCCGGCCCCCCGCCCTCGATGAACTTCAGCAGATACTCATAGGTCATGCCCCGTTGCTTGGGCAGGAAGAAGAAGCGCGGGTCGGCATCGTGCTGGGCCTTGTTGTAGGCCTTGAGGACATCGGTATACCCCAGGGAGCCGCTCACCTCGGGCCGGTCCTCCAGGTGCGCCACCAGGGCCGCAACCTGCTTGGTTACCGCCGGCTCGGTGAGGGGCCCCTCGACCTTCTCCTTCTCCCCTTGGATGTAAACGTTGTAAGTAGAGGTCCCGAAGAAGCGCTGGTTGACGAATTTGTCGGCGATATTGTACTCCGAGTCAGCCCAAAAGAGGGGCGAGCCCTCCTGCAGGTCGCCCACCACCACGTAAGTGGTCCCCACGATGGTCAACAGCACCATGGCGAACGAGACCCCCAGGACCGCCACCCGGGGCTTTGGGGAGAAGGAGAGGTGGGCGACCTTAGCCATGATCCCCTTGAAGATCCGATCGCGGCCATGAATACGCGCCATCTCTTTCTTGGTCGGGGGAGGGATGATGGCCACGAAGGCGTGGATGAAAACGGTGGTGGTGAAGAAGATCCGGAGGACGCCGAAACAGGCCGAGGTGGCCATCTGCTGCAGGAGCGCGAAGGGGATGAAGAAAAGGGTGGCAAAGCCCGCCCCATCGGTCACAATCGAGGCCACGCTGGGGATGGTCAGGCCCTTCAACGTTTCCTCGGCGGCTTTCTGATTGTCCCCCCACTTGTCGTACTCCTCGTAGAAGCGGCTGATGATCTGGACGCAGTGGCTCACCTCCATGGCCATGATCATGAAGGGGACGATGATGGTCATGATGTCCATCTTCATCCCCAGCAGGTACTCGGAGCCCAGCCCCCAGGCCACGGCCACGTAGCCGGCCCACAGGGGGATGAAGATTCCCCGCCAGGTGCCGAAGGCCGCAAAGAGCAGCAGGACCGTCACCGCCAGGGCCGCTCCGAAGATGTAAACCATGTAGCCCATGTACTTGTGGAGATAACCCATCTCGTAGATCCGGCCCGCGACGTAGAAGTTATGCTTGCCGTCCTTCTCCTTCTCGATGATCTGGTTGACCCGCTTAAAGATCTCTTTGAACTCCCGCTCGTTGAAGAAGGTGATCAGGATCACCGTGGCCTTCCGGTCCCAGGAGATCAGCCGTCCGTAAACCGCCGGGTTGCCCAGGCATTTGCGTTTGAAGTCGTGCATTTGGGTTTCCCGAGTCGCCGTATCCGAGGCGTTGATCACCCGTTCGGCCAGGACGTGATACCCCTTGATCGAGACCATGGGGTAGCCATACTCGTCGTAGCTGGTCAGGGTGTCCTTGACCCGGCTGCGAGAGGCGATCGAGATCACCTGCCCCGGGATCGTCTGAGGCATGAGATAGAGCTGCTTGCCGATCCGGTTGATCTTTGCGATCGTCTCCAGGTTGAAGACATCGCCCTGCTTCACCTCCAGGGCGACCTCGATCAATGCCCCGGTCCGGAAGACCTTCTCCATATAGTGGTTCAACTCGACGTAGGGGTGTCCCTTGGGGGCGATATCCGCCACCTCCTGGGGCAGCGTGACATAGCGCAGGAGGTAGGTAAAGTAAAACGTGATGAGCATCACCCCGATGACGATAGGCCAGCGAAAGCGGACCACAAAAGCGGCGAACAGGTCTACGAATCGTTGCACGGAGCCTACTCCTTTACCTTGGGGTTGTTGAAGATCATCTTCTCCCGGCCCGCCACCAGAAGGCCCAGGGGGTTCTCATAGGCAACGGCGTATAAAAAATGGGGGGTAGGGTTATCCTTCAACTCCTCCCACTTCCCGCCCCGGTACCGGAGGACGGTCCCCGCCGACCCCACCGCGTAGCCCTTCTGGGGGCTGCGGAAGTAAACCGAGAAAAGGGTCAGATCTGTAGGGCTCGAGGTCAAGGTCCAGGCCCCCCCCTGGTAGTGCAGGATGGTCCCCATATCCCCCACCGCCCAGCCCTCCTGAGCACTGGAGAAATGAAGGCCATAGAGGTGCTCCTTGGTGGGACTGGTGGCCACGCTCCAGGCCGTCCCATCGTAATGGAGAATCACGCCCTCGTTGCCCACCGCCCAGCCGTTCTCGGGGGAAGTGAAGAATACCCGGGAGAGGTAGCAGAACCGGGGGGGTTGGACCTTCTCCCAGGTGGTCCCATTGAAATGGAGGAGGTTGCTGCTCGCCCCGACCGCCCAGCCATTCTCGGGGGAGGTGAAGTGGATACTCGTGAGGGAGTCGTTCGAGGGATTGTCCACCTGGCTCCAGCCTTTCCCATCGTAATGGAACATCACTCCTTGTTTCTTGGGAATAACCATGTCCTCCCCCACGGCCCAACCGTTATCGGGGGAGGTGAAGAAGAGGTCGAAGAGGTGGAAATCCTTGTACTGGCTGGGAACGGGAGAGGGTTTCCACTCTTTTCCGTCGTAGTGGAAGATCTTGCCAAAGGCCCCGGCTGCCCAGACATTCTCTTTCCCCAGGGGAAAGAGGTCGTAGATATATCCCTCGTTGAGGAGCGCCACGGATCTGCTCCAGTCGGTGGGGGCTGATGTGGCTGCCCCCGCGCCCTTGACCCTCTCATTACAGCCGAGGGTGATCCCTCCCATGAATCCCATGAAGAGGATAACTCCCCCCGCCCAGACCCCCGGATGCCATCTCCTTTTCCTCATACTAGGTCCTCCCCTGAGTGAAATCGACCTCGAAATATTGTGTCACAAAGATCTCCTGTGTTCGGCGGGAGACTTCCCCCCGTAACCAACCGGCCCTGGAAGGGAGCCTCCTACCTTATAGGGCTTTCACCAATTGTCCGGAAACTCCTCTTGCCTGCCAGGTTCCTACTTGCAGGAGAAGCCTTCCGGGAGGTTTTCGAATAGGCGCTTCATGAATGAAGGACTTCTTAGCGCTTCCTTTGTTTATTCTGATAATGAACCAGCCCCAGTTTACCATGGGGTCTTTTCGCGCGTCAATCATTTTTTCGGTTGCCTTGCCTTTCCCGGATCTGCACGTCGCCCCAGACGGCTCTCTAATGAGGGGGTTCATCGGAGCTTTCTTTCTCTCTCTGGGTATAAAATTCTGCGGCTACCTGCAAATTACTCGGAAGGAAGAAGCTATCGACGATTTTTGTGTTGTACCGAACATCATCTGTCGCGATGATGGTCAAGTGGTCTTTATGCTGGTCTTTCATAAGGGATTGGGTCAAAGTCCAAAACCCCTGAATTTTCTTCCAGTGGTTGTGCAGGGTCTTGATCAATTTCCCCTTTCCATCGTAATGCTCCATCCTTAGCAGAAGCCAGTTATCCTTCCAAATCCAGGATATCCTTTTCCCATAAGGATCTCCCTGGTTTATAGAGATATCCTTTCTGGGAGTGCTCTCAATGACAAAGCATTCTTTATTATTTAGGATTTCTTTCCTTAAGATTTTGTGATTGTCCCTGTCCAGATTCCTTTCTAAAATATCTCCATATGTGAAATCCGTTCCATAAAGTAGGCGATAACGAGTTAGGAAGTTTTCATCCTCATGATAATTTAAGCGAATGATTCTTCGAATATCGTCAGAATAAATCCAATCAATATTTGGTTTACTAATTTCATTATATCTCCAACTTAGATAAGCATCTTTATAATTTGTCCGAGGATGTAGAAAAATGAGGAGCATTTTCGTACTTATATCCTCTGTAATTCTATAATGCTTTCGCAATCTTCGCGCCACCCATTTTGCTTGCTCTTTATTTTTTTCAGCCATGAAGAACGTGACATAGGCATCCTCCTCCTCCCAATTCCCTTGTGATCTCATCAGGCCCAACACTTTGTCGGCCGTCAGCTCGTCGGCGAGGGATGCAGTGCAGGGGGCTGGGCCGATCATCCCCAGGGAGACCCCCAGAAGAAGCGCCGAAAGGGCCACTGACCTTTTCAGGGTGCGTCCCATAAGGGTCTCTTGCTCCTTCTAACTTGAAAACGATCCCGGATCGGCCCCCGCTGCCTCGATCGCGGCCCGAAGGTTCCGCTCCGGGGTGGTGAGGGGGATGACGCAGCCGGCCCCGACCATGTAGCGCCGGCCCCCGGTCTGGGCAAGGGCTTCTCTGACCTCTGCCCGTACTTGCTCGGGGGTATCCTGGAGCAGCGTCTCCCATTGGCGCAGGCCTCCGACCACTGCCCCCCGGGAGAGCCTCTTGCCCTCGGCCAGGGAAGGGGGTGTTGACCGGTCGTGCCAGTTGATTGCCTGAACGGGGTAGTCCGCCAACAACTCGAAGAGGACATCTTCGCCATGCAGGTGGAGCAGATGGAACCAGCCCCGGCTGGCCGCTTCCAATACTCGCCGGTCATAGGGAACCCCGAACTCCCGGTACTCGGCCTCGTTCAGGATGCGATAGCTGGCCTGCTGAACGGCGAGGAAGATGCCATCTGCCCCCTCTTCGATCGCGGCCTCTGCGAAACGGGCCACCGTATCGGCAATAGTCTCCAGCCCGGTGCGGAGCTCCTCGGGGTTGCGGCGCAGATCCACCAGGAAGGCCTCCCCTCGGAGGTAGCGGGCCACCGCCAAGGGGTTGAAGATCGTCTGGAGGACAGGGGTCTTGTCCTCCAGCCCCTCTTTCACCAACCGCAGGCAGCGAAGCTGCCCGCCCAGCACGCCCTGGTGGACGTCCAGGGATTCCAGCTCTCGCCAGTCCTGAGGCGTCTGGATGCGCCGCCGGATGTACTCCCGGGTCCCCTCTTGATTGCCCCGCCAGACCGTCTCCACCCCCCAGTGTTCCACGGAGAAGGCACTGGAAGGGGTGACCTTGACGAAATCAAAGTTATACCGCTTTTGGAAGGCCAGGGTGGCCTGGGCCAGCGCCTGGGGGTCCTGGTCGTCCCCCGGAAAGTGGCGCCAAAAGGCCACGGGCGGTCGATCCACCGCCTCCCCAACGATGGCCGCCTGCAGACGCTCCCGCTTGTTCATTTCTCCTCCTTCACGATCTCCAGCAATTCCAGCGTGATCCCGTCGGGATCGTGGAGGTAAACGATCTTGGCGGTTCCGACCTCCGTCGGGTCCATGGTTTGCACCGGCGAGTTAAAGCGAACCCCGCGCGCCGCCAGATCCTGACTGAGCTTCTCGATTCCGGTAATGGTGAAACAGACATGGGTTACCCCGACATCGCATGGTCGAAACTCGATCGGCAGGGGACGTCCCTGCGGTGAAAGGTATTGGAGAATAAATAGCAGGGATCGCAGGAGAGGGTTAACGGTCTATCCGCAAACCCTCCTTATCATCTCCTTATCTCCTTGGCTTTTTTGGTTAAAGAAAGCCTTTGGGGATGTTTTCGGATAGGCTCTAAGGACGGGGGCTTCAGAATTTACCCCCGCCCTTCCATCCGGCCCGGCCCCTCGAAGGTCCATAGCCGAGGGGCAAGGTCAGCCGCAAGAGCCAACGGTTACCCGTGTCATTCTCGGCTCGGAAGAGTCGTTCGTTTGCCTCTTTCCGATGGCTCTGCCCACGGCAAAGCCAATCACGCCAGCTCAGACGATTCCGCCCACCGAGAAGGCCACAATGGCCGGCAGGGTGACCAGCCGGATCATTCTTAAAGGGCTCAAAAGCAGCATTCTTCATTCACCTGTTCCTTTCTTTGTACTCAATGGGGTACAAATAGGGTCATTCGCTCCCGGATTGACTGGGTCACCAGTATCTCGGGTCCTGGGTGGACAGTCTCACCCGAACGGAAGCATCCCTCAAAACCACTACAGCTCCGGGTGTCAAGGAAGTGGGCTTTGAGTAGGCTTCTTGCTTTGTTCTGGAACCTACCTGTAGCCCTGCCACACCGTACTAACAGGCAGTGAAGTATGTCTTTTAGGAGACGGCTCCAAAAGACATACCTGTGATACCAGTAGATCCCCCAAAACAGCACTCTTAGCACCGCTAAGAGAACACCTCGTACTATCATTACCCCGACTCACCTCCTCTCATGATCCAAAATGCCTCACGCTGAACCGCTTTGAGCATGAAGCTGGTTAATAGTTAAACCTCCTTGGGGTTGGGTGAGGATGGATTCTTTTTCTTCCCTCTTTGTACCGGCCAGCCCTGGGCGAGCATGACCTCCAGCTCCAGGGAGGGTCCGATAGTATTGGCCGAGAGTTTAACAGAACTGGGGGATTTCGTCAAAAGGTTTTAACGGTCATCCGGAATAAGGGACTCAAGAAAAATTAAATATCCCAGCCAGTAGCTATGGGGTCAAACAAGATCTGCTCAGAAAGCCAAATTTTGGGATAATTTATTTTCATAGAGTCCCTAAGGGGAGAATGGGCGGTTGACGATCCGCTAAAGGTCTGCTATGGTAAGCGAAGGGCCACAATCGGACGGGAGATTTGCCCCAGAACCTGACACAATCTCGGAAGATGGGAGAAGAACGCCTATGGATTTTCAGCTTACCCCAGAGCAGGAGGAGCTGCGCCGATCGGTGCGGGATTTTATCGACCAGGAGTGCCCCAAACACTACGCCCGGCGGTTGGACCGCCAGGGGGAATTCCCTCACGATCTCTGGAACAAGATCGCCCAGCGAGGGTGGCTGGGCCTTCCCATTCCCAAGGAGTATGGTGGCCTGGGGGGAAACATCTTCGATATGGCCCTCTTCCTGGAAGAACTGAGCCGGGCGATGTTTGCCCCGGCCATGACCTATTTGATCTCCAGCGTCTTCGGGGCCACCTCCGTGGGCCATCATGCCAGCGAAGAGCAAAAGCGCTTCTACCTGCCCAGGCTGGCCAACGGGGAGATCAAGTTCGCCTTTGCCCTGACCGAGCCCCATAGCGGGACGGATGCCCTGGGGATGACCACCTGGGCCCGGCGGGATGGCGATCACTATGTCATTCAAGGACCCAAGATCTTCGTCACGGCCGCCCAGATGGCCGACTACATCCTGACGATCTGCCGCACCAGCCAGGACCCCAAAAAGAAGTCCCATGGGATCTCCATGTTCGTGGTGGATGCCAAGAGCCCGGGAATTACCCCGCGGATGCTCGACATCCTGGGAGGGAAGTCGGTCGGGACGACCACCATCGTCTACAAGCAGGTCCGGGTGCCGGCCAGCTGTCTCCTGGGGGAGCTCGACCGGGGCTGGCACCAGCTGGTCCATACCTTAAACAACGAACGGATCTCCATCGCGGCCATGGCAATCGGAGTGGCCCAGGCGGCCTTCGAGGATGCACTCAAGTTTTCCAAGAAGCGGATCGCCTTCGATAAGCCCATCGGCCAGTTTCAGTCGATCCAGCACTACCTGGCCGATATGGCCGCCAGCCTGGAGTACTCCCGTCTGCTGACCTACAAGGCGGCCTGGATGCAGTCGTTGGGGAAACCTTGTGGGGTGCAGGCCACGATGGCCAAGATGGTCGCGTCGGATATGGCCTGCAAGGTGACCTACAATGGGATGCAGATCCTGGGAGGGTACAGCTACATGATGGGATGCGATATGCAGCGCTACTGGCGGGACTCGCGGCTCTTGACCATCGGGCCCATCAGCAACGAGATGGCGCGCAACTTCATCGCCATGGATCTGGGGCTGCCACGGTCGTATTAGCATGCTTTATTCCCCATAGGCATCGAGGGCCGAGACCACCGCCGCCCCCGGCTCCAGCCGGTGTCCTTCGGCCCTTAAGGCCTGCTCCAGGGCGCCCAGGACCAGCAGGACGTTGTTACGAGTCGAGGAGTGGCCCATCAGGCCGATGCGCCAGATCTTTCCTTTCAAGGGGCCCAGCCCCCCGCCGATCTCGATCCCAAACTCATGCAAAAGGTAACGGCGGATCTTGAGGTCATCGATCCCTTCGGGGATCCGGACGGCGTTGAGCATGGGAAGCCGGTGCCCCTTCTGGGCGGAGAGCTCCAACCCCAACCCCTTCAGGCCGGCCACAAGGGCCAGGTGGTTCCGTTGATGGCGGGCAAACTGCTCCTCCAGCCCTTCCTCCTGGATGAGCCTCAGGGCCTCTCGGAGAGCGTAAATCATGGAGATGGGAGCGGTGTGATGGTAGAAGCGCTCCTCTCCCCAGTACCGCTCCACCATCGAGAGGTCCAGGTACCAGCTCTGGACCTTCTGTTTCCTTCTTTTCACTACCTCCAGGGCCCGGGGGCTCAAGGTAATCGGGGCCAGGCCGGGCGGGGCGCTCAAACATTTTTGTGTGCCACTGTAAGCCGCATCGATTCCCCAGCGGTCAACCGTCACGGGGCAACCCCCCAACGAGGTCACCGTGTCCACCAGCAGCAAGGCCCCGTGCTCCCAGGTCAGGCGGCTGATCTCCTCCAGAGGCTGGCAGATGCCGGTAGAGGTCTCGGCATGGACCAGGGCCAGCAGTTTGGTCTTCCCCTGCTTCAGGGCCGCCCCTACTTGTTCCGGCTCCAGGATCTTTCCCCACTCCGCCTCCACCCGCTGTACCTCGGCGCCGCAGCGGCCTGCCACGTCGCACATCCGCTCACCGAAGAGGCCGTTCACTCCGATGATGACCTCGTCCCCCGGCTCGAGGAGATTGCAAAGGCAGGCCTCCATCCCGGCGCTCCCCGTGCCGGATAGGGGGATGGTGAGGCGATTGTCGGTCTGGAAGACGAAGCGCAGCAGTTCCATCGTCTCGTTCATGATGCCCAGGAAATCAGGGTCCAGGTGTCCCACCAGGGGGGTGGACATGGCCTTGAGGACCCGGGGATGGACGTTGCTGGGGCCGGGCCCCAACAAGATCCGCAAGCCCGGGTTCAACTCGGGAACGCTCTGAATCACCGCTTCGCCCTCCTAAGATAAGCTCATCGTATAGGAATTTCCTTTTTAGACAGGATTTACAGGAAAGTTTTAAGTTTCAGGTTTTAAGTGTTAAGCAAGAAACCTAAAACTTAACACCTAAAACTTAAAACTTAGCTTCCCATCTCCTCCAGTCTGGCCGTGAAATGCCTCAGGACGGGGGCCTCATAGACCAGCTTCAGGCCCCGGACCCGATTCCGGTTCCGGAAAAGTTCGATGATCGACTCGGCCACGTAACTGATCTGCATGTTGGTATAAACCCGCCGGGGGATGGCTAACCGCACCATCTCCAGCTCCGGGCAGATGATCTTTCCCGTGGCGGGATCTTTTTTGCCGAACATCAGCGTCCCGATCTCCACTGCCCGGATCCCGTATTCCCGGTAAAGGGCCACCACCAAGGACTGGCCCGGAAACTGCTCCTGAGGGATGGCGGGCAGGAACTCCTTGGCGTTCAGGTAAACGGCATGGCCACCGATGGGCTTGAGGATGGGAACGCCCGCGTTATCCAGCAGTTCCCCCAGGTATCGGACTTGCCCGACGCGAAACCGAAGGTACTCCTCATCCAAGACCTCCTGCAGGCCGATCGCCATCGCCTCCAGGTCTCGACCCGCCAGGCCCCCATAGGTGGGGAAGCCCTCGACCAGGATCAGCAGGTTGGTGATCTTCTCGGCCAGCTGGTCGTCATTGGTGGCGATGAAGCCTCCGATGTTGACCAGACCATCTTTCTTGGCGCTCATGGTACAGCCGTCCCCGTAACTGAAGATCTCCCGCACAATGTCGGAGATCTTCTTGTCCTGGTAACCCGCCTCTCGCTCCTGAATAAAGAAGGCGTTTTCCGCAAAGCGGCAGGCATCGAAGAAAAGGGGGATGCCATAGCGGGAGAGAAGCAGTTTGGTCTGGCGAATATTCTCCAGCGAGACAGGTTGTCCACCGCCGCTGTTATTAGTGATCGTCAGCATCACCAGGGGGATGCGCTCCCGCCCCTCCCGCCGGATGGTCTCTGCCAGTTTCCTGAGGTCCATGTTCCCCTTGAAGGGGTGCTCCGCCTTGGGGTCGTAAGCCTCGTCGATCACCTGGTCTAGGGCGATCCCCTCGTTGTGCTCGACGTTGGCCCGGGTCGTGTCGAAGTGGATGTTGTTGGGAACGACGTCGCCCGGCCTCACCATGCTGGTAAAAAGGAGGTTTTCGGCCATCCGTCCCTGGTGCGTGGGGATGATGTGTTTGAAGCCGAAGATGGCGTGAACCGTCTCCTCGAACCGGTAGTAGCTGCGACTGCCGGCGTATGACTCGTCCCCCACCATCAGTCCCGACCATTGCCGGTCGCTCATGGCGGCGGTGCCGCTATCCGTGAGGAGGTCGATATAAATGCTCTCGGCCGGCAGGTTGAAGACGTTATACCCGGCCTCCCGGATGAGCTGCTCGCGCTCCGGCTGTGTAGTCATCCGGAGCGGCTCGACCACTTTGATTTTAAAGGGTTCAGCTGGAAACCTCACGCTCAGTCCCTCCGTTCCCTTTCTTTTTCAACGGTTCTAGTGGATTAAGCTATTTTAACACCTTTGGTCGGGGAAAGTAAATGTTGGGGGTGACAAGGTGGGCCAGAAGCGGGTATATTATTCAGGCAGGTAGTTCACGGAATCCAAAATCGTATACTACCCGGCAATAGCGGATCTCATGGGATAAGATATTTTTCGTGTGAATCATAAGGATTCGGAGGACCTCATGCCCACGGTGCTGGAACTGTATGAGAAGCTGAAACCCAAACTCGGAGAAGAAGAGGCGAAGGCCCTCATCGAGTTTGTCGAAGCCAGCGTTGAGCGGAGGGCCGCGACGAAAGAGGATCTCCAGCGGACTGAAATGGCGTTTAAAGAGAATCTCCAGCGGACTGAAATGGCGCTTCGAGAGGAGATCCACCGGCTGGACCAAAAAATCGAAGCCACCAAGACTGACCTCATCAAATGGAACTTTGGCTTTTGGATCGGCAACGTGGCCGTACTCTCTGGAATTATGTTTACCATCCTCCGTGCCTTTGCCGAGAAGTAATCACAACGTCAATCTGCTCTCGTCACGGCCTTCTCACTCAAACGGCTGGACCCAAAAATCGAAGCCACCAACGTCATCCAATGGACTTTAGCCGACGACTGATGGCTGATCGCTCATAGCAAAGGGAAGCGCATGTTGGCGGAAGGGGAGATCATCCTGCTGATGATTGAAAAGCTGGTCTATGGCGGGCAGGGCCTGGGCCATCATGGCGAGCAGGCTGTCTTCGTGCCCCGGGCCGCCCCGGGGGACGAGCTTCGGGTGCGGATCGTAAGGTCGAAGCGGGGGTATGCGGTGGGAGAGATCGCGGATATCGTCCGTCCCTCTTCCTTGCGGGTTTCCCCGCCCTGTCCTTACTACGAGAGGTGTGGTGGCTGTCAGCTCCAGCACCTGAGCTATGCGGACCAGCTTCGGGCGAAGGTCCACCAGGTCCGGGAGACCCTGGTGCGGATCGGCGGGTTCCCCGACCCGCCGGTGCGCGACATCCTCTCGGGCGTTGAACCTTTTGGATATCGCAACAAGGCGATCTATCACGCCCGGGCTTCCGGGGAAGGCCGGTTGCTCCTCGGCCTGGTGGGGGTAAGGCAGGACGAGGTCGTCGATCTGGATCATTGTCCCCTGCAGCCGGACAGCTCCAACCGCATCCTGGCCAGGGTGCGAACGGCCTTGGAGAGGGCCATCCGAGAGGGTGCGGTCGATCCCGCCCTCTTTCGCCACGTGATGATCCGGACCAGTGAGGCCACCGGTCAGGCCATGGTGGTCGTGGTGATGAGACAGCGAGGTTTCCCGGGAAAGGATCGGCTGATCGAAGAGCTCAAGCGGGAGGAACCATCCATCGATTCCTGCTGGCTGAACTTCAACCCCCGTTTGGATCACTCGACGTTGGGCCCGGAATACGAGCGGATCTGGGGTCCCGCCCGCCTGAGGGAGCGGTTGGGGGAGATGGAGTTCGAGATCTCTCCCGAGGCCTTCTTCCAGGTCAATATCCGCCAGACGGAGAGGCTGCTGGAGACGGTGAATGGTTACGCGGCCCTTACCGGACGAGAGATCGTCCTGGACCTCTACAGCGGCACTGGTTTGATCGCCATCTCCCTGGCACCCAGGTGCCTCCTGGCCTACGGGATCGAGATCAGCCGCTCAGCCACGCTGGATGCCATCCGGAACGCCCAGATCAATGGCCTGAATAACTGCCGGTTCCGGACGGGAAAGGTGGAAAGGCTCATGCGAAAGCTCCTCGCCCGGGATTTCCGGGCCGATGCTTCGGGGTTTCCTGACGGAATGGGCCAGGGGAGTGAGGCGGCGCAGGAGGAGATCCGGGCTGCGGAACTACCCGCAGGAGCACCGGTAGTGGCGGTCCTGGACCCACCTCGTGGGGGATGTCCCCCACAGGTCCTGGAGGGGCTGGCAAAGATGCGGGTCAAGCGGGTGATCTACGTCTCCTGTAACCCTCCCACACTCGCCCGGGACTTGAAGCTCTTGAAAAAAAGGGGATACAACCTGATCGCGGTCCAGCCCCTCGATATGTTCCCCCAGACTTACCATATCGAGTGTGTGGCGCTGCTTGCTCGAACATGGTAAACTAACGCAAATTCAATGAGGGAGGCTGAGATGTTGCGTTTTACCAAGATGCACGGAGCCGGCAACGATTACGTCTACGTGAACGGCTTCGAGGAGACGGTGCCCGATCCCGCTGCCCTGGCGGTCCGGGTCAGCGATCGGCACTTCGGTGTCGGCTCCGATGGCCTCATCTTGATCCTGCCTTCGTATAAGGCCGACTGTTGCATGCGGATCTTCAATGCCGATGGCTCTGAGGCGGAGATGTGCGGCAATGGAGTGCGTTGTGTGGCCAAATACGTGTACGATCACGGCATTGCCCGGAAGGAGGAGATCACGGTGGAGACGGGCGCCGGGGTGCTCTCGTTGCGCATTTTTCCGGAGAAGGGGAGGGTGGCCAGGGTCCGGGTAAACATGGGGATGCCGCGGATGGACCGATCGGAGATCCCCATGGTTGGCCCGGAAGGTCGGGTGGTCGGAGAGCCTTTTCCCGTCCTGGACCGCACATTTTCCGTTACCTGCGTCTCCATGGGCAATCCCCATTGCGTCATCTTCGTGGACGAAGTGGACCGCTTTCCCGTCGAGCGATACGGGCGGGCCATCGAGAACCATCCGGCCTTTCCAAGACGGACTAACGTGGAGTTCGTCCAGGTTGTCGGCCGGGATGAGCTCCAACAACGCACGTGGGAGCGGGGCAGCGGCGAGACGCTGGCCTGCGGTACCGGGGCCAGCGCCGTGGCCGTATCTGCCTTTCTCAATGGCATTGCCGGCCGAAGGGTCCGCATCCACCTGCGCGGGGGGGAGCTGGAGCTGGAATGGTCCGAGGAAGGCCCGGTCTACATGACTGGCCCGGCCGTGGAGGTGTTCACGGGCGTTATCGATTGAAGAGGGTCAATACCAGAATGTCAGGCATCGCGTATCTGAATGGGCAATGGATGGCGCTGGAAGAGGCGAAGGTCTCCGTGGAGGATCGTGGCTTCCAGTTTGCCGATGGAGTTTATGAGGCCATTCGTACTTATGGGGGCAGGCCTTTTGCCGTCGACCGTCATCTGGCCCGGCTGTCTCGCAGCCTGGACGGGATCGAGCTGGCGTGGCCGGTAGCGTCGGAGGAGTTGGCCGGCCTCATCGAGGAGGCAGCGCGGCGCAGCCCGTTTTCCGAGTCCTTCATCTACCTGCAGATCACCCGCGGGGTAGCCCCGCGGAGGAAGGAGTACCCGCCGGGGGGAGCGGCGACCCTGGTGGTGACGGTGCGTAAGCTCGAGATGCCGCCGGCTGAGATATGCGAGCGGGGGGCGAGCATCATCACCGTCGAGGACCTCCGTTGGGGACGCTGTGACCTCAAGACCACTCAGCTCCTGCCCAACCTCCTGGCAGCCAACCGCGCTTATCGAGCGGGGGCCTTTGAGGCGGCCTTCATAGGTCCCGGAGGCGATGTGCGGGAGTGCTGCTCTGCCAATCTCTTTGTTGTGCTGGGCGGGGAGATTCGCACGCCTCCGAGAGGGCCACATATCCTGCCGGGCATCACCCGTGAATTGGTCCTGGAGCTTGCCCCGGCCGTAGGCCTGCGCGCCGGGGAATATCCCCTCTCGCGGGCAGAACTGGGGCAGGCCGAGGAGGTCTTTCTTACGGGCACCAGCCTCGGGATATTACCGGTTACGCGCGTGGATGGTCTTCCCGTCGGGAAAGGCCGTCCTGGTCCGATTGCTCTCCAGCTGGCGGGGCAGTTTGAGGAGCAGTTTGTGAGGAGGAAGGACCCACAAAAATCTTGACCGGAGCTCCTGGATTCGCTAAACTCTTGGCCGATACGACCAGACTTTGCCTGGAGCTTGATCGTATAGGAATTTCCATTTTGAGTAGGGGCGACCCGGCGGGTCGCCCCTACTGTCTGTCATTCCGAGCAAAGCGAGGAATCTAATTTAAGGTGTATCGGCCAGGGCCATGGGGGCTAGTGCTTAGGACTGGCGACCAAATAACTTTCCCATGGTCGAATGGGATAATAGGTTTTAAGTTTTAAGTTTTAGGTTTTAGGGCTTAAAACTTAAAACCTATAGGTTTTAGGGCTTAAAACTTAAAACCTAAAACCTAAAACTTTCTGCAGGGAACCAAATGGGCAAGTTATTTAGTCCACGATCTTTAGTTGCATGAATCACTGCCGAAAGCAGAAGGAAAGAGGAAATGGGATATCAGATCACAGAGGGTTGTAAAGGCTGCACGCTGTGCGCGCAGAAGTGTCCAGTGGGGGCGATCACCGGCGAAAGAAAAGAGATGCATTTCATTTCCGAGCGGCTCTGCGTCGAGTGTGGGGTGTGTGGCCGCTATTGCCCTTCTTCGGCCATACTTGACGGCTTCGGCCAGTCCTGCGTCCGGGTATTGCCCAAGAACATGCCCAAGGCCAGCTTGTTTTTTCCGGAAAATTGCAACGGCTGCGAGTATTGTGTGAACATCTGCCCCTTCGGGTGCCTCTCCATTCAGGCAGACCCCTCTGCCAGTGGCGCCATTGGGATC
>JACOWJ010000025.1 GCA_016176845.1 Nitrospinota bacterium
CGACGTAGCCGTTCTTTACTCTTTTCCCTGGATTTATCTCATCTTGCGGCTCTTTTTTCATGTAAGTTCTCAGGCCAGTTTCTCGAACTCTATATTTTAATGGAAATTATACGATCTAGTTAAACCTTCCCTTGCACGAGAGCCGCTTCCACTGCCCTTGGATCCAGGCGAGCAGCCGGCCCAGGATTCCCCTGCCCTGCCCTCCCGCTGTCTCTTCCGGGGGGACCTCCGCCGTCCCTTCCAGGCGGGCCTTGATGTTCCGAGCGAACTCCTCGGCCAGTTCCCTGGACTTGGCCCGGATCACCCGCTGGCCGAAAGTAGCCAGCCTCCCCGTGATGCTCACCTCGCTTCGATAGCAGATCTCCGTCTCGCTGGCCGAGAGGGCCCGCAGCTCCAAGGTATTCTTCTGGCTCAAGTAGCCCGCCTTGCCCTTTTCTTCTCCCTTGCTGGTCGAAGAGAGCCGGGTTGGTGGATTCTCCTCCTCCACCACCGTTTTCACCCGGAACGTAACGGGAATGTAAGAGACCTTGGCCTTGACCGTCACATAGAACGTGCGCCCATCCAATATCTCTATCCCATCGCAGCCGGGAATGCAACGGCCGGCCCTTTCGATGTCGCGTAGGAAGACCCAAACCCCTTCGATACCCTTCTTGACCGTGAAGCTTTCCTCGATGAGCATGATTTATGCGAAACTCCTCGCAATGACGGAATTCAGCGTCATTGCGAGCAAAGCGTGGCAATCTCCAGATTACGTGGGACTTTCCACACACCCTCTTAGACAACCCCGCCTAAAATCGGTAGCTATGGGGAAATCTAACAATCATTGCAAAGTCATTGCGAGAGGCAGTTATCCGCATTAAACCATGAGGCACTAAAGATCAGGCTTTCCAAGGATACCAGACCCTCCCCCGAAGTTCAATAGCCAAGTTTCTTTGCATTTTTCCTCCGGTAGTGCTACACTCCGAGCCTAAGGGCAACAAAGGTGGTTACGCCGCTGAGAGTACAATGGACATTTGCGTAAACTTAACCCTCCTGAGAACGCGGGCACCCCGCCCGCAAAGAGCGGCCAAGCCTGCCCGGGGTTGATCCGGGGATGGCCGCTTTCGCAGCACCAATCTTAAGTTGACACAAATGGTACAACGGAACATAAAGGCTTTATTTGATGCGCAAGGGCTTGTCTTCCACCTACGATTTCTCCAGCACTTATCGGGAGAACCTGGAGCGGGGACCCGGCTTTGAAGGGGAGCTTCCTCCGCTGCGAGAGGCCCTTCCCCGGCCTTGCCGGCTCCTCGATTTCGAGCTGGGCTCTCCCTTCGGTATCCCGGCAGGCCTCCTGCTGGATTCCCGATGGATCTCCCTTTACGCCAGGCTGGGCTTCGACCTCTTGACTTACAAGACCGTCCGGACCCGGAGGCAGGAAAGCCTGCCCTTCCCCAATTGCCTCTTTGTGGGACCGGAAGACTTCGAAGAGGCAAGCCCCGGACCTCCTGGAAGAGCTCCCTTGCCTGAAGGAAGACGCCGAGCCAGCGCTTTGTTAGAGGAGCAAGCCCAAGGTGGCCAGCAGATGCTTCGCTCCTTGATCGGAGAGGAAGAAGGCCCTCCGGTTTGGCAGTTAAGCCCCGGGGCCCTTCCTCCGAGGCTTCGAGCCCGCCTCCAGCTCCAGCCGCGACATCTCGAAGAGATCACCATCACCAACTCCTTTGGGATGCCCTCACGAGACCCGTCAGTCTGGCAAGCCGATATGGAACGGAGCAAATCTCTCCTCCAGAAAGGACAAATCCTGATCGCCAGCGTGGTGGGCTCTTCCGATCCTCGCGAGGGCCTTTCCGGCCTGACAGAGGACTATGTGCGCTGTGCCATGCTGGCTCAGGAGGCCAGGGCGGACATTATCGAGCTCAACTACTCCTGTCCCAATAGCTCATCCAAAGAGGGGGCCTTATATGCCGACCCCGAGACCTCTTCCCACATCAGCGGGCGGGTCCAGAGGGCCCTGAGAGGGACGCCCCTGTTCCTCAAGGTGGGGTACTTCCCCCACGACGAGCCGTTGGATGCGGTCGTGCATGCCAATGCCCCCTTCGTGCAAGGCATCGTGGGGATCAACTCCGTCAAGCTCCCCGTGGCGGGGCCGGACGGAGAGGAGGTCTTGCCGGGGAGGAGCGAGAGCGGAATCTGTGGGGCCGGAATCAGGCGCTGCGGCCTGGACTTCGTTGGGAAAGTGGCAGAGATCCGAAAGAGGGAAAGATACGACTTCGTCCTGGTCGGGGTAGGAGGGGTAATGACCCCACGGGATATCGAGCGCTACCTGGCCCTAGGGGCCGATGCGGTCCAATCTTGTACCGGGGCGATGTGGAATCCCTATCTGGCCCAAGAGTGGCACAAACAAGTTAGCTCATAGCTCATAGCTCGTAGCAGCCTGAACTTCAAGCTGAAAATGGAAATTCCTATACGATCAAGATAAATGAGATCTAAGGTGTAACAATCGTTTCTGTTGCGTATTTTCATCCGGAGGGATGACCCACTCTAATTGGTTTCGGCGGTTTTGGGGAAATGCGGGCTAGCCAGACATTTTACATCCTACTTCATATCCCGAGAGGCTTCGCTGGCTCTCTTTGTGCTGCCATTCAGAGGGCTTGGTCGGCATTTAGGGCTTCACCGCCCTTACTGGCCGCCAGCCCATCCGGGGAAGAATGGTTGCCCGGAGATCCGTTGAGCGAGGAGGAAAGGATCGAACAATACGCACGGTGGTTCATCCAGGTTCGTTGGATTGCCGTGCTGATTGCGGTGAGCCTGACCTTCGTTACCGTGAAGGTCGCGGACCTTCTTCCTCCGGAGGCGTGGTGGCCCCTCCTGCTGACGATTGCCGCCCTGGCCGGGTTCAATGCCTTCTGCCTACTCCTCGTTCACCGGAGGAGATGGACTCGCCATCTGTTGCCGTTGCAGGTATATGTCGATCTCGGGTTGCTCACCCTGCTCTTACACTTCTCAGGGGGAAGCGAAAACCTCCTCTACGTGCTGATGCTCTTTGAGGTAATCATTGCGGGCATCCTCCTCCCCCGAGCGCAGTGCTATGCGGTCGCCACGGCCGCCAGTGCCTTGTTCGCCCTGCTGGCATGGGGGGAATGGGCCGACCTGCTGGGACACTATAACCTGCTCATCCTTCCCCATGGGAAAACAGGGGGGCTGGATCCCGCGCACGATGCCCTCTATGTAGCCAGCCGGGTGAGTCTCCTGTGGGCGATCCTTTCCTTCAGCGCTTACTTTGTCACGACCCTGGCCGATCAGGTGCGGTCCTACGAGCGTCAGCTGGAAAAGATGGCGGACCGTGCACTGGCAGAGCGCCAGCTCTTGGAGCAGGCCCTGGATGCAACCGGCACCGGCCTTTGTGTGGTGGACCGGGAGCTTCGGCCCTTCTGGATCAACGATCGATGGATGCAGTGGTTTGTGCCCAGCACGGACACCAATTCTCTCCTGCCTCAGGGGGCTGCTTGTGAGATACCCAGCTGTGTTTGCTTCGAGACGGAGACGGACCTCGATGATTTCCTCCCTCTTCAGGAGGTTGTTTGCGAAGACTCTCCAGCGCAACAGACCCTGCAGGACGGCCTCTTGCGGGTCACGGAGCGCACCCTCCCCGGGACAAGGGATGGACTACCCGGCTTATCCCCTGTGGGCCGAGGTCAACGTGTCTTCCAGGTGATGACCGCCCCACTCCGGGACCGGGAAGGCAACATCGACCAGCCGGAGTCCAGTTGGAGGAGCACCTCTCCGATCCGGTGCCCCTGGTAAAGGCCAATGGCAACGAGATCGAGCAGGTCTTCTTGAACCTTTTCCTCAACGCCCTGGACGCCATGCCTCAGGGGGGGCGGCTGGGGATCTCCACCCGCAGCGAGCCGGAGGGGCTTTCCGACGGAAGGCCGGCGATCGCGGTTGTGGTGGAGGATACGGGGACCGGAATCCCTGAGGGGAACCGAGAGAAGATCTTCCAGCCCTTCTTCACCACGAAGGAGGAGGGGCAGGGGACCGGCCTGGGGCTTTCGATCTGCATGGGGCTCGTCCGGAGCCACGGGGGCAAGATCAAGGTGGAAAGCGAGCCGGGCCAGGGCACGCGCTTCACGGTAAGGCTGCCCATGGAGATCACCGCGGTCGGCCAGGAGAGTCCGTATGGCTAAGGCGCGCATCCTCGTCGTGGACGATGAAGAGGGCATGTTAGAGGTCTGCGCGGATACCCTGCGCAAGCTGCCGGAGACAGAGATCCTCCTGGAGAGCCAGAGTCGCCGCGCCGCCGAGCGGCTTTCCTCGGAAAGCCTCGACCTCCTGATCGCGGACATCTGCATGCCCGGCGTGGATGGGGTGGAGCTCCTCCGGATCGCCCGTTGGCACGACCCAAACCTGGCCGTACTCATGCTGACCGCGTTTCCGACGGTGGAGACCGCCGTAGAGAGCATGAAGCTCGGCGCGGCAGACTACATCACCAAGCCCTTTCTTCCCGATAATCTCCTGGCAACCGTTCGCCGCCTGCTGGAGGAAAAACGGCTTCGCGAGGAGAAACACCTGCTCCAGCGACAGGTGGAGCGGGCCTATTCCTTCGGCGAGATTGTCGGGAAGAGCGCGGCGATGCAGGTCGTCTTCGAGGCCATCCAGCGGATCGCCGAAACCGACGCAGACGTCTTGATCGTCGGGGAGACCGGGACGGGCAAGGAGTTGGTGGCGCGCAGCATCCATCAACGAAGTCCTCGGAAGAAGGCCCCTTTCGTGCCGGTGGACTGCGGGGCCATCCCGGAGGACCTCCTCGAATCGGAGTTCTTCGGCCACGAGCGGGGAGCCTTCACGGGGGCTCACACACGGAGCCTGGGGCTTCTGGAGTTTGCCAACCAGGGCACCTTTTTCCTCGACGAGGTAGTGGGGCTTCCTCTGCGACTCCAGGCCAAACTCCTGCGGGTCCTGCAAGAGCGGAAGATCCGACGTGTGGGCGGCAAAGAGGAGATCGAAGTGGATGTCCGGGTCGTGGCTGCCAGCAATCGTGACCCGGCTGCCGAGATGCGCGATGGGCGCCTGCGCGACGACTTCTATTACCGGATCAACGTGGCGCGGATCGACCTTCCCCCGCTGCGAGAGCGGAGGGAAGACATTCCGCTTCTCGTGGCGCACTTCTTCGAGCAATATGCCCGGAAGATGGAGAAGGTGGCCATGGAAGTGGACCCGGAGGTTCTGGAGGTCTTATCGCGTTATCCGTGGCCGGGGAACGTGCGCGAGCTCCAAAATGTCCTCAAGCGGGCCCTGACGATGATCCGTCATTCGGTGCTCTCGCTGGAGGATCTGCCCGACGAGGTGGTCATCCACGCCGGCGATCGATCGATCGCAGATCGCGGGGGGTTTTTCCAGCTCCGGGAACAGCGTATGGCGGTCTTTGAAAAGGAGTATCTGGCCAACCTCTTGAGGGCCGCCCTGGGCGATGTCTCCCGGGCCGCGCGCGAGGCCCGGCTTCCCAGGGGAACGCTGTACCGCCTGCTGAAGAAGTACGAACTGAACCCCCAAGACTTCCGAGCTTAACGCCCACCTTTCCCATCCTTTCCCTCTCTGTACTGCCACCGAACACCCTGAACATGTCCAATAAACGGTAGGGGCGACCCGCCGGGTCGCCCCTACAAGGTTTCGATGGGTTCACTAGGTTCACTGGCAGTATCCATCCTTTCCCTCTTCCAGACCACGAGGCCATAACATGTCTCCTCCGCATAAATAGGGCTTTATCCATCGATAGGGCATCGCTGCAGGTCCGCCTTTGGCACGTGTATTGCTTTTATATTATTGATAACAGCTGGGAGCTCTCTCGCAAAGGGGGGCACGATGGCACAGGAGACATATTCTAACGGAAGGTCTTTGGATAGTACCCTGGCCTCCTTCGACGAGGCCAGGGATGCCCTCTTGATCACCGACCAGCACATGCCGGAGATGCAGGGGGCGGAGCTGATCCGTACCCTCCAGCGGCTGTGCCCCTCCCTGCCGATGATCGCGATGACGGGAGCTGAAGTCGAAGGAGAGCTCCTGGCAGCTGGAGCCCGTGAAATCCTCAAGAAACCTCTCGATATCCGTCAGATCGAGGAGGCGGTGGAGAGGGGCCTGAAGGGGAAGACCATAGAGGACTGAAGTATGGGGGTAGGAAGATGAACTGCCCGTATTACGAGAAGGTCAACAAAGCAATGGCCCAGCGGGGCGTCCGGGGCTATTGCACCGGATATCCGACTCAGGGGATCATGGTTCCTTCCATCATGGAGGAGAAGAAATATTGCGCGAGAGACAACGGCTACCTTAAATGCCCGGTCTACCGCGCCAGGCAAGCGATGGGTCGAGAGGGTGGGGATGCGGAAGCGAACGTCTGCTACACTTTGCTTTAACTCTGCCCATTGAGCAGGGATCGGAAGTTTTCTTCCTGATAATTCTGAAGGTCACTTCCGACCGGGATGGAATCGGGGAGAATTAACCCGAAAATGTCTGCTCACCCCCCCTCAGGGGATAGGGAGCACCCTAACCCATTTTCATGGGCTTGGGTGCCTTAAAGCGGCATTGGGGGATTGAAAGGGAAGAGGCCATGTTGGAGGATTACCCAAAGCATGCGGTGCTGAAAGATGAGACCGTGGTGACCCTTCGCCCCATGGTCCAGGAGATCACCGAGCAGAAGCAGATCCAGGCCCAGATCCTGCAAGCCGGCAAGATGGCGGCCGTGGGCGAGCTGGCCGGACAGGTCGCCCACGAGGTCAACAACCCCATCGCCATCCTCGGCGCCAAGGCGCGGCTGCTTTTGTTGGATCACCGGGACGGCATGTCCGCGAAGACCGCCCAGGAACTGGCCAAGATCATCAACCTCTCCGACCGGGTCGCCCGCATCGCCCAGGGGCTCCTTACCTACTGCCGCCCCTCTGCCGCCATGCGCACCCCTCTGGATGTCCGGATCCCGATTCGCAAGGCCCTGTCCATGGTGGAGCACCGCGCCAGGATGGCCGGAGTCCAGTTGGAGGAGCACCTCTCCGATCCGGTGCCCCTGATAAAAGCCAATGGCAACGAGATCGAGCAGGTCTTCTTGAACCTTTTCCTCAACGCCCTGGACGCCATGCCCCAGGGGGGGGCGGCTGGGGATCTCCACCCGTAGCGAGCCGAAGCGGTTTTCCGACGGAAGGCCGGGGATCGCCGTCGTGGTGGAGGATACGGGGACCGGAATCCCTGAGGGGAACCGAGAGAAGATCTTCCAGCCCTTCTTCACCACGAAGGAGGAGGGTCGGGGGACCGGCCTGGGGCTTTCGATCTGCATGGGGCTCGTCCGGAGCCACGGGGGTGAGATCGAGGTGGAGAGCGAGCCGGGCCAGGGCACGCGCTTCACGATAAGGCTGCCCATGGAAGTCCCCGCGGCCGGCCAAGAGAACGGCCTGGCTAAATCGTAACCATTTGTGTCAACTCAATACCCCGAGGGCGCGGGCGTCCCGCCCGCAAAGAGCGGCCAAGCCTGCCCCGGGCTTGATCCGGAGATGGCCGCGCTCCCAGCCTCTAACATTAAGTTGACACCCATGAAGTCGTAATTCCCCCTTTTTCCTCCTATCCCTCTCCCGACTTACGAGACCCTTGAGTGTCACATCCGTGTGAATAGGGCCTTTATCTGTCACCCATTTGTGAAAGCGGTCATCTACGCTCCCTCGCGTGCTGGAGGATAAGCCCAAAGCTGGAAACGCATATGCTGTGTGGCCTTGACCGGTGCTCCTGGGCAGGCAGACCACGTTGCCCAAGGACTCCGAGAAGGCAAATCCGGACGATCTCTCCTCGACCAGGCTGTTGGTGGAGGGCGACGCGCAGGGCTGTCTTGCCGATGTGACACCTGCGGCCAACAGCCATCTCCCTTCCTTCAACGACAAATGCCGTAACCTCTGATCATTCAAGGGTTGATGGGCTATAGCGACAGGCCATTGTGTGAGGTCCGCCGCTGGCATGCTTATTGCCCATAGATCTTGTGAGAAGGTTGTTCCTTTAGGGCCTGCATTGATTCAGGTCATCGAGGGGGCCGCACAAGGGATAGCCCGTGAGAATCGTTTTTCCTATGTGAGATGCGGGGTCCTGTGAGCCTTCCCCCTTTAGATTCCGACTCCCATCCCCCTGAGCAGTGCGACCTTTAGGAGAAGGAGAGATTGTAATGAAGAGTCTTTCTCTGAAGGTTCTCGTTCCGTTGATCCTCTTTCCCCTGGTCTTGGGGATCCTCCTGACTGTCCTGGCCGAGCGGTTGACCGAGAGGATCCTCATCGACTATTTCTTCCAACGGGCCATCGAGGTGGGAAGGCACATCAACCGGGAATTTTACGAGCGCTACTTTAACCCGCGCTATGAGATCGAAAAGGAGGCCTTCAATCCCCTGGACCCCCTGGAAGAGATGGACAAGATGATCCATGGCAGCATGCGTCATTTCCAGGTAGAGCGGGTGAACTTCTTCAGCCAGACCGGCCAGGTGATCTACTCGACGGAGAAGGCGCTGATGGGCGAGGATGGCTCCTCGGTCCCCCAGGTGCAGAAGGCCCTCCGGGGCCAGGTGGTCTCCCAGGTGGTCTATGGCGCCCGGGCGGACCGCCTCCACGGCAAGGCAGGCACCCTCCTCAACCACGATGTGATCGAGGTCCATCTGCCCATGATCTGCCTCAACGAGAAACTGCCCAACTATGGGAAGCAGGTCGGCGTCATCGAGATCTACCAGAATATCAACGTGGTGCGCCAGTGGCTCAGCCAGCTCCGCCTCTACCTGGGGGGGATGCTCTTATTGATCGTGGTGGTGTTGGTCATCAGCACCTCCTCGACCCTTTACCTGGCGGTCTTGAAGCCCATCCGGCGGATGATGGACACGATCAAGGACCCCCATGCCGTGGTGGAAGGGAAGCTGGTAAAACGAATCGAGGGGGGGAGCACCTCCGAGCTGCAGGGCTTGGCCAATTCCTTCAACCGGATGGTCGAGGCTGTCGTCGAGGAGGAGACCCGTCAGGTTGACGAGGCCAGGGAGATGGCCATGGTGGACGAGCTGACTTCGCTTTACAACCACCGCTATTTTCTCCTCCGGCTGGAGGAGGAGCTTGCCCGGGCGGACCGATCCCAGTCCGAGTTCTCCCTGATCTTCGGCGACCTGGACGGATTAAAAGAGCTGAACGATACGAAAGGCCATCTGGCCGGGGACCTGGGGCTCAAGGAGATTGCCCGCATCATCCTAGACTCCAAGCGGGCCTCCGATGTCGCTTGTCGCTATGGGGGAGATGAGTTTGTCCTGATCCTGCCGGGGATCGGCAGCGACGAGGCCATGGTGTTGGCAGAAAGGCTGCGGGCGAGGGTGGAGGAGCACTTCCGGGGCAATCCGAAGGATTGGGGAGAGGGGCTGACACTGAGCATCGGCATCGCTTCCTATCCCCGGGACGCTTCAGAGAAAAAGCTTCTGATCGAGAGGGCCGACCTGGCGATGTATTCCGCCAAGCGCCATGGAAAGAACCGGGTCGAGGTCTTCGATCCCTCCGAGACAAACGGCCTCCCCTTAATCCCTTTCTTCCTTCCTCCCTCTCGATCTGTGAGGCCCACGGGCGTCAGGTCCATGAGATAGTTGCTGCTTATGTGTAAGGGGTAGGGGGTGATTCGGAGACGGGATTCCGATTTGTTTCGAGATTCCGATTTTTGGGAACAAAATTTCCGAAACCATTAAACGGAGGTTTGGGACTAGGCGCGTTGCATCGCCGTCGCCCAGTACCTTCTCAATAATCACCCATGCCCCTTTGGGACACCCAAGCGCATGAAAAGGGTAGAGCCTATTTTGGTATTAATCGGCGCAAAACCGAAAATTCCTCCAGAAGATTTCATAATTTTCAATGGGTTAGGGATAGGGGTTGAACGGGTAGCCCCGGATTTTTGAAAAGATACGCCGCCCAAGCCCACCGCTGGTACGGAGATTGCTTGATATCGAGGAGCGTGGGCTCTCCTGGAATGGGGAGCTGGAGGGGGGAGGAGGCATTTTTTCGCTTGGGGACAGGGTCCTGCGCAAGAAGTGGGACAACAGGATTTCGTCGGGGTTTTGGCCTAATAGAGGAGGTTTTGAAGATGGAAATCACGGAAGTTCAAGTTTACCCAATTGACGAAGACAAGCTAAAGGCCTTTGTTACCATAACCCTGGATGATTGTTTCGTAGTCCGAGACATCAAGGTTGTCAAGGGACACCGGGGGCTGTTCGTGGCCATGCCCAGCAAGAAGCGAAAGGATGGCACGTTTGTGGATACCGCTCACCCGCTTGACAGCAGGACCCGCCGGATGCTGGAGGATAAGATCCTCGGGAGGTACCAGTTTGAATTGAACCGGAAGGGGAGCCAAGAGATCGCGCACTGATTGGCTGGCTGGTAGCTGATGGGCAATCCCAAGGTGGCTGAATCTATGAAGAGGAGATAGGATATGGCGCACCGATTTGCTCGCTGGTGGTTGATTGGCAACGCCAAGGCGGAGCAGGTCCGGCGGGAGGAGATATTGAACCACGCCCGCGGCGTGGTCAAGGCGGCGGATGGGCTGAAGGAGATGAAAGTCGGCTATGCACCCGTACCGGAGATGCTCTTTGAGGTCGGAGAGATCTTTGCCGGGAGCCGGGTCGCCTTAGGGAGCCAGAGGGTCCCCTGGGAATCGGACGGGCCGCACACCGGCGGTACCAGCCCGGTTCTCCTGCGGGAGGCCGGCGTCCTTTATGGCATCATTGGACACCGGGAGGCCAGGGACGAGTTTGGCGAAGGACCTCGGATCAATCGGCAGATCATGACCGCCCTGGATTACGGCATCGTCCCCATTCTGTGCTGTGGGGAGCCCAAGGAGACGCGAACGGATTCCGAATCCCAAAGGGAAAAGGCCCTGGAGGGGGAGATCATACCCGCACTGGAGGGGCTGTCCGCAGAGCTGCTTCTGGGGGGAGACCTGACGATCGCCTATGAGCCGGGGCACGTCATTGGATTGGACAAACCTGCCGATATGGATTCCATCCGGTCCGGCTTCTCGCTAATCCAGCGGATACTGGCCAGGCATGGTTTGGAAGGGGTGGCTGCAAAGGGGCGGCTGCTCTATGGCGGGGGCGTGAATTCTGAGACCATCCAACAGGTCTGGAACCTGGATCAGCCCACCCGCGCCTTCTCCGGGGAGAACTGGGCCGGATTCCTGGTGGGTCGTTCCAGCGCTTCGCCGGACTTTTTGGACCTGATGGAAAAATGGCACAGGAAGCTGGGGGGTAGGGGAGCAAGGGAGCAAGGGAGCAAGGGGGCAGGGGAAAACCTTCCCCAGTCCCTGCGCTCCTCCGCACCCCTCCTTGGCCCCTCTGCTCCTCCGCGCCTCCGCCCCTCCGCCCAAATCGTCCCCGGGATTGTGCCTCCCTCCCGCAGGGTCAAAGTGGCCGTTTATGGCGTGGGAGAGGTGGGCGTGGGGTTCATCGCCGGCCTGATGCAGCAGGACAAGGTAGAGGTCGTCCAGCTCTTCAACTTACAGGTCGATGCGGAGGACCTTCGGGCCCGGATGTACAAGAGCCTTTTCTTGGGAAAGGATATGGTCCATGCCCACGGCCATACGGTCTGTGTCCGGGAGGAGATCGACCTTGAGGGAGAGATCGAGATCGACGGCGAGCCCATAGCTCTGCGGAACCTTTTGAATGGCGCGATCTCCCCGACGAGCAAGCTCGTGAAGGTGCGCCGCCACCAGGAGATGCAGGTGACTTTGGCGGAAGACCCCAAAGAGGCCGCGGCCAAGCTGCGGGACGATGTGGACGTGGTCTTTTTCACGGCCGGGGGACTGCTCAAGGAGAGAGAGCTGCTCACTCCTTTCCTCAAGGCTGGGGCCAGGCATATCGTGGTCAGCTCCACCAGTCAGGCATCCGATATCACCATCATCCCGGGCTTCAACCACCATCTTTTCAACCCTTCCCTACACAAGATCGTGGCCCTGGCCTCCTGCACGGGCAACTGCGGGGTGCCCATCGCGGCCATCGTGGAGGAGGAGCTGGGCAAGGGGGCGATCGTGGGGGCCCTGATCGTTACGGCGCACTCCAAGACCAATTCCCAGCAGGTGGGGGACAAGGGCTCTGACCCCAAAGAAGAGGCCATCCTGAACAACTTGATCCTGACTTCCACCGGGATCAAGGACATCCTGACCCGTCAGGGCTTCTTCCCTGGCATTGGCGATGCCGTGGACGCTTTCTCCGTGCGGGCCCCGGTCGAAAAATCCTCCCTCCTGGTGATGTTGCTCCAGGTCCAATGGGCTCAAGGGATGAGCCGAGAGCGGCTGCGGGAGGTCTTCCAACGGGCCGCCGCCTCGGACCGTTGGCGGGGGATCGTTAATTATGATCCGGATCATGATGGCTCCAAGGTTTACCAGAATAGCCCGGCGGGGGCCGACATCTTTGGGAAATTGATCAACGTCTGGCCCAGTCCCTGGCTGACGGATCGAGAGGGCAACCGCCAGCGCCGCAGCGATCTTTCTACCCTGATCATACCAGCCGCCTACGCCAATGTCTACGGATACGGTCAGCAGGCCAAGCGCATCATGCAAGTGATCGGCCAATATCTTTAGCTCACGTCTCTTTACTTCCGAGATTATCACAAATAGAAGAATGTCTTTCGTGTGAAATCCGAAATATGGAAGCCGAAGGTGGCCTCCCAAAAATACATCCAACCGGAAGCTGGGGATGTAAATATTACCAAACCGGATGTCTGGGTGGCCATGGAACCGGGGGGACCCAAAAAACCTAAGTACAACCCCACAGAATTCAGTGCTCAAAGGGGTGAGATTGCTTCGCTTCGCTCGCAATGACCTGATTTTGTCATTGCGAGCGAAGCGAAGCAATCTCTAACCGGGCACCCTTTTACGTGGAGTTGTACTAAGGGACTCTGGCGGCATGCCCTCGTGCCGGGTCCATTGCTGGCACGATTATTGCTTTTTAAGGGAGTGTTGGTTTGGTCCGAATCATCCCCTTCAACCCTTTTCCTAGGAGGGAACGCGATTGTTAGAGTACCTCGAGCCTGATCTCGTGCCCCCTGAGGATTTCAGCGATGGGGCATGGGAAATTGATCCAACCGATTGCGAAGAAGATCCTTTCGTAGCTATCGTGGCGACAGGGGCGAAAGCCGTCCGGAAGAAAGAAGCCCCCGAACCCACCCTGGCCACCTTCGATTCCTTGAGGAAGTATCTGGCCGAGATTCGCCATTTCTCCTCTCTCATCAAAGAGGAGGAGTTCAGGTTGGCCGTCCTTTACCAAGAAAGAAGGGAGCCCGAGGCGGCCCACCGGTTGGTGACCTCTCATCTCCTCCTGGTGGTCAAGATCGCCATGCGCTACCGTCAGGTTCATAACAACCTCCAGGACCTGATCCAGGAGGGCAACATCGGCCTGATGGAGGCGATCAAGCGCTTCGATCCTTACCGGGGATTGCGCCTCTCGACCTATGCGGCCTGGTGGATTCGGGCCTATATCCTCAAGTTCATCCTGGACAATGGGAAGCTGGTGAAGGTGGGCACCTCCAACGCCCGCAGGAAGCTCTTCTACAACCTGAAGAAGGAGAAAGAGCGGCTGGAGGCGGAAGGGAACGGTTATGGCGCCAAGGCCCTGGCGGAGCGCCTTCACGTCAAAGAGGGCGATGTCATCGATCTGGACAAGTACCTCTCCAACGAGGATATCTCCCTGGATGCCCCTCTCGATGGGGAATCGAATCGAACCTATGCCGACCGCCTCCCCAGCTCCGATCCCCCTCCGGATGAGAGGCTGGAGGAGGAGGAGCTCGATAAGCTCTTCTGCGAGAAGATCCAGTGCTTTTCGGAGGCCATAGGCCCCCGGGAGAGACACATCCTGAAGCAGCGCTTGCTGGCCGAGACCCCGGTGACCTTGCAGGAGATCGGAGAGAAGTATGGGGTCAGCCGGGAGACGGTGCGGCAGACGGAGAAAAAGCTCCTGAAGAAGCTGCGAACCCATTTGGAGCGGGAGTTGCCCGAGTACCTGGCATCCCTTTGGGGAACGCTTTTTCTCGAGAAGGTCCAGGAAGGGAAGGGGCATTCTCGAAAGGAGCCCGGAGGGACGAAAACTTTTGCCGATTTTCCGGAAGAGGATTTCCGAATTTGCGTTGGAGGCTCTCTGGAAGTAGACGGCAACTTCCGACAGGAAGGTCCTTAGGATCACAGGGAGGCTAGAAAGATGAGATGTCCGTATTATAACCGGGTGGAGCAGCCTATGCGCAGAAACTGGGTGAGGGCCTACTGTATTGCTTATCCTGAACTGATGATTCCTTCCGTTGGAGACGAGAAAACTTACTGCCAGACCCATCATCACATCCATTGCCCAGTTTTCGAGGTTTGCCAACCACGAGAGCAGAGCGCCTTTGAGCTGGCAGAAGAAGAGGTGCTCGTCGGAGAAGAAGAAGAGGTGCTCGTCGGAGAAGAAGAAGAGGTGCTCGTCGGAGAAGCATAAGAGGCCGGGGCCTCAAGGCATCCACAGGTAAAGAAACGTGGGGCCTGGGTCGCCAAGGATATCCTCAAGACCAGGGATCGGGGCCCCACTGAGAGAAGGGGGGCCCTGTCCCAAGAGGTCAACCCCTCGGAATCCTCCCCATGGCGCCATCTTCTCCATTCCTCCTCCGGGAGCCATGGAATAGATGTTGTTGAGATATTCCCCCGGCCGGTGATAGGCCACCACCCGGGCTTTTTGAAGGCCAGCCTCCTTCTTGGCCAGATCGATCGCTTCGTCCAGGTAACCCACCTCATCGATCAGACCCAGCTCCTTGGCCTCTTTGCTGCCTAAGATCCGGCCATCGGCGATCTTTCTCGCCTGCTCCAGGCTGATCCCTTTTTTTCGCCTTTCCACCACCAGCCCCACGAAACGTTCATAGAAGTTGTTGACGATCCCCTGCAGCATCTCCCTTTCCTCAGAGGAGAGGGGTCGGAACGGCAAGCCTACATCCTTTCTCTTCCCGGACTGAATGACGCTCGCATCCACTCCGATCTTCTCCAGCAACTTCTGGGCGTTGAATCTCAGCGTCAGGACCCCGATGCTTCCCGTGATCGCCGTGGGGTGGGCCACGATCTTGTCTCCCGCCAGGGCAATGTAATAGGCGCCAGAGGTCCCGATATCTTGGATGCTGGCCACCACCTTCGCGTTCGTTTTGCGCTTGAGCTCCATCACCTCATGAAAGAGGGTATCCGAGGCAGTGACCCCCCCTCCCGGGCTGTTAATTCGAAGGATCAAGGCCTTCACGCGATGGTCATCGGATGCCTTCTCCAGCTGTTCTTTGACCTCAGACAGCATATCCGGCCTGCGGGAAGGACGAACCAGGCGAAGGGGGGTCGGCTCAACTCCTCCAATCACCCCCCCAATGGAGATCAGCAACACCTTATCTTTTCCCTCTCCGGAGAGCACCGTTTCCTCCAGCGGCCTGACCTTCTCTTGCAAGGAGACCGATACGAAGGCACAGCCCGAAAGCAGGCAGGCAATCCATAGAAAGAGCCCCCACGACTTCAATCTGAGATCCCTCATGGTTCGTTTCCTCTTCGAACTGAATGTTGTCAAGCTAAGTTTTAAGTTTTAGGTGTTAAGTTTTAGGTTCCTTGCTTAACACTTAAAACCTGAAACTTAACACTTTCCCGTAAATCCTGTCTAAAAAGGAAACTCCTATGCCTTCGAGTTATCCCTCCAGGAGCAGCAGGTCGGGCTCCTCGAGGTACTCTCGGACTCTGCCCAGGAACAAGACGGCCTCCCGGCCATCGATGGCCCGATGATCGAAGGAGAGACACAGGTACATGAGAGGGCGCACGACCAGCTCTCCCTTCCGGACTACCGGCCTTTCCACCACCTTATGGACTCCCAGAATGGCCACGTTGGGCTGGTTAATGATCGGCGTGGAGAGGAGGGCGCCAAAGACCCCAGCGTTGGTGATACTGAAGGTGCTCCCCACGACCTCGTCCGGGGTTAGCTTCCGTTCCCGAGCGCGGAGGGCCAGGCCTTCCAGCTCCCGGGATAGCTCCACGATCCCTTTCTTATCGGCCCTTTTGATGACCGGTACGATCAGCCCCTCTTCCACCGCCACGGCCACTCCAATATGGTAATATCGCTTGAGAACGATCTCTTCGCCTTCGATCGAACTGTTGGCGGCAGGATACTCCTTCAGGGCATTCACGGCGGCCCGAATGATAAAGGGCAGGTAAGTGAGATGGGTGCCATACCGCTCCTCCACCAGAGGCCGATATCGTTCTATCAGTCCCTGTACCGCGCTCATATCGGCCTCGTCTACCGTGGTCACGTGGGGGGAAACGCGCTTGCTCATCACCATATGCTCCGCAATGCGCCTGCGCATGGGGCTGAGTGGGACCCTTTCTTCCAGCCCTTCCGCGACGGCTGGGGGGCGTTTCCCCGGTGCAGGGCGTTCCTTCTCCAGGTATTCCAGGACGTCCTTTTCGGTAATCCGGCCACCGGCCCTTTCTCGGGTGATCTCCCGGAGGTCTACCCCGCGCTCTTTGGCCAGCCTTCTGGCCGCCGGGGAGGCCTTGATCTCCTCGATCTCCCTCCCTGCAGGGGCCCTCTCGACCCTCTCCGGCGCCTTCTTTTCGATCTCCTCTCTTTCGAGGGCCGCCAGCCTCTCCATCTCTTCTTGAGAGATCTCCTCCCCTTCTAACGCGATGATGCCCAACTTCTGCCCGATCTGGACCTTTTCCCCCTCTAGCACGATGATCTTTGCCAGCGTCCCCCCCTTAAAGGCCGTGACCTCCACGCTGATCTTCTCCGTCTCCAACTCCGCCACCGGCTCATCCCGCTCGACCCTCTCGCCTTCCTTTTTCAGCCACTTCGTTACCGTAGCCTCCACCACGCTTTCCCCCAGCGGGGGAACCACAACCACAACCGGCATAGGGATTCTCCTTGATCTCTTGGCTAGTTTGTGATGATTTTGCGGCCTTGGGGGAAGGTGATTCTCGATCGTGCCCTCTGGCCCTCACGCCTCGCAGGTCTCCCTGACCCCCTGCACGATCTTTTCGGTGCTGGGCAGGTAGTAGTTCTCCATGGTAGGAGCAAAAGGGAAAGGGGTATCCAGGCCAGCGATCCTCTTCACCGGGGCATCCAATTTCCAGAAGAGCTCCTCGGCCAACATGGCTGCGATCTCTCCCCCGATCCCCCCCATTTTAGGGGCCTCGTGGATCACGACCGCCCTCCGCGTTCGGCCCACGGAGTCAAAGATCGTCTCCTTGTCCATCGGGTAGAGGGTCCGCAGGTCGATGACCTCCGCCTCGATGCCCTCTTCTGCCAGCTTCAGGGCGGCCTCAAGCGACCGATAGAGCATCAGGCCGAAACTGATGAGGGTGACATCCTTTCCCTTCCGGGCGATCCTGGCCTTTCTGATGGGCACGATATACTCCTCCTCCGGGACCTCCTCTTTGATCGAGCGGTAAAGCTTCTTATGCTCGAAGTAGAGGACAGGGTCTTCACACCGGATGGCCGCCTTCAGCAGTCCCTTGGCGTCGTAAGGAGTTGAGGGGGAGACCACGATCAGCCCGGGGATCTGGAACCAGGCCTCGACGCTCTGTGAATGGTAGACGCCGCCCCCTACTCCCCCTCCATAAGGACAACGAACGGTCATCGGGACATTCAAGGCCCCATTGTTGCGCCAATGGAGCTTGGCCGCCTGCTGGACCAGTTGGTCGAAGGCGGGGCTGATGAAATCGGCGAACTGGATCTCTGCCACGGGTCGCAATCCGGACAAGGCCGCTCCCACGGAAACCCCAATAATCATAGACTCGGCGATCGGGGTATCGATGACCCGCTCCTCCCCAAACTTCTCCAGGAGGCCGTAAGTGGCCTTAAAAACCCCTCCATAGATCCCCACGTCTTCTCCCAGGATGATCACCGAAGGGTCCCTCTCCATCTCTTCATGCAGGGCATCGTTAATGGCCTGAATGTAGGTGACCTCTTTCATTCCTTTTTCTCGCTTTTAGAAGCAGGGGTTAGGGCCTAGCCGAAAAATTAATCCCTTTTAAAGAGCGGTCGCATAGACGTCTTTCAGCACGTCCTCGGGGTCGGGCCGCGGGCTATTCTCGGCATAATCGATCGCCTCATCGATCTCTGCCGCGATCCGGCGGATGATCTCGGCCTCCTTCTCTTCCGTGAGGATGCCTTCCTCGAAGAGGTACCTTTTGAAGCGAGGGATGGGGTCCTTCTTCTTCCAGGCTTCCACCTCCTCCTGAGGCCGGTAGGGCGCCAGATCGATATCGGAGTGGCCATACCAGCGATAGGTCGTGCACTCGATCAGGGTGGGACCTCCGCCGCTCCTGGCCCGTTGGAAGGCCTCCCGGCAGGCCTCGTAAACCTTCAGCACATCATTGCCATCGACGCTCACCCCGGGAAAGCCATAGGCTACGGCCCTCACCGAGATATCTTCCGCCGCCGTCTGGAGCCGCAGGGGGACCGATTCAGCGTAGAAGTTGTTCTGGCAGATGAAGACCACCGGCAACTTATGGACTCCGGCGAAGTTGAGGGCCTCGTGAAAATCCCCTTTGCAGGTGGCCCCCTCTCCGAAGAAGGTAACGGCGAGGTTATCCCGCCGATGGTTCCTGTATCCCAGGGCGACCCCTACCGCCACCGGGATCTGCATGGCCATCAAGGTGGCGGGGACCAAGATGTGGTAGCGGGGGTGGCCGAAGGTGCAAGGGTGCATCTTGCCCCCGTCGGGGCTTTCCTTGCGAGCGTAGACCTGGCACACGACCTCCCGAATGGGGACCCCGCGGGTGATCATCGCCCCGATCTCCCGATGGGCGGGGCCGATAAAATCGTCCTTTTTCAACAAGTAGGTGGGAACTACGGTGGTGGCTTCCTGTCCGATGGCTGAGAAGTAAGTTCCTTCGAAACGGCCTTGCCGGAATAATCTCCGGAGTCGGTCGTCCAGCGTGCGGGTCAACAAGAGGAGATCATATAGCCGCTCCAGATCCTCTCGGGTTAGTTCCATTCTCTCCCTCCTGCAAAAGGCTGCGGGTCATCGATCATGAACCCGAGGAACGATTCATGACCCATGACCCTCTCACGAATAGGATCCTCTTTCATGCCCGGGGGCGGCCAACTTAGCTTGGCCATGTCGGTTTAGGCCGCCATTTTAGAGCCAAATTTCCCTTGCTTCGGATTGACCAGCCTCTCGAAATCGGCATATTTCATCCGGATGCTCTCGCCGTGGGTGCCCGCATTAAACGTGATGTACTCATCCCTCTGCAACGCCTCGTCCGCATAAACCTCTAGATTGTAAAGGTTGCCAAAGGGGGGCATGGCCCCGACCTCGCAGTCCGGGAAGAGGCCTTTAAACTCCTCTTCCGTGGCCAACCAGGTCTCTTTCCCGATAAAGGCTTGGAGTCGATCGAGATCGATCATGTAATGGGCGGGTGCCACCACCATGACATATTTGTCCTCTCCGACCTTGACGATCACCGATTTGGCCCACTCTCGCCCTGGGATGTGCTGAACGGCCGCCAATTCCTGGGCGGTATAGGCCTCCTCATGCCGGTAGGACTTGTAATTGATGTTATTTTCATCCAGGAACTGTTTCAATTTTCTAGCCGGCATCTCTTTTCCCTCCCTAATTTTTACCGTTAAAATGCCAGGGTCTTTCTGAAGGACCTTTTCATCCGCAGGGGCGGCAAACCCTGCTTGGCCATGTCGGTTTGTTCTTATATTCTAATTATAATTTTAATTCCCTCCCTTGCATCTTCACAAGAAAACTTTTATGAAACCGACATGGCCGACCGAAGTTGGCCGCCCCCGGGAATGAAAACGGCCCCCGGAAGACTCGGGCATTTTCACGTTAAAATTCCCGGGGAGGGGGCTCTGTCCCCGCTCGGGGGGGCCTCTCCCCTTTGGGGAGTGGGCATCGTTACGCCTCCTCCCAGTACCTGTGGTATTCCGCGAGATAGGAAAGGGTTTTAAGGCTTTTCATCCGATCGAGAAACACCTTCCCCACAAAGTGATCATACTCATGCTGAATTACCCGGGCCAGGAAGAGACTGGCGACGAGGTTGACCTCTTTCCCCGCCCGATCGTAGGCCTGAACCTCCAACTGGATGTGGCGGGGGACCTTACCACGAAGATCGGTCACGCTGAGACACCCCTCCCAATCCTCTGCCATCTTCTTCTCGGGGGGAAACGTGATCCTGGGATTGATCAACACCATCAGGGGAATCTCCGGGGCGCCAGGATAGCGAGGGTTCTTCTGCACCTCGATCACCATGATCTGCTTGGATTCATGGACCTGCGGCGCGGCCAGCCCTACGCCATCATACTCCCGCATCGTCTCGACCATATTCTCAATAAGCCGCTGGACCCTTGAAGAGGGGATCTCTTCCAGGGGAAGGAGATCGGCCGCCTTTCTCAATACCGGATGTCCCAGCTGGGCAACTTTTAGAATCGACATCCCTCTGATTTGCCTCTTTTCAAGTTAGGGAACAGGTTACAGGGGACAGGGAACAGGGATCGTCACTCCTTCCCCTTGTCTTTTTCCTCTTGTCTCGCGTTTATCTTCTCATCACTGTCCATCTGGTAAATCCTGTCCTTCCTGTTAAAATGGAAATTCCTATACGATCAAGTTAGCTCGTAGCTCGTAGCTCATAAAGGGCTGAGCTCCGAGCTGAAAAAGGAAATTCGCTTAAATTAGCCCATGGCTCATGGCTCAAAGCTTTTGCTATGAACAATGAGCTACGAGCTATTTGGCTAACAGCAGGCTGAACTTCAAGCTGAAAATAACAATTCCTCTAGGTTCAAGTGAGCACACCACCCAGCCTTTGGCTGGGTCACTCCGGGAAGGAACCGGCTCTCAGAGGTTTCAGTTCCTCTAATTTCTCTTGCTGAGGACCCTCAGCGTCAGCCCCTTTCAGGGTCAGTAACCGACGAGGGCCGTTGCCACCAGAAAGACCCCCATGAAGGCCAGCAACCAACGGCTTCCTCCCTCAGCGATCCAGATTGCCAGCGCGACCGAGATGAGACCCAGGAGGATCCTCAGAACCTGCTCTCCTTTCCCCACGTTCTTTGCATCGATCATAATCTCCTCCGCAGCTTAGTGGTTCATTTAACCTACGCGGCGTCCCCCCGACAGGTGCGGGGAAAGGAGGCCGCTTCAATGAAAACCGCTTGTCGCTTAGTTTAACAGAGACTGCTTCTGATGACAAGGTGGCGGCTGAGGTTGACTTCCATGATCTGCTCGCAAGTTATGGATTAGGGATTAGGGGCTAGGGATTAGCAAAAGCTCTTCTTTCTTACTAGCCCCTAGCCCCTAGCCCCTAATTTAAGGATTGATTTTGTCCGATTGAGGTTATATAATCCGGCTTGGTTTTCCCAAGAGAGGGTTCAATCTGGCTCAAGGAGGTGAAAGGAATTGGTAGTCGAGATCAATGCGGATGATTGTACGGGTTGCCAGGTGTGCGTGGATACCTGTCCGAACGGCGTGCTGGCCTTAGAGAATGACGTCTCGGTGGTAGAAAACCCCGATGATTGCGATGATTGTGGCTCTTGCATCGAGTCTTGTCCGATGGAAGCCATCGCCGAGACCAGCTGAAAAACTGGCTCGCCCTTTAAAAATGCCATGGGAAAATTCCCCATCATTGCCATCACCTCGGGAGATGCTGGGGGGATCGGCCCTGAGATCCTCCTGAAGGCCTCCGTTCGAGAAGAGCTCACGGAGAGCTGTCGGCCCCTGATCATTGGGAGCTGGAAGGTCTTGGAAGAAGCGGCCTGCCGCCTGGGACTACCCCTGAAGATGAGGCGAGCCCGGGTGGAGGACTGGCAGCCTTTGCCCCAAGGTGTAGCCACCGTGCTCGACCTGGACAACCTCGGTCCAGAGTGGGTCTTTAGGGGCCAACCTTGCCCCGAAACGGGGAGGGCGGCCGCGGAGTGCATCCTTAAGGCGGTAGATCTGGCCCTTGCGGGGGAGGTCGATGCCATCGCCACCGCTCCGCTGAACAAGGAAGGGCTGAATCTGGCGGGTTACGCCTATCCTGGCCATACGGAGCTGCTGGCCAAGCTTACCCAGACCACCGATTACGCCATGATGATGGTGGACGGGGAACTGCGCGTGGTCCTGGTGACCACCCATCTGCCCCTCAGAGAGGTCAGCGCTGCCCTTAGCCGGGAGAAGATCCTGCGGATCGTCCGCCTTGCCAGCCGCTCGCTCTCAGCCCTCTTCGGGGTGGCCCGGCCTCGGATCGCCGTGGCCGCCCTCAATCCTCATGCCGGCGAAGGAGGGCTCTTCGGTCGGGAGGAGTTGGACCATATCACCCCTGCCATCGAAGAGGCTTGCTCTTTGGGCGTAGAGGCTAGTGGACCCTATCCGGCTGACACCCTGTTTCACCCGCAGCGGAGCCGGGAGTTCCATGCGATCGTGGTGATGTACCATGATCAGGGCCTCATCCCCATCAAGATGGCCGCTTTTGGCGATGCGGTCAACGTGACTCTGGGGCTGCCCATCATTCGGACATCGGTGGATCATGGGACAGCGTACGATATCGTTGGACGAGGCATTGCCAATCCCGCCAGCCTGTTGAAGGCCGTCCGGTTGGCAGCCAAGATGACCTTGCACCGGGCTGGTTGATGCAACAGAAGGAGCTAATTCAGCGGGCCGGGATTCATCTGAAAAAGGGGCTTGGGCAACACTTCTTGGTAGTTCCGGGCGTCGTAAGAGGAATCGTTCGCCTGGCCGCCCTCACCCGTGAAGATACGGTGCTCGAGGTGGGCCCGGGTCTCGGTATTCTGACGATTGCCCTGGCAGAAGCAGCCGGGAAGGTGATCGCCCTGGAGAAAGACGAGAAGCTTTATGGGGTGTTGCAGGAGCGATTGGCTTCCTATCCCCATGTGGAGCCAGTATGGGCCGACGCCCTCTTCTTCGACTACGCTTCCTTAGAGCCGGGGACGAAGGTGGTTTCTAACCTTCCTTATTCCATTGCCAACCCCCTCCTCTTTCGGTTCCTCGAACAGCGCGGGCGAATTACCGAGATGGTCCTGATGTTTCAGAAGGAAGTGGCCGACCGCTTGATGGCCCCTCCTGGAGGAAAGGAGTATGGCCCCCTTTCCCTGGCTGTTCAGCTCTATTGTCGGGTGGAGAAGGGCTTCAAGGTGCCTCCCTCGGCCTTCTGGCCCCGACCAAAGGTCGACTCGATGGTGGTTCGGATTACGTTGTCGGCCATGCCCCGGGTGGAGCTGGCGAGCGAGGGGCTCTTTTCCCAGATCGTACGGGCCTCCTTTGCCCAACGGCGCAAGACCCTGCTGAACAACCTGAAGAGGGCCAATCTCCTCAGAGGAGACCCCAGGATTTGGGAAGAGGTTTGCCATCAAGTAGGGATCGACACTACTCGACGGGGAGAGACGCTGAGCCTGGAGGAGTTTGCCGCCCTGAGCAATTATGTGGCCTTCCGGGGGATGATTGAATGAGAATTTTGACTGAGAAGGTAAAAGCCTTGGCCAAGGAATGGGGGGCGGATTTGGTGGGGGTAGCCCCCCTGGAGCGATTGACCGATGCCCCATCTCTCTTTCAACCTGCCGGCCTCTTCCCCCAGGCGGCGACCGCCCTGTCCCTGGCGGTCCGGCTGAACCGGACCATCCAGGAGGTTCATCTCGTGGGCCGGGGGGACTCTCCCTTCTCTCGGTTCGGCTCCTCCATCCTCGATGATCGGTTGGACCAGATTGCGCTTCAGGTCGCCAACTTCCTGGAAGACATGGGGTACCCGTCCTGTCCGCTACCGGCCTCCGGCCCCCTTCACCGGTTGGACGAGGGGAAACCGATCTTCTCCCACCGACACGCTGCCATTGCGGCCGGCTTGGGCCAACCGGGCTGGTCTTCCAACCTGATCACCCCCGAGGGTGGGGCCGGTGTGAGGCTGAGCACCGTCCTGACCTCTGCCGGGCTGATCCCCAATCCCCTTCTGAGGGGCGAATGTTGTCATCGGTGTATGGCCTGTGTGAAGGCCTGTCCCACAGGGGCAATCCACCGCCAAGAGGCGGTCTCCCTGAACGTGGGAGGCCAGAGCTATTTCCACGCCACGCTCTCTCTTTCCAAGTGCCTTTGGGGCTGCAGTGGTCTGCCCCTTCCTCCCCCTGAGATGCCCGAGGAGGCCTCCCTCATACAAGCCCTGAAGCCCTTATCGGAGGCCCTTTCCTCTCATCTCCCTCTTCGCTCGCCCTGGGATTTTTCCTTCTGTGGGCGTTGCCAGGCCGTCTGCTTCCCGCCTTCATTTCGTTAATGATTAACGCAGACAAACATGGTATATAAAAAAGCGAAGTCCCCAAGGGTCTCTTTAGGGGTGAAGAGGGAAATAATTACGTCATCAAAGGAGCGAAGTGAATCACGAGAATCCTCTCCCGGAGGGAGCTTCCCAGAAAACGGGGTTAAAAAAAAGGCGGGTCTCCTGGGTCGGGGGGGGGATTATTCTTCTTTTCGCCTTGAGCGCTCTGGGGGTCGGGTATTGGTTCTGGATCTCCGGCCACCAGACCATCGCTTCCTCTCAGTTAGGAAGGGCACTGGGGACCCAATCCAAGGTAGGAGAGATTACGTTTGGCCTGAAAGAGGGGCATCTTGCGCTTACCTTAACCGATGTCTCTCTCTACGCCCCTGGCAGCCAGGAGAAGGCCATTGTGGTTCCTCAAGCAAGCCTGGAGCTGGAACCTTTGAAGCTGACCGGGGGACAACTTCACTTGAAACGGGCCATCTTTCAACGGCCGATCATCCGCCTGTTCAGGGATCGGAGCGGAGAGGTTCGGCTATTGGGCTCTCCCTTGTCGGAATTCCTCCGGAAGGCAGGAAAGGGTTGGAAAATTGGCCCCTTCTCCTTGGAAACCATTCAGGAGCTGGAGATCAAGGAGGGAAGAATTGAACTGGTGGATCACTTCGCGTCCCGTCATCCGCCCTACCCCATCTCCGCTGCGGTAGATCTGACCGCTGTGGGGCTTTCTCCCGTCAATCCCTGGTCATTTCAAGGGAAAGGACGCCTGCTGAAGAATGGCCTGGATGAGCCTTTGCCCACCTTTCGGGTAGTTGGCCGCCTCGGGTTGACCTCTGCGGACGGCCACCCATCCGGCCTCTCTCCTGCCCAGATCGAGCTGACCCTGAAGGACTTCAGGCCAGAGTTGGTGAGGGATCTATTCCCCTCGGGTCCGTCATGGCCTCAGGTGAGGGGCCTGATGGACCTAACGGTTCGCTATGTGGGCAAATCGATCCAGGAATTTCAGTCCTCCGGAAGGGTGGATCTCAGCTCCCTCGTCCTCGATGATTCGCGGATCTTTCGAGAGCCCTTCCACCTCTCCCATCTCTTTCTCTCCTATGAGGGCCAACGTCACGGAGATCGCCTCAGCGTAAAGGGAGCCTTGGAGGGTAAGGGGCTCGCCCCGGAAGGGTTCCCCTTGAATCTGCAAGGGGGATTCACGCTGAGGGGTCTCTCCCTGAAACAGCGTTCGCTGGAAGTGGAGCTCTCTTCTTCCCCTTTCTCTCTGGAGGAAAGCAAGCGGTACCTGCCCTGGAAAGTCATGTCTCCGGGGTTGGCCGGTTTCCTGGGAGCCGAGCTCTCGAAGGGTCGCATTGTTTCCCTGGAGGTAAAAGGCTCTGGGAGGCCCGAGGACTTGTCCCACGTGGAGCGGGCCATCAATGCCGGCCTGCTCTCAGCCCAATTGACCTTCGAGGACCTGACCTACCGTTTTAGCCCCCACTTTCCCCCTGCCCAGGATCTGAGGGGCTCGGTTCTCCTCGAGAAAGGAAGGTTTTCCTTTAGCGATCTTCAGGGGACTAGCCGGAGCTCCCGGCTGATGGAGGGAAAGGGCACGCTGGCTCTTTCTGCCCATCACTCCCCGCTGGATCTCGACCTTAAGGTCCGGCTCAACCTGGGAGAGTACCTCTCCGACATTAATTTCAATTCCCTTCCCCCCCGATTCCATTCCCTCAAACAGTTGAAAGGGCTGAAGGGTAAGGGGGAGCTCGACCTCCTTCTAGGCGGCATCATCGAGGGGGATTATCCGGAAAGCTTCCAGGGCAAGATGTCCCTGTCGGAGGGAGAGTTTCCCCAGGATCGGCTTCCTCTGCCGCTGTCACAGCTCCATGGCCCTGTCTCCTTCGATACTCAGGTCATCCAAACCCCGGCTCTCCAGGGGATGGTCGGCTCCTCCCCCTTTTCCCTTCGGGCCACGGTTGCCGACTATCAGCAGCCGCTGCCCAAGATCGACCTGGTCCTGAAGGCCTCCCTGGCGGCCCGAGATTTAAAGGGCTTGCTCCCCGCCGGCCTTTTGGTAGGTCTGGCCTCCGCCAAACCGCTCGATCTGCGACTTTCCCTCCAGGGAACCTCTGAGGAGCTGAAGGTCCGCCAGGAGTTGAACCTCAGTCCTGCCTCCTATTCGGCTTTTGGAGGAGAAAAGCCGCCCACGCTTTCCAACCGGCTTTTCCTGGAAGGCCTGTGGAAACGGGGAGAGGAGGAGCAGAGGTTGGACATCCAGACGCTCGTCTTCTCCCTACCCTCCTCTCAGGTCCGAGGAGAGGGGCGTATCCGGCTTCAGCCCCACCCCTACCTGCAGCTCTCCTTGCAGGTTCCGCGATTTGGCCTGCCCGAGCTGGCGCAGTTTGCCTGGGGGAAAGAGGGCTGGAGCGGAGATGCCCATCTGAGCGGCGCCTTTCGGTTGGATGGACCTTGGGAGGAGCCGGGAAAGATTCAAATCTCCGGTCAGCTGGAGTTACGGGGTAAAGAGCTGAACATTCCCCAGCTGGCCGCGCCCTTAGAGCAATTGAAGGCCTCTCTCAGCTCCAATGGAGAGAGGGTTTCGCTTCGCTCCGGCCAGTTGCAGTTAAGCGGTTCCCCTTTTAACATCACGGGGGAATTCCTGCGCTCTCCCCAACCCGAAGTCCGTTTTCAACTTGTCGGGACGGAGCTGAACCTGGACCAGCTGCTGCGCAAAGCCCCCCCCCAGGAAGAAGCCTTGAAGGGATTGGAGGGGTTGAGCAGGGCTCGTCCTGAGGACCCCCCAGAACCCGGAGTAGATCTGATCGGCTTCCTCTCTCGCCAATTGAAAGAAAATCCGATCTTTCATGCCCGATGGGAAGGGAAGATTGATCTGGGCACTTTGACCTTCCGCAGCTTTCCCCTCCAAGGCGTCCGCATCGCTGGCTCTGCGGGCAGCCAGCAGTTGGAGCTCAGCGATTTGGCTTTCAGGCTGGATCAGGGCCGGGTCCAACTGAAGACCCTTTTCCGCTCCCCCTATGAAGGCCGCCCTATGCTGAAGTTCGCCATCCAGGCGGTTGACCTGGATACCCAGGCCGCCTTGAGGCGGCTCGGGCTGCAAGAGAATCTCCTTTCGAGCTCCTTTTACCTGGAAGGAACCCTGACCGGTATGGGGGAAACGGAGGACCAGATCCTCAATTCTTTGGAAGGGAAGGCCTCCCTGGAGCTTAAGAAGGGTCGAATTCACAGGTTTTCCTGGCTCTCTCGGATCTTCTCTCTCATGAACTTATATCAGCTGGTCCAGGCACGTCTGCCGGACCTGACGAGTGAGGGAATGCCTTTCGATTGGATTCGGGGCGATTTCACGGTCAAAAAGGGGGTCGCCCATACGGAGAACTTCCTGCTCCAGAGTACGGCCATGAGCATGTCGGCAGTCGGAGATCTCTTCCTCCGCAAGGGCACCTTAAAGATGATCGTGGGGGTCCAACCCTTTCAAACCCTGGAGAAAGTCGTGGGTTTGGTGCCCTTTGTGGGCTACATCCTCATAGGGAAAGACAAAAAGCTGGTGGTAGCCTACTTCCAGGTTAAAGGGAAGATCGGGGACCCCGCTGTGGCCCCTCGTCCCATCCATACCCTGAGCAAAGGCATTTTGGGGATCGTCGAGAGAACGATAAGGCTTCCTATGGAGCTCCCTCATCAGATCCCCATCATTGGCAAGGAGTCTTTCTGGAAAAGGATCTATCGGTGGATCAAGGTCTGGTAATCGGTTTTAGGTTTCAGGTTTTAAGTTTTAGGCGCTAACCCCTAGAAGGAGGAAGAGATGCCGGAGCCCAGATGTGCGTCCTGTAAGGTTTTGAACTGCTTTGGAGGGAAGGCCGAAGGCAACCCCACCGCCTGCCCCACGGACAACTTCCAACCTTTGATCTCTGAGGCCCTGGGGCGTTATCAGGAGGAAGGCGAGTCCCGAAATATTGCCCTGGCTGCGGCTAAGACGGAGTCGGAGGGATACGGGAAGTGGACCCGCGTCCAGGAGACCGTGGTCTTTGCCAAAAAGCTGGGAGCCAGGAAGATTGGCCTGGCCACCTGCGTAGGGCTCATCGACGAGGCCCGAACGGCCGCAGAGGTCTTCGAGCGGAACGGGCTCGAGGTGGTCAGCGCTTGCTGTAAAGCCGGTTCCATCGACAAAACCGTTATCGGTCTGGCCGAAGAGGAGAAGGTCCGCCCCGGGCAGTTCGAACCGATCTGCAACCCCATCTCCCAGGCTCGAATCTTCAATGAGCTCGGGACAGAGCTGAACGTGGTGATCGGGCTGTGCGTGGGGCACGATATCCTGTTTTTGAAAGAGGCCGTGGCCCCTTCCACCGTCCTGGTGGTCAAGGATCGGATCCTGGGACACAATCCCTGCGCTGCCCTTTACACGAGCCGCTTCTACTATCGGAAGATCTTCTCCGAGCCAAGTTAGGGATTAGGGATTAGGGGCTAGGGATTAGGGGCTAGTAAAAAGAGCTTTCGCTAATCCCTAGTTCCTAGCCCCTCAAAAATGGAAATTCCTACGCAATCGAGTTAATTTTGATTTAGGAATTTCATCCACCACATTTTAGATCCGAGCAGCCAGATGACAGGAGGAAATCGGAGATGAGCAACACCAAGCTTACCAAGATCAGGGAGCTCATAGGGGTTTACCAGGAAGGGCTCAAACAGGCGGTCCAGAGCCCGCACGCAGCGGACCAGGCGATGGCCATTAGCCCGATGGCCTCAAGGAGTTCATCAACGCGGCCGAGCAGGCGGGCCTCCCCTCAGAGATGTGCACGGTGGACAAAGGCACCATCGGCCTGCTCCTCTCGGGACAGCTCCCCGACCCAGATTTCATCGTGGGGACCAACCTTCCCTGCGACAACATCGTCATCGGCTACCAGATGTATGCCAACCTCCTGAGGGTCCCCACGTATTACTCCGATGCCCCCTACGGGGCCGGGGTGGATGACATCGATTACTTCACCGGAGAGATGAAGCGGATCATCGCCTTTTTGGAGGCCCAGACGGGCAAAAAGATGGACTACGACCGGCTCAAATTGCTGGTGGAGGAGGCCAATCGGGCAGCCGGCTACCTGATCGAGGCAAACGAACTGCGCAAGAATGTTCCTTGCCCCCAATCGGGCGGCCTGCTTCCTCTGATCCCTTTCATCAACTCCTTCGCCAGTGGCAATCCCAAACAGACCGAGTTCTACCGGCTGATCCGGGATGATGCCCTCAGCCGCGTGGAAAAAGGCCAGGGTGTGGTCCCGGAGGAGAGACAGCGGGTCATCTGGTTCATGGTGCCCACCTACTTCGACCTCGGGATACTGGGCTGGATGGAGCAAGAGTTCGGGGCCGTGATCGTGATGGATATGTTCAGTTACGGCTCCATCACTCCGGTCGATACCTCGAGCATGGATCGGATGATCCGGGGGTTAGCGATCAAAACACTGAATTTCCCCATGATCCGGCAGCTCCGGGGACCGGTGGAGTTTTACACGGATGACCTGGTGCGGGTCTGCGAGGAATATAAGGGGGACTGCATCATCTATGCGGGCCACGAGGGCTGCAAGCATGGCTGGGGGATCGTGGGCCTGATCCGAGACGTCTGCAAGGAAATCGGCAAGCCCCTGCTCGTCTTCGATATGGATGCCTTCGATGGAAGCTCCCATGCGGCCGCAGAGGTCCGCCGGAAGATCGAGGAGTTTTTCCGTACCATGGCTATGGCTCCCGTTTAATCGTTAATACCGCTCTACAGAAAAAGGTACCCAATTAAACCGCAGGGGGCGCGGAGAGCGCAGAATTTCCATTTTTGCTATGAGCTATAAGCTAACTTGAGGGTATAGGAATCTCCATTTTTAGGGGCTAGGGACTAGGGGCTAGGGGCTAGGGATTAGCAAAAGCTCTTCTTTCTTACTAGCCCCTAGCCCCTAGCCCCTAACTTGGGTCACATGTCCCCGGAAATGAAGCCGTGATATCGCCCCAGCCAGTAGGCCAGCAGGTAATCTACGCCCGCATATTCTGCCTCTCCCCGCGATCCAGGATGTCCGTCCAGCCGATAAGGGTTTGCCTTCCATTCGAAGGCATTTGCCGGTCTTTGGTAGACGGGCAAGGGCCTTTTGGCTTGAGGCTTTCCATGGCGATCGGAAAACCAGGCCTTGCGGATATCCTTTCGCCGGCTGTTTCGCACTTCTACCACTCTCTTCCCTTCCGGGAAGAGCCGTAAGGTCTCTACCGCATCACTCCAGGCCTGACCTAAAGGGTTGGCAGTAAGCCCTATATAGACAAAATTAAAAAAAGAGTTGCCTTCATCTAGCACCACCCTCCAACTTCTCTCCAGACCCTTGCGGTACTCGTGAAGGAGCTCGGGATCTTTTTCCAACCTCAGCAAGTTATAATAGGCCAGGAAGGCCAGGTGGTTATCGGAGTGATTGACTCCGAGGAAATACTCCCACCATTTGTCGCGAGCCTTCGCGGCTCGTCGATGGTAACCTTGTCGCTCGATCAGTTCCCGATACTTTTCCTGGAATTTTAGGGAGCCCGTTATATGGAAGGCGGTCTTCAGGAAGGAGAGGGCCAACAAGGCGTCCAGGTCCTCCCAGGAGCGCGGGCTCATCCCTCCGTGCGTGGTCACTTGTCCGTCCAGATCCACGATGGCCATGCCATGGTCAACGATATGATCCATGAGGGCCTGGACATCCTGGATGATCTTCCCCCGAACCTCTTTGTCGGCAATCAGGTCATAACAGATCCCGTAACCGAACATCACCCCGGCATATTGGTCATTACTCACATCCCCCCGCCAACTGTAACCGGAAAAGGGACCCTGGCCGCGATGCCATTCGCCGTGGCCACTTCTGAAGGATGAGGGAAGGTCTCCCCGGATGAAAGTTCGAGCCAACAGGCCCCGGACGCCGGTCACCTCCTGGAGCAGATGCAAGGCCTTTAGGAGGCGGCGGATCTTTTCCAAGGCCGCAGGCCCCCCGGTTACCGCATAGCGAAATGCCTCGGCTGCCAGCGCGCATCCCGTCCAGGCAGCCCCATCGGGCAGGTCCAGGATCTCGATCTCCTCCACCTTCATCACCGGCAGCCTGGCCTTATAGGCCACGAGCCCATCCGAGGTGAGGTGATTCTCCTCCACGTTCCTCTCGTACCACTCGGCCTTCTCCGAGAGGGATAAAGAGGGAGGAGCCTCAGGAGGAGAGAATCGAGGGGTAGGAGATGGAGAAACCGCCCACTGACAGCTCATCCCGGCCAGCAAAAGGAGGAGGGGAAGCCTCAGTCGCATGGCCCTATGGCATCCGATGGGGCAGTTCCCCGCGGCGATCAATCGCGCCCCTTTTCGAAGGCAGGGCGGCTGACCCCGGTTCATTCATCCCCTGGGCCAGTTCCAGCACCTTCCCCTTGACCCAGTTAGCCATTCCAGGTCCATAAAAAGAGATTCGGGCCTCGTAGCCCCCCCTCCGGTAATCCTCCTCTTCGATCAGATAGCCGATGTAATTGTTGGCTGGAGCCACGATCCAGGAAGAGGAGAATCCCCGGGACTGGAGTCTCGCCTGGAGATCCCGCCCGACCTCTACCCCGGGCTCGCAGGGCAAGGCTACCAGCAGGGCCTCGTCCACCAGGAGCATCTGAAAGTAGGCAGAATCGGGAACAAAAAGGAGATGGGCCAGGCCGTTAAACAGGAAGGAAAAATGGCCCAGGGCGCCCCGGACATCCGTCCCCGGCAGAGGAAAGGTCTCCCCGATGGTTTTGAGCCGGATCGAGCCCTTGGTGGGCAGGCCATTCGATATCTCCCTGACCCTTTCGGCCAACAGCTCTCCAAACTTCTCCACCCGATCGAACCCTTCATATCCTGGGATACGATAAGGGGCCTGGTCTCCCAGCGACCCGTTGAAGAAAAGGACCAGAGGACCCCCAAAGGTCATCGTTTCCTGTAAGGGGCCCCGCCCCGGAAGAGGTCCATCCCCCTCCCCCAGGGCGCGGGCCAGCTGCCCTGGGTAATCCGCTGAGAATTGCATGTTTCGGGGGCCTAAAAGAGTAGGATGGGCGGAGAAGTTCAACACGTAGGCCAGGGTCTTCCCCTCCTCATCATCCACGCGGATCATTCTCAGATCGGGGTCAGTAAAGTCGCCTTTCCTCCGACGATTCACATTGAGCCCCCGGGCCCGACCTCGCCCTACCCCGAGTCGGGCAGGGACCCATTGGCGTCCAGCCTGCAAAACGGCCGTGGCGATCTGCCGGACCAGGTGATCGAAGACCTCGGGATCATACGGGCCCAAGGCCGCCTTTTCGAAGACCCAATTGTCCATGTACCCCCCCACCCCCGAATGGTTGTGCGTCGCCGCCAACAGGAGGCGGTCCATGACATGGATCCCCAGCCGGTTCTCCCCCCGCTTGATCTTACGGATCACGGCCTTTCGGAGCTCCTGGGTAATGAACAGCAGGTCTGTGGCCACCAGCGCCACCTTCTGGTGGCCATTGTCCAGCAGGAGGGCCCGAACGTAGAGGTCATCATGAACTCCCTGGCTGGGCTTCCCCCTGCGGGCTGCATATCCTGCCAGGGGGGCCTCCTTCGGAGGGGTAAGCCTTACCCTGGCCAGTCCACATCGCAGCCGACCTTCAGGGATGGAAACGGGGATAAAAGCGGAAAGGGAAGATTCCCCTCTCGGCCTTGAAGGCCGCTCCTGCCAGGAGAGACAGCCACCCGCTAACCCGGGCAGGAGAGCCCATGCGAGGCCCAGGATCAGATATCCGAGGAGATTTACCGTCTTACTAACCCCTAACTCCTAATCCCTAACTATTGTCTGAACGAAAACCCATCTGGAGATTTGTTGGTTGGTCCTTTGACCCTTCGACAAGCTCAGGGTGACCGGTCATGGTGAGCCTGTCGAACCATGACCGATTTTTGTGGCTACCTAAAAATCGGGGGTTTCGTTCAGACACGAACTAATCCCGATAGAGCTCCTCATCGCTGATGCCGGGATCCATGATCACGGGGAGCAGCCGAATGCCGTTGGCCTGGCCCTTGATATCGATCACCAGCGGGAAGTGTTTCTTCAAGAAGGGAACGGGGAAAACCAGTTCTCCGGTAGGCCCTTTGGTGCCCAGGCCCATCGTGCCCTGGGTGTCCCAGGGGCTGTAATAGATCTTGCCTAGTGCAAGCTGGTTATTCTCCCAAAAACGATAATCGAAAACGTAATCGCGGTTTCGAACTTCCCCCTTCATGGACACAGGTCGTCCCAGAAGTTCAAACTGGTCGGGTTGGTCCTTGTCCCTGTTCCCCTTCACATCCAGATTGACCAGCAGGCCAGGAAGGGGATGTGTCTTTGAGCCCATGATCATAGGGCTCCGATCATCGCTGTCCAGGCTACTCTCCTGGTCCGGGGTCAGCAGTTCCAGCTCTACCTTTAGCCTGCTGTCCCGCTTCTGCCCGGATGGAGGGATTAAGCCGGGGAGGCTTCCAAAATGGAAGCCGGTGCTGCTGAGGTTAAACAATCCCCTCTCCTCGTATTGGGTCAGCAGCTTGATCAGCCCCCCGTCCAATCCCTTCTTGCCCTCTTCCCCCGCCTCATAGTTGGCCTCCCAGAGCAAGGCCGAGAATCGGGCCAGAAGGTCCTCTTTCACCGGGTATTCCCTTTCTTTCAGACGGTCATCGGCCATCCGATAGGCGATCTTGAGCCGATCCGGAGTGGGGAAAGCGATCCCCTTTTTGGCCAGCTCCCCATTGGAGATGTCATCGTCGAAAAGCTCGACTTTGAGGTTTAGCCCCTGTGGGCCATAGAGGAACGGGTGGCTCTTCAGGTAGGCCTTGCTGACCCATTCCTCCTTGGGGAGGGGCAAATCCTTCAGCGCTTTGGGAAGCAAAGCTTCGGGCGCCCGCCCCAGGGAGGTCTCCTCCATGGAGGACTTATCGCCGCCTCCTTTCTCCTGAGCCAGCATCTTTTTGGCCACATCCGAGGAGGGATAGAGCTGCAAAAGGCTGGAATGGTAAAAGGTCTTCTCTCCTTCATCCCGGCTCTTCCTGGCCAGGTGAAGCAAGCTTTCGGCGGCCTTCTCTTCCAACTCCTTCATCTTTTCGGGAGAGGGTTGGCCGGCCTTTTGGTAATGAAGCCGAGCCCGGTGGTAATCCCGTTTCTTCTCGTAGGCCTCGGCCAGGACTCGATGGACCTCCGCGCTCTTCTCCGCGCTGGGGTGATTGGCCAGGTAAAACTCCCCCATGGCGATGAGAGCGCTGTTATTTAAGGATTTCCGCAGGACAACGAGATCGAAGGTCCGCCGTAGCATGCCGTTCGGGTTGAGTTTGCGGAGCCGATTGGTCAGGCCCAGGGAGTCCCGAGCCACATCGAAGTAATCCCGGTTCTCCAAGTCCCAGTTCAACTCGAGCCTCTTTCCCAAGATTATATACTCCAGGGTGGAGCGATTCTCTCCCTTCTTTAAGGCCTCGAAAGTGGCAAAAGGGTCGTAACCCGGGTCCTTGAGGAGGGCCTGCGCGCGAAGGGCCATATTAGAGCCCCTCTTCTCGGCCGCCAGAGACTCCAACACTTGCCGGGAGCCTTGGGGATTCCCTTCCCATTGGTAGGCCAGGGCTAAAGCCTCTTTCGCCTCATCCGCCAGGGGGTTATCCCCATGCTTTTGCGAGAAGCGCTCGGAGAGCTCTCTGAGCCTCTTTTTATCCCTGGCCGTCAGGGCATAAAGGATCTCTTCGTACTCCCGTTGCACCTCCGGCGGCTGTTGGAGCTCTATCCCTTTGTCGGATACCGCCTCGGTTTGCCGTAGCTTCTCTTGGAAGGACTTTTCCTTCTCCTCGGTTGCCCTTAAGCCCTGGTGAGCCTTCCTCGACCCCGGACGTAGCGCCAGGGCTTTCCGGGAATAATAGAGACTTTGGTGGGTTTCTCCTTCCTTCAGGGCTTCCTGTGCCCTCCGGAGCTCTCTCTGGAAGAGATATTGGTCCATCTTTTGCCGCAATCTCTCTGCCCTGGCTTCTGCCGTGGCGGCCTCTTTGCTTTGAGGCCATTTCCTGAGGAAGGTATCGTATAGGTGCAGGGCCTTTCTCTCCCGTGGGTCGATCTGATCCAATTCGCGGAAGAACCTCTGAAAATCTCCCAAAAAGGAGAAGGCCCTCTCCCCTATCTTGGGGAGGGCGCCAAAAGGGACCGTGGCCAGGTCGGCCAATCCAAAGCCGTTGATGATATTCAGATTGTAAGCAAAGATATTATAGAACTTTCCGATCTTGATGCTGCGATCCTCTCGCAGGAGTCGATCCGCCTCGTTCAACTCGTCCTCCCGCAGTCGCTTCAGAACAAGCCTCTCTAAGGCGGGGTCCCGGGCTATTTTCAGGCTCTCCCTCTGGGCCGCAAGATATTGATCCCGGTCCTTCCACCGAAGGCTCCTCAGATCGAGCAGATCGGCGGCCAAGGCGGACATCTCCCCCGAATCATTCTTCCTCTGGCGATCCGGGTCGCGCAGGGAAAGGTAGCCAGTCTCCACCTTGGCCCAATCGCCCAGGAGGGCAGCCTCCATGGCCTCCTTCAGTTTCACCTCCATCTCGTCAGATCCGGCAGGAGGAATGGGGATCGCCGGCCCTTCTGCAAACGGAAAGGCCAGCGGATCCGCAGGCCTGAGATCACTCCCTGGGGAGGAAAAGGCCGGCAAAGGAAACCAGATGACTACCAGAAGACAAAACCCCCATAATCCCCATTTTCTCAAAGGCCTTCCGCGCTTTTTTGTCTCTTTTATCCCACACATGCTGACCACCCCATAAACGAGAACCTCTTGGGCCTTCCGATTGGATCCCCTGAAACGCCTTGCCGTCTTCCTTCCGCTCAAGGACTACTGGCTGATCTTCCTGATCGTCCGGATATAAGAAACCAAAGCCTTCACCTTCTCTTTGGCTTCCAGTTTCTCTGAGATTCCATCTCTGTTGGCTACCGACTCATACAGCTCCAAGGCTGCATCGGCAAATTTCTCGAACTCCTTTAAATCAAACTTCAGTCCGTGGGGATCCTTCTCCTCCGCATAGCGGGAGGCCATGCTGACGTAGAAATCACCAAAACGGAGCAGGTACCGATTGATGTTCTTGCTCTCCGCATGTCTGGAGATCAGGGTGTTATAGTGCTGGATAGCCAGCCCCGCATCCTTCCAATCGCCCATATGGGACTGGATAACTGCGACCTTCTCCCCCTCCACCTTTTCCTGTTGCTCCCGGGCCAGATATTCGTAAGGGGTTCCCTTATGTTTCTCGATCATCTGCTCCCATCCCTGGATCTTCTTTTCAAGTGCGCCCAGGTACTCCTGTGGAAGCGAATCATCCTGAGCCCTTTGGATCATTTCCTTAAACTCCAGGCAGATGGCGTGGTTCTTTTTGGCCAACTCTGCCAGGGGAGAAGGAACCTTCAAGACATCTTCGTAGCTTTGGATGGCCAGGTCGTATTCGTGCAGCTTCTCGTACGCCTTGGCCTTATTGAAGCTAATGATCGGTTTAAATTTGTTGTTCGGATAGATCTTCTCGTAGTTGTTGAGACGAATGAGAGTAACCTTATAAAGGCTCCTTCCCGATACGTCTCTCACCACTTGAAACCGGTAGGTGTCGTCTTCCAAATGCCTTTGAAAATCGCTCAGGATCTCTACCAACGTCTCCGAGGGGCGATATTTGATCTCCCGCCTGTAGGCCGTGCACCCCACCCCTATGCCCACGACGATCAGGATAATCACCCATCCCCAGGGAATCCAAGCCCCCGCGGCTCCCCTTAAGAAGCGAAGTTTCTGCGTAATGCCTCTGATGATCTCCATGTCTTGTCAGTAATTTAAGAGATTTTATCCGTCTGTCAACTTCTCAACCTTGGGCCATTCGCAGCGGTTCGAAGATTTTTTGGAAGGCTTCAGAAAAATTTTCTTGCTTTTTAGGATCGCTTCGGCTATAAATAACGTTTATTTTGTCTCAAATTCTGGCTGAGCAGGGCCTCGTCCGGGATTCCAGATGAAATCGAATTTTTCAAGCTTCCAGGGTGAGAGCATTACCCCATGCGCTTGCTCGTTGCGGGGAATCTGTGGGAAATCCTCACCCTCTCGTTCAATTAAGAAGGAAGAGGCGAAAAGATGGATTGTAACACCGTTAAGCCAGGAGTCGATTGTCTGTTTATGAGCAATAGTGGCTGCGCTTACAATGGCGGCAGTTGCCACCAAATCGTGGAGCAATGCCAGGGCTGCAACCATGTGATTACCTATCCGGCCGGACAATATTGTCGGACTTATTCGGATCCTTCCGTAAAATGGATCGATGCGCGCTGCAATTTCGCCACCCATAACCGAATCGAAACCAGGGAAGAACGAAAGAAGCTAAACCCCCTCAAGGCCTCCAAAAGGAGCCGTGGAAAGTAGACCAGGCGTTGGGTTCAGGGCTCTGGGTTTGGCAACCCCGAAGGCTGGAGCCCTGAACCCGACGACCTGGCATACAGATCGTATAGGAATTTCCGCCATCTATGAGGTATCCTGATCAGCAAAATTGCTGACCTTCCACGCCCCGCCTTTTTCCCGAAGGGTGATCAAACACCGCTTCTTATAAGTTCCCGCCTTGGGCACCCGAACCTCTCCCTCGAAGAGAAACACCTTGCGAAGTTTTCCTCTCTCCTTGAAATCGACCAGCCGGTAACGGACATCAGGCTTCCGAGTATCCAAGTTAATCTCTACCCCCCGGGTCAGCTCTAGCTGTTGGTCGATCTTGCTCAAGGCGAGGCCTGTACAGAGTTCCCTGGCCCCCCGAAGGTCTATGGCAACGTAGTAACGGTCCATGAAACGTCGGGCTATCCCCTCAGGGGTACTGGCTCCCGGGCCACAGGCCCAGAGCCCCAGGATCCCCACCGCAAGCCCAACCCGAATACTTCGCAAGTGAGCCATCCGTCTCAGTTCTCCTTCCCCGATGGGGGCCCCGCCTCTGAAGAGGTCCCTCCCGCCCCACCGGGTGGGGTCTCCTTCTTTGCCCTGTTGCAATCCTGGAGTCTTCGGCGGTCCTTCCTGGAAAGCTTCTCCACGAGCTTCAAGCCGCCCAATGGCTGAGAAGTCACCTTGAACTCTCCCTCTCCTCCCCCATGAGAGTTGGGCTGGAAATTGTAGACCTCGTTCTCGCAAAGGTAGATCCAGCGCTCCTGGTAACCCTCGCTTTTAAAGACCACATAGTCCGGCTTTCCCTCCTCCAGGTAAATCTTGAACTTCTCCATGTGCTGGGGGTAAGGGGAATAGAGGGTGTCGAAATGGATTAGGCCGCCTTTCCTCGGGGAACATCCACCCAACAGAAACAGCAGGCCCAACCATAGCAAAGCCTTTCCCTTATTGCAGACTCGGTGTTTTAACACAATTGACTCAAGAACTCCAAAGATTTGCGCGTTGCCCTCCCCTTTGGCCATGCAAGCTTCAGGGGCTACGATACGGGACTCCTCTCAAGTGCGCGGTTGCCCTGATTGCGAATCATCATTCAAGGCGAACATCCCCCCGGGAAAGGCGAATCCGGATGCCTTAATTCATCCATATGATAGCACAAATCCGTTCCCTTGGCCCGATCTGCCCTGTCTCCTCAGGAAAGTAGACAAATTTTGGGGTTTGTCCGGGTTTTATGATATATTATTTTGGTCGCTAAATCGAGACCGATGCTGTAAAGCTGCGAAGTTTGCCGGGGGATTATGAGGCTCAAATAGATAGAAGGACGAGGTGGCTAACGGGGAGGAAAGGGAAAGAAGGTGCTGAACAGCTGGCTGTCGGGGCTGATTATCAAGGGAATCGCAATCGATTTGGGTACGGCCAACACCCTAATCTATATCAAAAGCAAGGGCATTGTCTTGGACGAGCCTTCGGTTATCGCAATTTCTGAGAAAAATAGCTCCGTGTTAGCTGTAGGCCGGGAAGCCAAAGAAATGTACGGAAAGACCCCCGAGTTCATTCGGACCCTTCGACCTATAAAGGACGGGGTCGTCACGGATTTTGAGGTCACTCAACAGATGATCTCTTCCTTCATCCTGAGGGTCCTGAAAATCCCCTTCCTCAAGCGAATTCGGATGATTATCGGCGTCCCCTCCGGTATCACCGAAGTGGAGAAACGGGCCGTGATCGAGGCAGCCAAAAAGGCCCAAGCATGGGAGGTTTACCTGATCCCGGAGCCGATGGCCGCGGCCATTGGCTCCGGCCTTCCCATCCACGAGCCCACCGCCCATATGATTGTGGATATCGGAGGCGGGACCACGGAGGCCGCTGTTATCTGTTCTTACGTCGTCTCCTGTTGGCAATCAATCCGGGTGGGGGGAGATGAGATGGACGAAGCGATTGCTCATTATGTCCGGGAACGGTTCAACATAGACATCGATATTTTCGAGGCCGAGCGGGTCAAAAAGGCCATCGGTTGCGCGATATCCTTGGAAGAAAAGTCGGAAATTGATGTCCGGGGGAAGGATCTCTCCACCGAGATGCCGAAAATCATCCGGGTCGATAGCGAGATGATCCGTGAAAGCCTTCGGCCCACCCTGATGAGCATCGTTGAGGTAGTTCGCAGAACCTTGGAACATATCTCTTCCGCCGTGGCGGCGGATATCTATGACAGGGGACTGACCATTGCCGGCGGTGGCTCCCTCTTGCGAGGCCTGGCTCCTTTCCTGGAGACAGAAATCAGCCTTCCCGTTCAAATCGCCAAGGATCCCCTGGTGGCCATTGTACGAGGAGCAGGCTTCGTCCTGGAGAATTTCTCCAGGTATCGACGGGTCTGCATGCCCTAGGGCTAAGTACAGCTTATTTCTTGTTCCCTATAAGTCGTCGCCCAGGTCGCCTGAGCCCAAGTCCGGCATGGAGGCTTCGATCTCCTCAGGGCTTTCCCCAGTTTCCAGCCGCTCAACCATCTCGCCGAACTCTTCCCCTAGCTCTTCTCCCGACTCCTGTCCCATCTTCTTCATCCAGCGGGCGAGACTGCGAGGGTCGTTCTCGTCCAAGTCCCCCAGGTTCCCGGGATCCGCCAGGGCATCCAGCCGGCTTTCCTCCGATTTGATCACGCTCACTCGGGAGATAAGCCGCCGCAGGTCCCCACCGCCACAATGAGGGCAGGAGGCCTCACGGCTGGCGGAAATCGTCTTCCATAACTTGGAGAAACGCCTCTGGCAGCTGTTGCAGACATATTCATAGATCGGCACCTGTGGACTCCCCTTTGCTAAGTACCGCTCCACCGCGATCAAGATATGGCGGAAGCGCGTGGGAGTCGAACCCACCGAGGACTTTATTAGAGCCCGCCACTGGATTTGAAGTCCAGGAGGGACACCGGAACCCTTTGCGCTTCCTTGCCGGTTATTTTAAGGACCTTTCCTGCTCCTGTCAAGTCTTCTCCATCGAACCCCCACCAAGGACCTCCATGACCGAAAAAGCCAAGGAGAACAGGGAGTTTCGGGATAGACCGTTAAAGCTGCTGCCAATACTCCAGGGGCATGTCCATGGCCAACTTCAAGGCACCCTGGGCCCCGGCATAGATCGGATCGTCCACCACGATGACCTTTCCCCCGCCCAGATCCGCCATGTTCTCTTCCAGAAGCTTATCCAGCCTCCGGATCTGGCTGCATCCCCCGGCCAGGATGACATTGTTGCGGAGCGTGGTCTGGAACTCCGGATCGAAACTGCCGACCAGCTCACGGATAGCCTCCACGATGTCGGGCACGATGCTTTCGCAGGCCCGTTTCATCTCGTCGGTGACATCGTAGGGGACCAGCTTCCCCCTTACGGGGAATTCCGCCACCACGCCGTCCGGGGTATGAGAGACGAATCCGTGCTTTTCTTTGCAGAGGCGGGCCATATTCCGGGTTAGTTGGGCCTCCTTGCATTTCTCCTGCAGGAGCCGATAAAGCAGCTCGTCGATATAGTCCCCAGCTTTGAGGACCGTGCGCTGATCCTCCTCCTCAGGGATCGTACCATGCATCCGGCATAGATCGGTCGTTCCCGCTCCGATGTCAATGATCAGCCCGTACTTGAGGAAATCACGTCCGTAGGCCACAGTAAAGGGCTCGGAGACCACCATGGCCGCGTCCAGCACCTCCCGACTCGCATCGATCAGGGCCTCTTTGTTGAAGAGATTGGCACGAGCTGGCGCTCCGATCACCCCGTAGACCTTCTCGCCAGGTGTGGGCTCCGCCAGGCTGACCAGGTGTCGAACCAACTCCTTGGCCGCCTGGCGGGCCTGCCCCTTCTCTTCGGGGCTGGCGCTGCTCTCATCCTCCAGGGTGTGCTTGATTACCCCTTTCTCCAGAGGGCGGCAGAGATTCAAGAGCAGGCGGTTTTCCAAGGCCTCTTCCCCAAAAACGATGGACCGTTGGTTCATTAGCCTTTGAGCAATGGCATCTTTGGGCCACCCCACCAGGCTGAGCAAGGTCTTTTTCCCCCCTTTGCTGGTACAGATGGAGCTCCGAAAGGTCCCCAGGTCGATCCCAATGTAGAGGTTCTCTCCTCTCATCGCCCCTTCCTCCTTCATCGAAACAGGAGAGCCTTCTCCCTGCTCTACCATCGTCCTGTTCCTCCTATGGCCTCTGTCATTTCGGTTCCCCTTCGACATGGTTCAAACAAGAACGGATCTGCTCCAGGCCCTCCCTGAGGACTGCCAGGGCCTTTCGGACTTCTTCCTCTCGGCCGGGTCCTTTCCCCCGCAATTCGAGAGGAGCCTCTTTGGCCAGATTATTCTCTCCGCCCACTGGACGAGTTTTTTTTTTGTGCTGGCGACCACCCCTAACTTTTCCAGCTTCCAAAGACCTCCTTTCGGGCCTGGAGGATTTACCCCTCCTTGAATAGGCTCGCTCCCCTCGTCAGAACTGATGGGAACTTGCTCCAGAGATTCGGGGAAACCCCCCTCCACGCTGGGAGAATCCACCGAACCTTTTTTTCCCGTGAAAATGACCGAGTCTTCCATGAGCCCATTTTCCTGCTTGGGGGCGGTCAACTCGACTTTGCCATGGTTTAGTTCGCCCCTCTGAGGAGGTAGATCGCCCTGGCTGTCGCGGGCTCCGACCCCCTCCCCATTTCGGCTCAAGTCGATTCCGATACGGAGGCCTTCAGGCTCGCACCAGATACGGACGCAAACCTCCCTTTTCCCGTCGAGGAGCTCCTTCAATAGCTCTAACCATTCCATCAGGATCAGATCCCTCTGGACGGCGCTCCATCGAGCGAAGGCGACCGTCGCGTAAGGTTCCCTGGCGCGAGGAAGAGGACCCAAAATGGTGAGGGCCAAAGACCCTTCATCCTCCCTCTCAGATAAAAAGTTAAAGTATAGCTAGCTAAGCTAGAAAATTTCTCGCTATTTGTCAAGCTTTTCCCTTTCACCTTGTGGGGTGGCTGATCCTGTGCTATATTTTCTCCTAGATTTTAGGCGGCCTTACTCCGTTCCGGAGGTCGGTCAGGCCGCTCTCACCTCTGGCTTACATCCGAGGGTTTTTACCACAAACTTTCGAAATGGACCAACCCCGCTTTGGACGTAAACATCTGGCAAATCGTTGCGCGGCCTCAAGCACATGAAGGTAAGATTGGAGACTTCTCACAGGACAGCGACCAGGACCGGATTGAAAGCCCTGGCGATCTTTGTGGGCCTTTTGGCCATCTATTTGGTCCCGATGATCCATAGAGACCGGGCAGCGGCTTCAGCCCGCGTAGAGCCCTTGGTGAAGAGGATATCGGGAGAAGGGGGAATAGAGATCTTAAAATATCAGCTAACAAACGGCCTAACAGTAATCCTGCAGGAAAATCATGCCACCCCCGTGGTCGCCCTTAACATGTGGGTTAAGGCAGGCAGTGCTAATGAGACCGACAAGGAGGCGGGGATCTCCCACGTCTTCGAGCACATGCTCTTCAAAGGCACGAAGAAGAGGCCGGTAGGGATGATCGCCAAAGAGGTAGAGTCTGCCGGAGGCATCATCAATGCCTTCACCTCTTTTGATCACACGGTCTACTACCTGATCCTGGCCAGTCGCTTCTTTGATACCGGGCTGGATATCCTGGCGGACGCCATCCAGAGCTCCTCGTTTGATCCAGGAGAGTTGGAGAAGGAGAAGGAGGTAGTCCTGGAGGAGTGGAGGCGCTCTCAGGACATCCCTTCCAGCTTCCTCAGCGATCGGCTCTTTTCCACCAGCTACCAACGGCATCCTTATGGCCGGCCGGTGATCGGGTACAAAGATACCATCGTCAGTCTCACCCGAGAGCAGATGCTCAACTACTTCCGGAAGTGGTACATCCCCAACAACATGGCCCTGGTGATCGTGGGGGATTTCAATGCCCGGGAGATTATGCCAAAGGTCGAGCAGGCCTTCCAGGGTTTCGATCGAAAGTCGGATCCCCACCAAAAGAGGGTCGTCGAGCCTCCACAGGAGGAGCTCAAGAGCATTATCCTCAACAAGAACATCAGCCAGACTTATATGAGCCTGGCCTTTCACATCCCCGACATCAAGAACATCGATACCTATCCCCTGGACGTCCTCTCTCTGATCCTGGGACAGGGCGAGAGCTCTCGCCTTTACCACCGGGTCAAGACGGAGAGACAATCGGTCCACACCGTTTACGCAGCTGCTTATACGCCCAAGGACCCGGGTCTCTTGATCATCGGGGCCATTATGGAAGCCAAGAAGGTGGGCCGGGCCCTGGAGGATATCCTGCGGGAAGTCTACCGCCTAAGGACCGAGGAGGTCAGCCCCCAGGAGCTGGAGAAGGCCAAGGTGAACCTGGAGAGCGATTTCGTCTATCAACGGGAAACCGTCCAGGGCCAGGCCCGAGCCTTGGGCTACTTTGAAACAACCACGGGGGATGTGGGGTATCAGCAGGAATACCTGAAGCAGATCGCCAAGGTGACGCCTGCGGACATCCAAAGAGTGGCCAATCTCTACTTGAAGCACTCCAACCTGACGGCAGGCTTGCTGTTACCTCAGGATAGCCCTTCTGTGATCGATTCCGTCGAGATTAAGCGGATCGCCGAGAGGACCTCCGCGGAGATGGAGACCGTCAGGGCACAGCCCCAAACCCTTCCAGAGGCCTTGGCTCAGCCCAAGGAGGTGAAAAAGGTCGTCCTGGAGAACGGGATCACCCTCTTGATCAAAGAGAGCCATGCCATCCCCATAACGGCCATGACGGCGGTCTTTCTGGGGGGGATCCGCTTCGAGACCCGGGAAAACAACGGCATCAGCAACTTCATGGCCTCCATGCTCACCAAGGGGACCCACGCCCGCACTGCCCTGGAGCTCGCTATCGAGGTGGAATCGATGGCTGGGAGCATCGACGGTTTCTCTGGCATGAACAGCTTCGGGGTAACGGGCAAGTTCCTCCAGAGCTATTTTGTCAAAGGCTTGGAGCTGATGGCGGATATCTTGACCAACCCCTCTTTCGACGAGTCGGAATTGGAGAAGAAGAGGACGGACATTTTGGCGGCCATCAAACGACAGGACGATGATCTGACCAGCTGCGTCTCCAACCTCTTCTCGAGCACCCTCTACGGCCAGCATCCGTATGGCATGACCATCCTGGGCACCGAGGAGAGCACAAAGAAGCTGACCCGCCAAGACTTGCTGGAGTTCTATCGCCGCTATACAGTCGCTGAAAACCTCGTCCTGGCAATTGTGGGGGACGTCAATGCGGGAGAGGTCATTGACAAGGTCAAGAGGGTCTTCCGCTCATTCCCCCGGGTCCCCTTGAAGACCCCGGAAATCCCCCGTGTGCTTCCTCCCTCGGAGACCCGGGTCAAAGAGGCCAACAAGGAGAAGAACCAGGCCCACTTGATCTTCGGGTTCTTGGGCACCACATTGGACGACAGCGATCGCTACCCTCTGGAGATCCTCAATGCCATCCTCTCGGGTCAAGGGGGAAGGCTCTTCTTGGAGCTGCGGGACCGCCAAAGCCTGGCCTATTCCGTCTCCTCTTTCTCCCGGGAGGGCCTCGAGCCAGGGTCCATTGGGGTCTATATCGGGACAAGCCCCGACAAGGTGGAGAAGGCCCTGGCCGGGATCCAGGAGGAGCTGAGGAAGGTCATTACCGAGCCGGTCAGTGCGGAAGAGCTGGAACGGGCCAAGAAGTACCTGGTAGGAACTTACGAGATCGGTCTCCAGAGCGGCGCCTCTCAGGCCTCGGACATCGCCTTCAACGAGCGCTACGGCTTGAGCCATGATTTTTACCGACGTTATCCTCAGAAGCTCTTTGGGGTGACGGCAGAGGACGTGCTGCGGGTGGCCCGCAAATATATCCAGCTAAGCAAGTACACCATGGCCATAGTTCGCCCTAAACTTGAAAGAGAGAGACCCGAAGCTGAAACGGAGGAGCTCTTGGAGGAGGAGGCTCAACCGGTAGGAAGCGTTGAGCTCTTGAAGCCGGATGAAGGGAGCGCCGATGGAGTCCCCCGTTGAAGGAATCATGATCCATGGCCCGTCTATTACAATTGCTGGGTCTTTCCGAGGTCACTCTGGCCCTCATCCTCGGCCTCAATCCCCGCACTTCGATGGGGACTTATATGACCATGGCGGCCGTCGGCGCTGTCCTTTTTTATTTAGGACGCTGGTTGGAGAGGTAATCATTAGCTCGTAGCTCATGGCCCATAGCTGATAGCTGCTATGAGCCATGAGCTACGAGCTATGGGCTGATTTGGAGGGCGGCCTTTTCCCGTTGGCTTTTGAATACAGCTCGGCCAGGGAGACCTCGTTGAAAAAGAGGCCGAGGTCCTCCAGATAGTGGGCATCGCTGTTGTGAAGCAAAATCAGCTCCTCTCTGCCGGCTACCTCTCCTACCAGTTCCTTGTCGATGTGGTAGTTGTGCATCTCGTTATCGATTTCGATTCCGTGGATCCCCGTGTAATCCTTGATCGAAAACTTTAAGTAGGGGTGAGCAACGAAACGAAAAGTGACCTCTTCCTCCAGATAAAGCTCCACCACGGATCCATATTCCCGGGTCACAATCTCCTGCCCGGGAAGGAGGATGATCTCGTCCTGGAACTCCTTCCGCAGGATATCCTGGGCCAGGAAGCCATAATCCTTGTTCCAATGTTCGGTAATGCCCAGGCCATCCAAGCCTTTTGCCTTGACCGCTTCTACAATCTGCCCGACAGCGGCTGCCGTCGGCCGGGTCCGCAGGGCCTCGAAACAATGGGTATGAAGATCCAGCTTGAGCTTTTTATTCAATTCTCGCATTTTTGCTTTTCGCTCCCAATTGCCTGTCGTAATCGCCTCGACGCGAGAGTTATCCCATCGGCGTCCCGGAAGGCTTCTCTCGGCGCGATTCTCCCCTCTGGTAAAAATAATGTCGATTATAGCAGAAATCGTGAGCTTTCGTAGAGCCAAAATGGTTGTCGTGAGCCGGGAAATTCTCCCTTGACGCCGCTCTTCACCCTCCGTATAATCGGCTCTAAGGTGACTTGGGCATTTTGCACGGCTGGGGGCTCTTGGGTCTCACAAATAGGAAGGGAGAAAAATGCGCCGTATATCCGCCGCGATCGTGATTTTCGCTTTGGCCCTGTCCGGAAGTCCCGGGGCCTGGGCCGACGAGTATGATGTGGAGCAGGCTGGTAACCCTTGGAGGCTGATGGCTTACCTGATCCATCCCGTGGGGGTCGCCCTGGACCGCTGGGTTGCCAGACCCCTGCATCAGTTCATCCACCAACACAAAACGATCGACGAGTACACCGGCCACAGCAAATTCACCAGCACCCGGGAATCGGCCCAATCCATGGGGGGGAGGGCGACGCTAAAGCGCGATGCGAGGGAGAGGGGGGTTTCCAAATAGGCGGTTCGTTTGGGAGTGAAAAAAGAGATGATCGTTGATATCCATGTTCACACGAAGATGGGCTCTTCCGACAGCCTGATCGAAGCGGAAGAGCTCGCTGGATGGGCTGCACAAAAAGGGTTGGGCGGGGTTTGCATCACCGAGCATGACTGCCGGTACGCTCAAGAGGTGGCCCAATTAGCCCGAGGGGATGGGGTCCTTTGGATTAGCGGCATCGAAGTGAGGACCAATTTGGGAGACATCCTGGCCTTTGGGTTGGATGGCTATCGGACCGAATGGGCGGATGCCGAGGAGCTGAAAAGGGCCGCAGAGAAGGTGGGGGCCCTTCTGGTGGCCGCCCATCCCTTTCGGCGTGACTTCTCTCCGGTGGGCTATGGAGGCTCCCTCTTCTTCAAACCCACCATTACCCTGGGGGAAGCCTGCCGCCGCCCCATCTTCCAATTGGTGGATGGCATGGAGGTCATGAACGGCGGCTCCACCGAGGACGAAGTGGAGTTCTGCTTTCGAGTAAGCGAGCGGCTGGGGTTGTTGGGCCTGGCTGGAAGCGATGCCCATTCGCTCAAGACGGTGGGCAGTTGCGTGACCATCTTCGAGCGACCTTTGAAGGACGAAGGAGATTTCCTGGAGGAGCTTCAGGGCGGACGCTTCCATGTAGAGGATCGCCGGAGCCAAATCTTCGGGACGCGGGGGTAAGGGAGCGAACCCAAGAAAGGTAAGTTTTAGGTGTTAAGTTTTAGGTTTCTTGCTTAACACTTAAAACCTGAAACCTAAAACTTTCCCGTAAATCCTGTCCAAAAAGAAAATTCCTATGCGATTGAATTATTCCCGGTAAAGGTAGGCCTTATCCGGAGGAAGGTCTTGGTGACGGATGGTCGGGTCGAGCGTTACCCCCTGGGGGCGGATATTGAGCCTGAAGTTTAAGGGGAGGATCTTGTCCAAGAGGGGCAAGGGCAGTTGGAGGCCCACATGAGGACTGTGACTATCCGCCCCCAGGGCGATTCCGGCTTTCTCCTTGAAGAGAAGCTTTCCCTCCAGGTTCACGTCTTTGGCCGATAGGTCTCCCCCGAATTCGTAGAAAAACTTGTCCCCTTGGCGATTGGGCTCTCCCTCCCGGGTGAGGGCCGTCCGGTACTTTTGTTGCAACAGCAGGATCTGTAGCCGCCGGAAGATGTCCTTGTCCACCGGATAAAACTTCTCTTGAGGGCCTGTTTCGGCCTGATAGCAGATCTTCAAGAGGTCTTCGGCAATAAAGGTAATCCCCTGGTCGGCGATCTCCCGGTTCCGCAAGTCCTCATCCAACAGCTCCGGTTTGATGTTAATCCCGTTAGCCCCGTAAAAATCGGGGTTGCGCTTCAGCTCCTCCTTGGAGATCCGCAACAGCCCCTCCTCTTCTCGAAGGATCTTGACCAGCTCCGGCGTAGCCTTCCGGGCAGCCTGAGTTTCGGGATAGCTCTTCATGATCTCTTCCAGGTAAAGCCTCTTCTCTGCCTTCCCTTCCGCCTTCTCCCCGGCATATTCCAGGAGATTTCCGGCCAACTTCTCTCGGTTCTTGGCCTTCTCCTCCTCGGTGAGCTCCTTGCCGGCCAGTTTGTCATGTTCCATCGCTTTTTCCAGGTTGCCCTCCTTCCGGTAAGCCTGGGCGAGGGTCCGGTGGATCTCCTCCGAAGAGGCCAGGCCGGGGAAGCGGTTCAGGTAAGCCTCCCCGATCTCGATGGTCTTCCGAGGAGAGGAGGAGCCCTGGAGCAGGGTGGTCAGGGTCCGATACCCGATGGCCATCACGTTGAAGATTCCCATCGTCTCTAAGGCATTGGCCCCTTCCATCGCCAGCTCGGAAGTGCCTAAAGCTGCGTTGTCCTTGGCGAAATGCTCTCCCAAAAGGACATAACGCAGCCTCTCCCGCCTTTGCTCTCTCTCGACCTGCTTTACTTCTTCCTTCCAATCGTAAGGGGGCTGGGAGAGAACCAGCTGGGCCCGAAAGCTCATATTGGAATTCGACCCCTGGCGGGCCAACCTCCCCAGGAGGGAGCGGGAATGGTCGTACTCCTTCTGCTGATCATAGGCCTTGGCCATCAGGTAGCTTGCTTCATCGGCCAAGGGACCGTCGGGATAGCGGCCCCGGAGCTCCTCCTCTTGCTGGAAGACCCCCCGGGCATCTTTCGAGTAAAAGGCGTAGAGGAGATCCTCATAACCCTCCTTCAGACCTGGCTCTCGGGTGGAAGGGTCTGTCAGGAGAAGATCGGCGGTCGCCGAGAGGGTCAGCTGCTTTTCTCGTTCTTGTTGGGCCCGATTCCCTTGAGCCGCGGTCAGTTGGCGGGATGCGTCCCGGGAGTTGGGTTGGATCTTCAAGGCCTCCTGAAAGGCCTCCACCGCCCCCCGGTAATCCCCTTCCTTCAGGGAGCTCTTTCCCGCCTCCAAGAACAGCCGAGAATCATGCTCCGCTTTCTTCGCCAGGATCCGAGCCGCCTTCTCTTCCGCGCTCCGACTCTGGCGGCTATCGGGGTAACGGCTTACGAAGGCCTGGTAATCCACCAAGGCCATCTTCTCTCGGTCGGTCAGCTGGTTTTGGCGCTTATAGGAAAGGATGGAGTAAACCACCGTATCGATCACGGCCGGGATGAAGAAGCCGAAGCTCCAGGCGGCCATATTTAAGGGACGGAGGAAGCTGTTGGCGATATTGCCTGTCTTGTTGGTCTTGTCCCCCTTGAGCAACCCCTGGGCCCGGTTGAACTCGTCGTTTTTGATGCGGTAGCGGACCCGGGCCTCCAGCTCGGGTTCCAGGTAAGGGGCCTTCAGGGAGGCCTCCAGGGCCCTCTGGTGAGCATCGCGCCCCTCTAGCATCCCATTGGCCAGATCCAGGAGGTTATCCGATAGCCCGGTGATCGGTTTTCCCGCCTTCTCCAGCTCCTGATCCTGAGCCAGGAGGGAGCGATACCGGGCCAGGATGGCCTCTCGGTCTTCCAGGTAGCCCTCGATCAGGGCCTCCTCGACCGCCTTCTCCACCGCATCCGGGAAATAGAGGGGGCTGGAGCGCTCCTTCTCGAAGGGGGAGAAGGTCTCTCCCGAACCGCCAAGGGGCTTTCCTCTCGGATCGAGGGGGAAATCCTGAGAGGAAGCCGGGGGGTGGGGCAAGGCTGGAGGCTCTTGGGTGGGGCTTCCGGCCGCCACCCCCCAAAGGGCAAAGAGCAAAAAACCGAAAAAGGGAACGATGGCGCGCTTCGCGCGAATTGAAAATTGAAAATTGAAAATTGAAAATTTTAAAAGGAAAAAATTCAATGACGCCCCTCCAGCCAGCCCGGGCAATCCCGGATAGCATCCAGAGTCCACAGGGTTAGTTTTGGGCTATTGCAAAATATTCGTGTCAACTTAAAGTTTAGCCCTGGGAGCGCGGCCATCCTGGCCGCTCTTTGCCGGCGGGGACGCCGGCGTTCCCATAGGTTAGATTGACACGAATGATTGCAAAAAGTCAATTTCCCATTTCCGGTTTGCATTTTGCATTTTTCATTTTGCATTTTCCATTTGGGCTCGCGAAGCGAGCCCTAGTTGGCCTGCCCCACTGTCTTATCGACAAAGGCCCGCAGGGCCTCAAGCTTCCCCTTGGCCTCCAGCCTCTCCGGCTTGCCGTAGCGGGCCCTGGCGAGGGTCGCGTAAATCTGCAGGGCCGAATTGGCGTACTGGTTAAAGATATGTGCATCGAACCCTGCCCCCGTAGGATCATGCTCCTGGACGTACTCCTTGGCCAGCGAGAAATAGAAGTCCGCCAACCCCAACAGGTGCTCGTCGATCTTCTTGCTTTGGGCATGCTTATTGATGATCTCTTGATGGGCAAGGAGGATCATGGCGTCTCCATCCTGGAGAGAGCGGCGGTGATCCTCCAGGAAAAGGACCCGTTCCTGATCCACCCGCTCCTCCTCTTCCCGGGCCAGGGATTCATAGGGGGTGCCGCTGTACTTCTCAACCAGATCGCGCCAACGGGTCCGTTTCTTCTCGATCTCGGTCAGATGATCTTGGAGGGAGTGTTTCTCCAGAGAAAAGCTCCGAGCCTCCTGAAACTCCTGGCAGGTTTTCAACCCCTTTTCCGCCTGTTCCTTCAGCTTGGAATCCACCTGCGTCAGGGGCCGATAGTTCCGCATGGCGCCCCCGTAATCGCGCAGCCTCTCCAGGGCCTTGGCCCGGCTAAAAAAAACGATGGGCTTCAAGCTGTTGGGATTGGCCTTTTCGTAACTCTCCAACCTCAGGAGAGTGGCCCGGTAGATATTCTTGCCGGTGATGTCTTGGGGCGGCTCGTAGCGGTAAGTATCATCGGACAGATGGTGCTGAAAGTCGGCAAGGATATCCAGCAGGTTCTCCGCCGGCTGGTAGCGCGGGTCCTTCCGGGGCAGCGACGAGGCACAGCCCGGAGCAAGGGCCCACAAAATCACCCAGAGCAGGGCTAATGCGCAAATTTCCCGGAAGGCCTCTCCTGCTCGAGGGGGACAAGGAGGGGGAAGAGGGTTCCCGATGGGCGCCAAGAGCCTATCCGAGCTCCTCCCAAAGGCCTTCCTCGACCGAAAAAACAGGTGAGAAAAGAGAATTTTCGGATAGTACAGTTAAAACTCCCCCCATTTGAGCTTGGCTCTGAGAATCTGGTAATAGTTCCGGTTGGGAGACCGGATGAGCTTGATCTCGTTGGCCGATTTGCGGATCTCCACCACGTCCCGGTACCTCAAGGCAAAGCCCACCTGTCCATCAAAAGTGGCATGGACATCCACGTTCTCCGCCTTCAGGATCACCTCGATCTTGACGTTGTTGGGAACTACGATGGGTCGATGTGTCAGCGTGTGCGGGCAGATGGGCGTCAGGATCAGGGCCCCCATGGCCGGGTGGACAATGGGACCCCCGGCGGCCAACGAATAGGCGGTGGAACCGGTCGGGGTGGATACGATCAGGCCGTCGGATCGGAAGGTGGTCACGAAACACCGGTCGATGAGGACATCGAGCTCGATGATGCGAGCCAGGGCCCCTTTGTTGATGACCACGTCATTAACCACCGGGTATTGCGTGATTCTTTCTCCCTGGCGGTGGATATGGGTATTGAGAAGGATTCGCTCATCCAGCTGATAATCGCCGGCCAGCACTTGCTCCAACATGGGATAGAGCTCCTCGAGCGCGACCTCCGTCAAGAAGCCCAACCCCCCCACGTTCACCCCCAGGATGGGGATATTCCTTCCCTCTACCAGGCGCGCCACGCTCAACAGCGTCCCATCTCCCCCCAGGACGATGATCATCTCCACATGAGAGGGGATGTCGGACTTCAGGTAACGGGGCTCCTCGCCGATCAGGGCCGCGGTATCCATATCCAGGAAGGTCTCGATCCCCTTGTCCTGCAACCATGCCTCCAGGGGCTGGATGACCTCTCCCAGTTCCTTTTTACCCGTCTTCGCGATCAGGCCGACCTTCTGCAACGAGCTCTGTCTCCCTGGCGTGACAAGCGGAAGCACCGGGAGCCCTCCCCTTTCCCTTGACTCCGGCGATCCTGGGGATTAAAATTAGAAACCGACATCCCCAGGCAAAGTTGACCGCCCCCGGGCATAACAATGGACCTTCGATAGACTTTGGCATTTTCACGTTAAAATTAGCTAAATGTTAGCACAATCCATTTTGCGGGACAAGGTTTTACCATTTGTGTCAACTTAACACCCCTGGGAACGCGGGCGTCCCGCCCGCAAAGAGCGACCAAGATGGCCGCGCTCCCAGCACCAACCTTAAGTTGATACAAATGCAAGGTTTTACCGTTGAGCACTCATCTCGCAGGACCCGGCAAAAATGGCTGAGATCACCTTAGAACAGGCCAAGAGGAGGCAGTTGCGCGGCCTTCCATCGGTCGACGAGCTCCTCCAGAAGCTGAGCTCGCTGGAAGGCATCGGGGAACGATCCCGCCGGCGGATGGTCGAGTCGATCCGGGAGGTGCTGGAGAGGCTGAGGCGGTCCATCTTGCAGGCCGATACCCTGTCCCGGTTGAACGATATCGACCTGTCAGAAGGCCATCTCCTTCAGGAGGTGGAGGGACAAGTAGCCCGCCAGGAGGCCCCCAGCCTGAGGCGGGTGATCAACGCCACCGGCATCATCCTCCACACGAATTTAGGCAGGGCCCTCCTCCCCCAGGCAGCCTTGGAGAACCTGGTTGCCATTGGCAAATATTATTCCAACCTCGAGTATGACCTGCTCAGCGGCGAGCGGGGCTCTCGGCACAGCCACGTCGAGGAGCTCATGCGGCGCCTGACGGGGGCTGAGGCCGCCCTCTCGGTCAACAACAATGCCGCCGCCGTCCTCCTCTCGCTGGACACCTTGGCCCAGGGCCAGGAGGTGATCGTCTCCCGGGGGCAACTGGTGGAGATCGGGGGCTCCTTTCGGATCCCGGACATCATGAAGAAGAGCGGGGCCCGGCTGGTGGAGGTGGGAACCACCAATAAGACCCGCATGGAGGATTATCGGGCGGCGATCACTCCCGAGACCGCCCTGCTCCTGAAGGTCCACACCAGCAACTTTCGGGTAGTGGGGTTCACCGCCGAAGCGAGCCGGGAGGAGCTGGTGGAGCTGGGCCGCCAGCACCAGCTGCCGGTTATGGAGGATCTGGGCAGCGGCAACTTCATCGATCTCGCCCGGTACGGCCTTGCCGCGGAACCCACGGTCCAGGAGGTAGTCCGGGCCGGGGTCGATTTGGTGACCTTCAGCGGCGACAAATTGCTGGGAGGGCCCCAGGCGGGCGTTATCCTGGGCCGGCAAGATTTGATCGGTCGGATCAAAAAAAACCCTCTCACCCGCGCCCTGAGGATCGATAAGCTCACCCTGGCGGCGTTGGAATCCACGCTCCGCCTATACCTGGACGAAGAAGTGGCCATCCAGCAGATCCCCACCCTCCGGATGCTCACCGCATCCCCTCAGGCGGTGGAGAAGCGGTGCAAGGCCCTCCTCCGGAAGACGCAACGCCTGAATGGGAGGAGGATCGCTGAGAATAGGTATCCTCTCGAGGTCCTCATCCTGGACGAACACTCCCAGGCAGGGGGAGGCTCCCTGCCCCTGGAGCTCCTGCCCACCAAGGTCCTGGCGTTACGATCCCCCACCGCTTCCTCGGAGACCCTGGAGCGACTCTTCCGGGCGAACGAGCCGCCCATCCTGGGCCGTCTCCAGAAAGACTTCCTCTACCTCGATCTTCGTACCGTGCAAGAGGAAGAGGAGGTCGAGCTCCTCCAGGCCATCGAGCGGGTGGCTCAGGAATTGGGGTGAAATCTTGCGATCCAGATTTCAAAGATCAAATATTTTCCCCTTTTCCCGGTTTTTGTCAAGGCTTTTCTGGGCTGAAGCCCCAAAATCCCCTTGACTTCTTCCGCCTCCTCATGTACCTTTCCTCCGCAATATCCGCTGCGATCCTTGGAACAGGCGCCATCATGAGGCACAATGGGAAAAATCCCCGAACAGGAGGAACCTTATGCCAAGCATCTATATCAACGAATGGCCTCCCTATTCCCCGCCGGACCAGGCCCGCAAGGAGAACTCCCTGGTCGCGGCCCGGCTGATGATGAACGCCGCCCTGACCGCCCCCTTCGCCGGAGGGATTCCTCAGATCGAGGGGCATATCCTCTATGGGCACGACGAGCTGGAGCAGCTCGCCCGGAAGATGGAGGAGCTGGCCTACACCCTCAACAATGAGCGGACAGCCCACATTTACAAGTACGAGGCGGTCATGATGCGCGAATCGGATGTGGTCCTCTTTATCGGAAACTACCGGGCCGCCCAGTCGCCCCTGGATGCCAACTGTGGCCTATGCGGCGGCCCATCCGGCTGCGGCTATGTCTATGGGAGGCGGACCGTCGTGGCCGGACAGATCGACCTTACCGACCGCCGGTGTGACACCGCGGTCAACGGCCCCCTCTGCTCGGCCCGGGTCAACGATCTGGGCTACGCCGTGGGCTCCGCCCTCTGGATGGCCACCCGGCTGATGGTGGATTGCCGCCCCATGATGACGGTGGGGGTAGCCGGCCAGAAGCTGGGTTATTGCCCTAACTCCATGATGGTGGTGGGGCTTCCTGTGGCCACGCTCTCCAAGAACCCCTATGTGGATGTGGGAACCCAGTACCACGTGATCAACATGGGGCAGATGGTGGACGCCGTCCGCAAGACCTACACCATCGCCCGGCAGTTTGGCCCGGATTATCGCAAGACCATCCCCCCCAAAGTAGAGGAGGCGTAAGGAAAATGGCCCTTTACGAAGGTAGGAGCACCGCTTACGAGGCCCTGGTCGATATCGCCAAGCACTGTATTCATGCGGTCTACAAGGCCCCCCAGGTCACGGCGCGGCTGGAGCTGAAGACCGCCATCATCACCAACGAGGAGCTTCATCCGGTCATGGAGGTCCTCTCCACCCTGGCGGGAGCAGAGTTCGTGATGGAGATGGATTATCTCACTTACAAGGATGCCGCAGCGATGGGCCAGCAGCCGGTCGTGGTGGCGATCGGGGCGGACGTTACCTATTCGGAGCTGGGGTGGGATTGTGGGGCCTGTGGCTTTCAAACCTGTTCCGAGTTCAACCGTTACAGCAAGGAGAACAAGGGCCTCGGCCTGCTGGGCACCGGGCCCTCCTGCAACTGGAAGATGCTCGACCTGGGGATCGCCTGCGATTGGGCCTGTGCTGCCGCCTGGCAGTACAACATCGAGAACCGGGTAGAGTTCACCGTGGGGGCGGTCATCAACCTGTTGGAGTACCTGGACGGTTGCAGCTGCGTCCTGGCCCTCCCCCTGGGCCCTCTGACCGACCTCTGGTACTATAACCGGCCCATGTTCACCCGCCGGTTCAACTACGAGCAGTGGCTGAGCCAGATGCGCAACGTGGCCCCGGTAGCCTTCCAGGGCTTCAGCGGGGGCCAGCACCCGATGATCAAGGGGGCTGGGGCCTGGTGGCAAAAGGCCCCTGAGATGGTCAAAGTCGAGGGCGATCCCCAGATGATGCAGGAGAAGCTCGATCTCCAGGGCCGGCTGATGCAGCAGGTCATGGAGAAGCGACAGGTGGTGGCCCAGATGAAGGAGAAGTCCCGCGCGTAATCGGCCACATTCTAAGGGAGGATCAAGGGGGAGACCCAATGGACGCTCTAGCTGCCCTTTTGCAACCGCTCGGTGGAACCCTTCGCATTACAGGCGAAAAGGTCACCGTACTTGACGAGAGCTCTCTGCGTGATCGGATGGACCGGTTGGTCCGGGAGGCCGTCTTCGGCGATCGCTCGACCCGGGATGTCGCGCGCTGGCTGATCTGGGAGATCGCCCAGGATCTGGAGATCCGCCCGGCCTCGATCCATGAGCTTTACCTGGCCCGTGGCCGCGGCGAGATCTCCCGGCCCTTCACTGTGCCGGCCCTGAACCTGCGCATGTTGGCATACGACTCGGCCCGGGCCGCCTTCCGGGCTTCCTTGGGGTTGAAGGCCGCTGCCATGATCTTCGAGATTGCGCGCAGTGAGATCGCTTACACCGACCAGCGGCCGGCCGAGTACGTCAGCGCGGTTCTGGCTGCCGCCATCCGGGAGGGCTTTCGCGGCCCCGTCTTCATCCAGGGGGACCACTTCCAGGCGAGCGCCAAGCGGTATGCCGTCGATCCCGAGGCGGAGCGAAAGGCGATTCGCGAGCTGATCGCCGAATCGATCGATGCCGGATTCTACAACATCGACATTGATACCTCCACGTTGGTGGACCTCACTCGACCCTCCCTGGACGAACAACAGTGGGCCAATTATTCGCTGTGCGCCGAGCTGACGCGAGCCATCCGCCAGCACGAGCCCGAGGGCATCACGATTTCCGTGGGGGGGGAGATCGGCGAGGTGGGCGGCAAAAACAGCACGCCCGAGGATCTGCGGGCCTTCATGGGGGGCTATCACCGAATGCTCGGCGGGGGGGTCGGCATTAGCAAGATCAGCATCCAAACGGGCACCTCGCACGGCGGCGTGGTCTTGCCCGATGGCACATTGGCCCAGGTCGCCATCGACTTCGAGGTGTTACGAACGCTCTCAGAGATCGCCCGTCGCGAGTATGGCATGGCAGGTGCCGTTCAGCATGGTGCCAGCACCCTTCCCGAGCAGGCCTTCGGCAAGTTCGTCGAGGCCGATTGCTGCGAAGTCCACCTGGCGACGGCGTTTCAGACGATGATCTTCGAGCACGAAATGCTGCCCGGAGAGTTGCGCGAACAGATGTACGCCTGGTTGAGGGAGAACGCTGCCGAGGAGCGAAAACCCCAGGACACCGAGGCCCAGTTCCTTTACCGGACCCGAAAAAAGGCCGTAGGCCCGTTCAAGCGACAGGCCTGGGAGCTGCCGGAGGAGAGGCGGGCAGCCTTGCGCGGGAGCCTGGAAAGGGTGTTCGCCTTCCTGTTTGAGCAACTGGCGGTTGCCGACACGTCCGGCCTGGTGCGGCAATATGTCAGAGCGCCCGAGGTCCACAGACCGTTGCCAACCGCGACGTCGGAGGCCAGAGCCGCCGACGGGGTCGAGGGGCTGGCCGATTGATTCGATCGAACGAATCGAATCCTCTCGATCCCGAGCGTGATGCTCCGTCATCATTTGATTTATGTGATGGACGATGATAGATTAGATTTAAGGTTCGGAGATAAACCATGGTCAAGTTAGGAGTTAGGGATTAGGGACTAGGGGCTAGTAAGAAAGAAGAGCTTTTGCTAATCCCTAGCCCCTAGTTCCTAGCCCCTAAAAATGGAAATTCCTATACGTTTGAATTAATGGTTCAAGAAGGGGCTGATGCGGATGGAACGGGAAGCAAGCGCTCTCCAGGAGATTGCCCGGGTCATCAGCGACGGGCGGGACCTCAACGAGATTCTCCATGGACTCATCGAAGTGGTCCCCCGGGCCATGGAGATCCCTCGATGCATGATCTTTCGGGTGGGTCGGGAGTGCGGGGAGCTGGTGATGCCGGCCAGTATAGGCCTTAGCGCGGGAGCGGCCCGGTCGATCGAAAGGCGGAAGCAGCCGTTGGATGCGCTCACCCCCATCCAGCGCGAAGTGCTGATGGAAGGGCGTACGGTTGCCGTGGAGGACGTGGCGGCCGATCCCCACCTGCATCCCGAGGATCGCGAGTACCTCGGATTCCTCGGGATGCGCTCAATCTTGGGCGTGCCCCTGCGCATGGGCGGCAAAAGCATCGGCTACTTTACGCTGGATGATCCCCATCGGCCGCGCGCCTTCTCCGAGGGCGAGATCCGCCTCGCGGAAGTCATCGCGGCGCATGCCGCCCTGGCGATCGATCGCGCTGAGGCATGGGAAGAGGCCCAAAAGGCCTCGGGGGAGCTGGAATGGTTGAAGCATGCCTTTGATGCCCGGGTGGAAAAATGTACGGGGGCATGGTCCACGGTTCAAAACCAACGGGTGAGGGATCTGGCTGCGTTGGTCGAGGCCGGCATCGCCATTACCTCCGAGTTATCGCTGGACAAAGTGCTCCAGCGCATCGTGGATGTCGCCCGTGGGGTGCTGCGCGCACACTACGCGGCATTGGGCGTGGTTGCCGAGGGAGATGCGCAGCTCGAGCGCTTCTTCGTCTCCGGCATCGATGCAGAAACGCAGGCACAAATCGGCCTTCTGCCGGTAGGGCGCGGCATCCTGGGGGCGCTCCTGCGCGAGGGCAAGCCCCTGCGCTTGCGCGACCTGACCAAGGATCCGCGATCTGTCGGCTTCCCCCCGCATCACCCGCCCATGCGCTCCTTCCTGGGCGTGCCCATTATCTCCCGCGGGCGCGTCTTCGGACGTCTCTATTTTACCGAGAAGCAGGACGAAGACGAGTTCAGCGAGGAAGACGAGAGCCTGGCCCTCAGCCTGGCGGCGCAGGCGGCCGTCGCGATCGAGAACGCGCGCTTGTTCCAGGAAACCCAGGAGCAGCAAGAGCGCCTCCTTCGCGCCGAAAGATTGTCCGCCATTGGCACCCTTGCGGCCACGGTGAGCCACGAGCTGCGCAATCCGCTGTCGGTCATCAACAATGCGGTCTTCTTCCTGAGCACCAAGGTGCCCCGGGACGATCCGCGCGTCGTTCGCAACCTGGAGATTATCCGCCGCGAAGTACAGACGGCCACGCACGTCATCGAAGACCTGCTGGACTTCGCGCGCTCCCGTCCCCTCCACGTCACGCCGGTAGAGGCTGAACTGCTGGTGCGGGATACGTTGATCCGCCAGCAGATGCCGGTGAACATGCATGTGGAGAATCTGGTGCCGAAAGAGCTGCCGCCTCTGTGCGTGGACCCGGGGCAGATGCAGCAGGTGCTGAGCAATCTCATCGAAAACGCAATGCAGGCGATGCCGGATGGCGGCACCCTGCGCCTGGAGGGGGCAGCCGGGGGCGGGCGGGCGACCTTGCGCGTGTCCGATACCGGCGTGGGCATCGCGCCGGAGAACCTCTCGCGCATCTTCGAGCCGCTCTTCACGACCCGGAGCCGCGGGGTGGGCCTGGGGTTGGCCCTCGTGCGGCGCATGGTGGAGGCTCATGGCGGTCATGTGAGCGTCGAGAGCGAGGTGGGCAAGGGCACCACCTTCATCCTGGAGCTGCCAACGGCAGAAGCGGATCGCAAGCCCATTTCCTCTGGGGCATGACCTTCGCTCGATTTCTCCATCCCTTTGCCGGCGGGGATCGTCATCCGTTTGGCGCCGATTGCCACAGTCTCCTCAAGGAGGAGCCCCTCGCCATGCCGCGCCAGGGAGCCCTCCAGTGGTTCTTTCTCCTTCTCCTTAATAAAACAGGGCTAAGAAGGAGTTTTTTAAATCCTAATTTAATCGCAAGGAATTTCTTTTTTTAGGGATTGGGGCCTGGGATTAGCGAAAGCCTTTCTTAACCAATCCCTAGTCCCTGGTCCCTAATCCCTGCGAACTCAAAATTAAATATTAAATTAAGCATAGGAGGCTTTAACGTGAAAATGCCCGAATCCCTCTGGAGCCCGTTTTCATCCAGGGGGCCGGCCAACTTTGCCGGGCCATGACGGTTTACTGGGGGTTCCCCTCGGAACCTGGCGGGGAGCTTCCCCGAGACCACCCACCGGATTAGGGATTGGATATCTCTGTATAAACTGACGGATAGATACTATAATAATATGTCAGGCAGAATATGAAGATAGAGAAGGCCAAAAGAAGGAGGAGAAAACCATGGCCTATCCACTCAACGTGCTCGTGGTAGATGATGACATTCACCTCACAGAGACCCTATCCGATATTTTGGAGGGAGAAGGCTATGAGGTGGAGGTAGCTCATGATGGGTTCGAGGCCGTTGAGAAAGCGAGGGTCCGTTTTTTCGACTGTATCCTGATGGATATCCGGATGCCGGGGATGAATGGCGTGGAGGCCTTCAAAGAGATCAAACGGATCTCGCCGGAGACCCCCGTAGTGATGATGACGGCCTATTCGCTTTACAATCTTATCGAGGAGGCCAAGCAGGAAGGAGTCCTGGCTGTCCTGCCGAAGCCTTTGGACCTAAGAAAGATCCTCTCCTCTCTGGAGGAGATGAGGGAGCCCTCTCCCCTGCTCATCGTGGACGACGACCCGCACTTCTGTGAAACCCTCAAGGGCTGCCTGGAGGAGGAGGGCTACCGAGTCGCCTGCGCCGCGGATGGGCAGGAGGCGATCGACCTGCTCTCGAATTCCCGCTATTCAGCGGTCTTCCTGGATATGAAGCTCAAAGGGATCAGCGGAATGGACACCTTCGTGGCCATTCGGAAGATCGATCCGCGGGTGGCGGTGATCCTCCTCACCGGTTACACCGACGGAACGGAGAAACAGATCGAAGCCAGGAGCCCATATCGACCTCACCGTGTACTCTTCAAGCCCTTTGCGGTAGAAGAGATCCTGGAGATGCTGAAAGATTTACGCCGGGAACGCTTCCAGAAGAACCTGGAGGCCAGGATCACCGAGGTTTGATGGGGCCAGGCAAAAGGGTACCCTGATAATGTACGATTCACCCCTGTACCGGATGGCACTGCGTCAGTTGGATCGGGTGGCGGAGAGGATTCACCTCGACCCGTGGATCCACCAGAGGCTGCAGGTCCCCAAAAGGGCCTGGATCGTGGCGGTCCCCACTTTGATGGATGACGGGAGCCTGTCCGTTTTTACGGGTTACCGGGTCCAACACGATTTTTCCCTGGGCCCCTCCAAAGGAGGGGTGCGTTACTCCCCCAACGTGAACCTGGCGGATATGACCGCCATGGCGATGTCGGCGACCTGGAAATGTGCCTTGATGGATCTGCCCTTTGGGGGCGCGATGGGGGGAGTTCGGTGCGATCCGGAGAGGATGTCCCTCGGAGAACTGGAGCGCATGACGCGCCGTTACATCTCGGAGATCATCCTCAGCATCGGGCCGGAGATCGATGTTCCGGCCCCCGATCTATGCACGGATGAGCAGACGATGGCCTGGATGCTGGACACTTACAGCCTGCAGAAAGGCTATACCCGATCCGGTGTGGTTACCGGCAAGCCCTTGATCTTGGGAGGGACCCAAGGGGGCTCGAGGGCCACCGGGATGGGCGTGATCTTCGCCCTGGAGGAGACCTTAAGGGCACTCCGGTGGAAGACCCAGGCCCCCACCCTCGCCGTCCAGGGCTTCGGCAAGGTGGGGGCAGCCGCTGCCAGCCTGCTATACCAAAAGGGGTTCAAGGTCATCGCGGTCAGCGACGTCCGGGGTGGGATCTATAGTCCCAGAGGGTTGGATATCGAGCTCCTCAAAAAACACCGTGAGGAAAGCGGCGCCGTGGTCAATTTCCCTGGGGCCGAGCCCCTCACTGGCCAGGAGTTGTTGGAGATCCCCTGTGACATTTTGATTCCGGCCGCCTTGGAGAATCAGATCACGGAGGAGAACGCTGATCGGCTGCGGTGCAAGATCGTGATCGAAGGGGCCAGCAGCCCAACCACCCAGGAGGCCGACGAGATCCTCGAAGGGAAAGGGATCTTCGTGATCCCCGATATCCTGGCCAACGGGGGTGGAGTGGCGATTTCCTACTTCGAGTGGGTCCAAGACACCCAGCACCTCTTTTGGACAGAGGAAGAGACCACGTGGCGCCTCCGGGACATCATGAGCCGGGGGTTCCACAAGGTTTATCAGTACGCCCAGCGCGAAGGGGTCTCTATGCGGCTGGCCGCCCATATCTTGGGCATCTCCCGTTTGGCAGAGGCCCACAAGCTGCGGGGGCTCTATCCTTGACAAAGTTTTAAGTTTTAGGTTTTAAGTTGAAACCTAAAACCTAAAACCTAAAACCTAAAACCTAAAACCTATTTTATAAGGTATAGGAATTTACATAGTAAGGGGGACCGCCATGGCTGATGCTTACGTTCCCGGGCTGGAGGGGGTGCCGGTTACCGAATCCAAGATCAGCTTCATCGATGGGAAGAAAGGAATCTTGGAATACCGGGGTGTCCCCATCCAGGTGTTGGCAGAAAAGAGCACTTTCGAAGAGACCGCTTACTTGCTCCTGTGGGGAAAATTTCCTGCTCGGGGCGAGTTGGAGCAGTTCGATCAGGAGCTTAGAAGCCACCGAAGGGTGAAATACGGCATCCTCGACCTCATCAAATGCCTCCCCAACACATCCCATCCCATGGACATCCTTCAGGCCTGTGTGGCGGCCCTGGGAACTTACTATTCCGCCAGGGATGTCGCTGACAAGGAGGAGAACCATCGCTCTGTGATTCGCCTCATCGCCAAGCTGCCCACCATTGTGGCCGCCTTCGAACGGATACGCCGGGGCGACGAGCCCGTCCGCCCGCGGGATGACCTGAGCCACAGCGCCAATTTTCTCTGGATGCTCACCGAGCGGGAGCCTGACCCCCTCGCCGTCCGGATCATGGATGTCTGCCTGGTCCTGCATGCCGAGCACACCATGAACGCCTCCACCTTCGGCGGCCTGGTGACCGCCTCCACGCTGGCCAACCCTTACTCCGTGGCCTCCTCGGCGGTCGGGGTGCTCAGTGGTCCGCTGCACGGCGGGGCCAACGAGGAAGTGGTCATCATGCTGCGGGAGATCGGCAGCGTGGAGAAGGTTCGGCCGTATATCGAGGAGCTGATCCGCGCTAAGACGCGGATCATGGGCGTCGGGCACCGGGTCTATAAGGTCAAAGATCCCCGGGCCCCCATCTTACAGAGGCTGGCCGAACAGCTCTTCTCCCAAAAGGGCGAGAGCCCCCTCTACCGAATCGCCTCTGAGGTGGAGCGGGTGGTGGTGGAACACTTGGGCGCGAAGGGGATCTACCCCAATGTGGATTTTTATTCCGGGATCGTTTACGACAAACTGGGAATCCCCTTGGACCAGTTCACCCCGATCTTCGCCATCTCCCGAGTAGCCGGCTGGATGGCCCATTGGCTGGAGCAGATGGAGCGTAACCGCCTCTTCCGTCCGGAGGAGATTTACACGGGCGAGCACGACCTGCCTTATATCCCCCTCGAGCGGCGTTAGATCCCAAACGCCCGCGAAGAGATCGAACGGGAAGGGGAAGCCGACTCCGGTTTTCCCTTCCACTCAAGCGCAGCTGCTCAGAACTCGTTCACCTTCAAGCCCAAGATGCTCATGCCTTCAGCAACTTTGGATTCCCCTGATCCCCCTTCTACCCCCACCCCACGGGGAAACCCTTAGTTACCACGAAAAAGAGGGGACTGGACCTCCCTCCTGAGGGATGGCACACAAATTGCTTATTTTGAGGCAAGGAACAAAGGCAAAGGTGCTTTTTTTTCACCCCTTTCACCTCAATGAGGAGGTCCAGGATCATGACTAAGAAATGGGCAAGCATCGTCTTGGGGGCTCTCTTCCCGCTTGGGTGGGGAGCCATGAGCTCAGTCTGGGGCGCTGAAGCCCCCCCTTCCCCCATCAATGCGGGAGATACTGCATGGGTCCTCACCTCTACCGCCCTGGTGCTGATGATGACGGCTCCGGGACTGGCCCTTTTCTACGGCGGCATGGTACGGCGAAAGAACGTTCTGGGCACGATCATGCACAGCTTCATCATCCTGACCTTGATTAGCGTCCAGTGGGTCTTGTGGGGGTATAGCCTGGCCTTCGGGCCGGACCATGGGGGGGTTATCGGGGGACTGGAGTGGTTGGGATTGAGAGGGGTGGGATTGGACCCCAACCCCGATTATGCCGCCACCATCCCGCACCAGGCCTTCATGATCTATCAGGCCATGTTTGCTGCCATCACGCCTGCCCTCATCACGGGGGCCTTTGCCGAACGGATGAAGTTCAGCGTCCTCCTGATCTTTACCCTGCTCTGGGCCACCCTCATTTATGACCCGCTGGCCCACTGGGTCTGGGGGACCGGAGGATGGATGCGCAACCTGGGAGCCCTGGACTTTGCCGGGGGCACGGTCGTCCATATCAGCTCGGGTGTCTCGGCCCTGGCCGCTGCGCTCATCATCGGGAAGCGACAGGGGTATGGCCATCATCCCATGCCTCCCCACAACCTGACGCTCACCGTCCTGGGGGCCTCCCTACTCTGGGTGGGCTGGTTCGGGTTCAACGCCGGGAGCGCGCTCTCCTCGGGGGCTTTGGCCACCAGTGCCTTCGTGGTGACCAACACGGCCACGGCGGCGGCGGCCCTCTCCTGGATGTTTGCCGAATGGATCACCCGGGGCAAGCCTACGGTCCTGGGGGCCGCCAGTGGGGCGGTGGCCGGCCTGGTGGCAATCACACCGGCCTCGGGATTCGTCGGGCCCCTTTCGGCCATCCTGATCGGGATGGGAGGAGGAATCCTCTGCTGCTTTGCTTGTAATCTCAAGGCAAAACTAGGCTATGATGACTCCTTGGACGTGGTGGGGGTCCATGGGGTGGGGGGAACCTGGGGGGCCCTGGCCACCGGGCTCTTCGCCTCCAAAGCGATCAACCCGGCGGGCAATGACGGCCTCTTCTTCGGCAACCCCGGACTCCTGGGGACGCAAGCGGTCGTCGTGCTTACCACCTGGGTCCTGGCCTTCGTCGGCAGCCTGGTGATCCTCTACGTCCTCAAGGCCACCATGGGGCTGAGGGTGTCAGACGAGGAGGAGCAGCTGGGTCTGGACCTGAGCCAGCACAATGAGAACGCCTACGTTCTGGAAGTGGCCTACGGGGAATCTTTCTCGTCCGAGGCCCTGGGGATGCGGCTCGAGGAGCCCCTGCGATCGCCCATCGCCGGCGCCCGGCCCGCCACGGAGCCGGGAGGAAGCCTTTCGGGATTTTAATAATGTCTAAGGTTGAAGGAATCTTGCAAAGAGGGATCCTATTTGCTACCATAGGGGCTGTCTCCGAGAAGAGTTTTTACTGTCTATCCGGGAACCCTCCTTCTTCCTTTGTTTTTTCGGTCAAGGCAGGCCCTTTGGGGAGGTTTTCGGATAGGCTCTCAGGACGAAGAGTGTCCTTTCGCCACCTTCGGAATGGAGGGACCCTATGCGCGTATTGCTCTTGAATCCTCCCAGGAGGATCTCTCCCCAAAGGCAGGAGGTGATCGTCAATGCTCCCCTGGCCGCCTGCCTGATCACGGGCTACATCGCCGCCACGCTCAGGGCGGCTCGGATTCCCGTGGAGGTCCTGGAGGCAGACCTGGAGGGCTGGGATCTCGATCAGACCGCCTCCGCTATCGCTTCAACGCGAGGCATGGGAGAGAGGCTCCTCCTGGGGGTCCACCTGGTCTACCAGTGGGAGGAGACCCTGGATATCCTCCGGATGTTGGAAGGGCTCAAGGCGGAAGGGAACCTCGATCACTTGAGCCTCTATGGGTTTTTTCCTACCTTTGCCTGGCGGGAGCTGTTGGGCCTTTTCCCTTTCGTGGATTCGATCGTGCGGGGAGAGCCCGAGCTCACCTTTTTAGAGTTGGTCCGCCGGCTATCCGGAGGCCATGAGTGGAGGGATGCGCGGGGGCTGGCCTGGATGGACCAGGGGAGGCTTCAGCTCAACCCCGCCCGGCCCCTCATCGATCCCTTGGATCCGCTCCCCTTTCCGTTGCGCCCGCCCCCTTCCCTGCTCCAGGGGCGAAATCCGGATAACTACCTGTTGGGAAGTCGCGGATGTTATAATCACTGCTCCTTCTGCTATCTCACCCCCTTCTATCAGGGGCAGCGGCGCTGGCGGGGCAGGACCCCGCAGAATATCGTCTCCGAGATTGGGCAGGTGCTGGAGGAGACGGGCTCCTCTTCCTTCTATTTCGCGGATGCCAATTTCTTTGGTCCGGGCGAAAAGGGACAGGAGAGGGCCCGAGAGCTGGCCCGGATTCTTCGGGGGGAGGGTCTCTCCATCCGTTTCGGGCTGGAGTGTCGGGCCAACGACGTCCAAGAGGAGACCCTGGCCCAGCTGCAGGAGGCCGGTCTGACCCACCTGTTTGTCGGGATCGAGAGCGGCTCCGATGAGGTCCTCGGGCTGATCGAGAAGAACACCACCGCTTCGATCAATGAGGAGGCCGTCCGGACGGCTCAACGGTTGGGATTGAAGCTCTCTACCGGCTTCATCATGTTCGAGCCCGATGCCCGGTTGGGCCATATCCGCGAGAGCTTCGAGTTTTTGAAAAGGCTCGGCCTGCTGCGCTCCCCTTCGATCACGGCCCACCTGCTGCACCATCCCCTCGTCGTCCTGCGCGGCACCAAGTCCTTCTCCCGCTTGCTCTCCCAGGATCGGCTGGCGGTAGATCCCCTCTTGCAATACGAGGGGCGATATCGGTTCGTTGACCCCCGGGTGGAGTCCCTGGCACAGCTCATGACGCGAATAAGTTGCCGGGCCTTGCAGACCAATGAAGACCAGGACTACGATCCCCAAGAAGGCTGTTATCGCATTCCCCATGCTTTGGAAGGGGAGCGGCTTCGCCGTCTGAACGACTTGCTGATCGATACCTTCGCCCGGGCATTGGAATGGCTGGAAGCAGGAGGAGACGGACCGGCCCGGGAAGGATTGGTTCCCCTGGAGGAGGCGTTCTCCAGAGAGATTGTAAAGTGAAAATTGTAAATTGCAAAATGCAAAATGCAAAATGCAAAATTAAATTTAGCGTATAGGAATTTCCTTTTTTTGCTATGAGCTAATTTACCAATTTGCAATTTGCAATTTGCAATTTGCATTTTTCAATTCCCCGAAGGGGTAAAGGCATCGGATGGATGAGCGAAGAAAACAGTGGCTTTTGCGACAAGCAAAGGAGCTAGGGGCGCTGGATGCAGTCCTCGTCTGCCCCGAGAAGATCGTGGTATCCGAGTGGGTGAGATGGAAATGCCAGTACGGCTGCCGTGGTTACGGGGGCCGTTTGACCTGCCCCCCCTTTTCCCCCTCGCCCCAACAGACCCGGCTGCTCCTTCAAGGTTACCAGGAGGCCCTTTTGATCCACGGGGAAAAGGCCTTTGCCATTCGTTATGCCCTTTCCCAGCTGGAGAGGGAGGCCTTTCTGGAGGGCTACCACAAGGCCTTCGGGATGGGAGCGGGCCCCTGCCGGCTCTGCGAGGTCTGCGATACGGCGGGGTCCTGCCAGCACCCGTCCGAGGCCCGGCCTTCCATGGAGGCCTGTGGGATCGATGTCTTCCAGACAGCCCGCGATCATGGGTTCGAGGTGCAGGTGCTGAAAAGCCCGAGGACCCCAGGAAATTACTTCGGTCTCCTGCTGCTAGAGTAATTTAAAAGCATAGGAATTTTCTTTTTTCGCTATGAGCTATGAGCTAATTTAACCATGCCTCCACCCGACGACCGGTTAATCGGCGCCGAGCGCATCCTTCAGCTGAGCCGAGGTTACTGGGCCTCCCAGGCCCTCTTCGTCGCGGTTCGCCTGGGTCTCTTCGCACTCTTAGAGCGGGGTCCGCAGGGGATCCCAGGGCTGGCTAGACTGCTGGGGACCGATCCCGAGGCCACCCGAAGGCTGGCGAACGCCCTGGTGGGACTGGGGTTGCTTTCCAGAAAAGAGGAGGGCTATGAGAACAGCTTACTGGCCAGGGAGCTCTTGGTCCCGGGCAAAGAGAACTACCTGGGCCATGCCATCCATCACGACGAGAACCTTTGGCCTTACTGGGAAAAGCTGGACCAGGCCATCCGGATGGGGAGCCCGGTTGCCTTCAAGGTGATGGAAAAGGGTCCCTACGATTACGGCCATCGTTTAGAAGATTACCTGCTGGCGATGAGAGATCACGCTTCCCTCCTGGCTCCACAGATCGTCCGGGCCTTCGACCTGACCGGCTGCCGGCGCCTGCTCGACCTGGGGGGGGGGCCTGGCGTCTATGCCCAGGCCTTCGCCCGACACCATCCGGAGCTGCGGGTGACCCTTTACGATTTGGACGCAGTCATCGAACTGGCAGAGAGATGGATCGAGCCGGGCCTTCTGGGAAATCGGGTCCACACCTGCCGGGGAAACTTCCTGGAAGGAGATTGGCCTCCGGCCGACGCGATCTTCTTTTCCCAGGTGATCCACATCTATGATGCCCCTATCGTAAGGCAGCTGATCGAGAAGGCCCACGATACCCTGGCCCCGGAAGGCAGGATCGCCATCCATGACTACCTCCTCCAGGCGGATGGCTCCGTCCCCTCTGCAGGATCCCTCTTTGCCCTCAACATGCTCCTGGGGACACCCAAGGGGGCTTGCTACCCGGCAGTCGAGCTGGCTGGATGGCTCTCTGAGGCCGGATTTGAGGAGATCCGGGAGCTGCCAATCTCCCCTTCTACCTCCCTAATCCTCGGGAAGAAGGGCAGATAGGGGCAAGCCCGAATGAACCTCCCCTATCCGCTAACCCGTAGTTTCGTCCTCCCCTCATCCGACAAGCGGGTACTTCCGAAGAGCCTTGGAAGCATAAATCGATCGTGTGCCTGAAAGATTACAGATCAGCTCTTCTTCGAGGTTTGAACCTGTACGTGGCTAATGATCTGTTTGATATCGCCACTATGGCACTCGGGACATTTGTAATTCCTGGCATCATGCTCCTTTACCGAAAGCTTGAGGGAGACGTTTTTCTTGCACTTTGCGCATTCAAACTCATAGAATGGCATAACTCATCCCTCCCTTCTCTCTGCCTCCTGCCCCATCCTTTCCTGGGTGCGGCAGCTTTGCCCATCTTCAGTTTTCAAGTTAAGTTTTAAGTTTTAGGTGTTAAGTTTTAGGTTTCTTGCTTAACACTTAAAACCTGAAACTTAAAACTTTCTCGTAAATCCTGTCTAAAAAGGAAATTCCTATACGATCAAGTTAGGGATTAGGGACTAGGGGCCGGTGAAGAAGAATTTTGGCTAACACTTAGCCCCTGGCCTCTAGCCCCTCAAAAATGGAAATCCCTATGCATTAAAATAATTCTCCCAGGGCGAATTTGCAAGGGGAATCTTTCCAAGGAAGACCTTTGGGAGTGTTTTGGTTGGCTCTTAAGAGGGTTTCGGATTGGTCCGAAAGCCAGGCTGCCGGCTGATCCAGAGGGTGACCAGGGCCCCCCCTCCCAGGATTACCGCTACCAGGTAAAAGGGCAATGCCACCCCATGGGACTCAGCCATCCTGCCCCCCCACCAGGGCCCCAGGATGAACCCCGTGCTGATGATGGAATTGTACAGGGCGTAGGCACTGCCCTGGTCATCTGCTTCTACCCCGTCAGCCACCAGGGGAACCGATGGCGTGAAGACGATGGCGATCGCGATCCCCAGAAGGGCGAAGAGCAGAGCCCAGTAAACGAAAGAGCGAAAGAGGAAAGGCAGCGGCAAGAGGGCCGCCGTAAGCAAAAGGCCCGACACCATCGGGGCGACCCTTCCTTTCCGATCCGACCATGTCCCGACCAATGGCTGGATCGCGACGAAAGAGACGCCCTGGATGCCAAACAGCAGTCCGATCTCCTGCCTGGAGTAATGAAGGCTGGCCATGTGAAGCGGGAATAGGGCCTCCACCATCCCAAACCCCAGATAGGCCAGGGAGGCTGCCAAACAGGCAGTTTGGACATTACTTTGCTTAATAATGCGGGCGAACTTCCCCTCCCAGGAGATCTTTCCCGCCTCGGGCCGGGGAAGGAGAAAAAGACAGAGCAGTCCCAAGAGGAGGGAGGCCGCCGCACAGAGATAAAACGGGGTCTCCAACGATCCTTGTCCCCCGATGATGGGACCGGCAATCGTCCCCAGCCCCACCGAGAGCGAGATCAGGCTGGACTCGAAGCCTCTTTTGGCGGCGTCGGTGGACTGGACGGCCAAGGGGAAGGCAGCCGTCCAGTTACAAGCGGCCGAGATCCCTTGAAGGATCCGGCTGGCGGTCAAAGCGACCAGGGAGGAGGAGAGGAGATAGAGAACCGAGGAACCGGTTAGCAGGAACATGCCGGTCACCACCATGTTCTTCATCCCATACCGATCCACCACCAGCCCGAAAGGGATCAGGGTAAACAGGAAGGCCATCCAGTAAGAGGAGAACAGCAGGCCAATCTGCCCCTCGGAGGCCCCTAACTCCCTGGCATAAATGGGCAGCAGGGGGATGATGACTCCATAGCCCACCAGATCGACCAGCAGCACGGCACAGGAGAGAGATAAAGTGAGTCCTCTTTTCTTCATGGGCTGCACTCGACGAGAACCTTTCCCTCCCCTTCGCTGGCCTCCCGCAAGGCAGCTTCTAACTCCTCGAGAGGATAGGCACGGGAGATGAGAGGTCTGACGTCGATCTGTCCTGCCTTTAATAAGGAGATGGCCTGATCGAAAGGACCGCAACGGGAGCCTTGGATCCGCAACTCTTTGACCACCATCTGGGTCAGATTGGCTGCCGCCGGCGTCCCCGGCGTGCTCTTCAGGGCTATGATTCCCCTGGGCCGCACGAGATCCACGGCCAGATTCAATCCCTCCGGGCTACCCGTAGCCTCGATCACCATATCTGCCCCCTGCCCTTCCGTCAGCTCGGCCATTCGGGCAACCAGGTCTTCCGAAGCCGCGTTGAGCGTTTGCCAGGCCCCAAATGCCCGAGCTCGTGCCAGTTTGCCCCCGGAGCGGGAGATGGCGATAACCCTGGCGCCCTGGAGGCTGGCCACTTTGCAAAGCAGGACCCCCAGGCGTCCAACTCCCAGGACGGCTACCCGATCCCCTGGATTCAGTTCAGACAAGGCGAAGGTTTGTATGGCAGCGGCCAGCGGTTCGATGAAAACCCCCTCATGGAGCGAGATTCCCTCCGGCAGCAAATGAAGGTTGACAGCGGGCGCCCTTAAGAGCTGAGAAAAGGCCCCATCCCAGCCCTGAATCCCCATGACCGTTCGTCTCAGACAGTGGTGGGGCTCCCCGCGAGCGCACAGCGGGCAAGGATCGGGGATCCGCCGGGAGAGACAGGTCCAGTTGATCTCGCAGACCACCCGCCGGCCCAGGTAGCCCTCTTCCACTCCGGGCCCTGTCTCCACCACGCAGCCACAGAGCTCATGCCCCAGAACCAGGGGTAAAGGGACGGCATAATCCCCTTCAAAGATGGCCAGATCCGTTCGGCAGATCCCCGCGGCCGAGACCTTCACCAGGACCTCCCCTCGGTCCGGTTTGGGCCTGGGCCGCCCCTCCATCCTCAGTACCCGGGGAGCCACCAGGACCCAACACGCATAAGTATTTTTGCCGTCTATGGCTCCTGCCCTCCTCTTTTAGGGGCTAGGGACTAGGGGCTAGGGATTAGCAAAAGCTCTTCTTTCTTACTAGCCCCTAGTCCCTAGCCCCTAATCCCTAACTTGTTTCTCAGGGATCATTTTACCGCCCCGCCTTAACCTGAGAGCCCAATGATCACGTATGCCTACATTTCATAAATCTCCGCCAAGGCGAGGAGTAGATGGAGCAGATTATAGCATATTGCTTCTCCATTCGCGCGGAGCGAAGCGGATATCTGTAGTCTGCGGCACCCCCCTTTTTGCCCTTTGTAGGGGCGCTTTATCCGGTGGTGGGAAAATTTTTACTCGATCCCACTTGACATGGTTTTCCTTTGCTCTTACATAAACACCAGAGCTGTGTTGACACTATCCTTCGTGGGGGGAGATTTCCCTATCAAGGAGGTGTTAAATAATGCCGCTCATCTCTGAACATCTCAGGCCCATTTATGAGAGCACCCAGAATACGTTGTGTGATTTCCTGGGCTCGCCGGCTTTGTGGTCAGACCAGATGATTCATAAGACCCTGGAAAGGACCGCGGGCAAGCCCTTTAATGTGGAAGATGTGCGCATGATTGTGAAGGACTATCTGGCTGTCCTTTGCGATTTTGTCAGGAAAGGTGGCAGCATTTAGCTCATCGACTCTGCCAGGTAGGTCGGAGTGAACCTTGGTTCTTTATGGTTGAAGGGTGGTGTGGCACGGCTGGAGAGCCTGCCGGAGAGATCCTCCGGCAGGCTTTTTTTATATCTGGACTTCTTCCGGCCGGATCAACAAGATGGGAAGATTCAAGCTGCGTAAGACCTTCTCTGCCACGCTTCCAAAGACCCATCGCTTGACGCCGGAACGCCCGTGGGTAGACATGGCCAACAAATCGATGCCGTGCTCGTGGGCGTAATCGATGATCTCGCTGGCCACCTCTCCACGCCGGAGCTCGATCTCTACGGGAAGGCCCTTGGCCTGCAATCGAGAGGCGATCTTGTCCAGGTACTCCTGGGCTATCGCTTCCATCTGCTCCTGGGTTTCCCCTAAGGCATAAAAACTCCCTTCAAAGAAATAGTGAGGCGGAGGAACAACCCGGAGCAGGACCACCTTCCGGGTAGGAAAGCGAGTGGCCAATCCCTCCACGTAAGGAATCACCGTTTCGGCTAACTCCGAACCGTCTAGCGTAACCAGGATGTTATAGAACATGGGCAAATCCTTTCATCCATAAAAACAACCTTTTCTGTTATACCCTCCCGCCTCAGGAGCTCCCCGATGGGCTCCAACGGCGGCAAGCGAAACTCCTTGTCGTCCGCCTCCTCTAACCTGAATTATTCATAACCTGGATTGTTTCGACCTTTGCCGATGTCATTCCCGCGAAAGCGGGAATCCAGCTTCAAAAGACTGGATTCCGGGTTAAGCCCGGAATGACAATCAAACAAAGGCATTTATGAATAATACAGGCTATAGCTCCCCAAGGTCTCTGCCTCGATATTGTAGCAATCATCAGAGTTGGGAATCAAGTCGAGATCGTAATATTCCGCTCAATCAGTGGATCGCCAGGGCCAACCTGGCGGCCTTCTCTTCCCTGACCTGTTTTTCCCGGAAGGAGATCGGGATGAAGATCACCCCGCTCAGCAGAATGCCGAAGGCGAGGATGGTAAAACCCCAGAAGAAGGAACCCGTCAGGTCCAAGAGATATCCGATCGCCACCGGGGCCAACAGGCCTGCGCTCCCTGCCCCCACCCCTGCCAGCACCCCCAGCGCGGTGCCGAAGGCCTCCGGGGGCTGCAGGTCGAAGAGCAGAACCCCGTTGCTGTTGATCGCCCCCGTGATGAAGAAGATGGCGAGGCTCATCCAGAGGACGACGGAGAAGGGGCTGCCGGCATACAGCACGCCGAGCATGGAGGGGCAGGCCAGAAAGCAACAGACCATGCCCACCAGGCTCCTCCGGCCCAGCCGATCCCCCAGGGAACCAGCCACCACGGCCCCGGCAAAACCTGCCATAAAGGGGAGGATCAGATAGATGCCGCTGTGGAGCACGGTGTAGCCCCTCTCCTTCACCAGGTATCCCGGCAGCCAGGCCAGGTTGCCAAAATAGAGGGCGATGACGAAGAAGGCGATCAGGCACTGGCCCCAGAAGACCATGTCTCCCATCAACATCCCGAAGCCCTCCCGGAAGGAAAGTTTCTTGGCCTGCCCGCTGGCGGCGTCGTAAGTCACCCGGTCCCTCTCCAGGCTTCGGTGGATCAGCTCCTTCTCCGCATCAGACATCCAGGGGTGCTCGCGGGGGTAATCCCGGACAAAGATGTAAAACAGGATCACCACCAGGATGGTCAGGCCCCCCATCAGGAAGAACATCGCCCTCCAGCCCAGGGTCGCGATCAGCCAGGCCGTCAGGGTCAGGCCCAGCCCCACGCCCATCCGGGCGAAGCCCTCGTAGACCCCGTAGAACTTCCCCCGCTCGCTGGGAGACAGCCAGTGGTTCTGGATCTTGTGGAGGAAGGGGATGGACAGGCCCTCCATGAGCCCGAAGAACCCCCGGATCAGGTAAAAATGGAGCAGGCTCCCGCAAAGGCCGGTCAGGGCGGTCAGAAGACACCATCCCCCCAACAGCAGGGTGGTCGTCCTCCTCATGGGCCACAGATCCGCCAGGATCCCCCCCAGGGGATTCCCGAAGGTGTAGCCCCAATAGAAGGCGCTCAGGATCAGGCCCATCTGGATCCCCGAGAGATGGAGCTCCTCGATGATCTTCGGGGCGGCCATGGAGATGTTCACCCGGTCCATCAACATGAAGAAGGCGCTCAGCCAGAGCACGGACATCACCACAAAACGAAATCCCATCATGTCCTTTCCTCCAAAGATAGGGATTAGGGATTAGGGGTTAGGGATTAGGGGTTAGGGATTAGCAAAAGCTAAAAACTCTTCGGCTTTTCCTGCTAACCCCTAATCCCTAATCCCTAACCCCTGCTTTTCAGGCTTGCGGGCAATGAGGCTGGCGATTGCCTTCTTCCCCGGGTCCCTCTCGGAGTCCACCACCAGCTCCCGGTAAAGGATGACCCTGAAGTCGCGGAAATGATCGAGCAGTTCGTTAGGGGCAAGCAGAAAGGCGGGATCACGAGGACCGCCCTCGTACTGGAGCTGTTCCACGATATATGTCTCGAAGACCACCATCCCGCCGGGCTTCAATCCCGTCTTGATCGAGGGGATCAGGTTTCGCTGGAGGTAGTAGAAATTGAGGATCAGGTCGTAGGTACCCTCTGGGATTGGATAAGTGGTCAGATCGGCCGCGATCGCTTCCACCGGCACGCTCTCCTGCCGGGCCCGCTTCAGGCACTTGGCCACAGCCGTCTCGGAGATATCCACCCCGGTCACCTTCCAACCATGTCGGGCCAGATAAATGGCGTTGCGGCCTTCCCCCATGGCCAGATCCAGGGCCTTCCCTTGTGGGAGCAAGTGGAGGTTCTCCGCCAGGAACCTGGCAGGCTCCCGGCCGAAAACCAACTCCTCTCCCCGGTATTTCTCCTCCCAGTCTCGTTTGTCCATGAGACCCTTACTGATCCTGGTAAACCACGCAGGTCCAGGGCTTCCCGTCCAGGATCCCCGCCATGCACTGGTTGTCGAAGCGGCAGAGGCGGATCTCTTCCCAGTGCCCCTCCTGGGCCTTGCGGGCGAAGGCAGGATCGGCCAGCAGCGGTCGCCCCAGGGCGATCAGGTCGGCCTTGCCCTCCTGGAGGACGGCCTCGGCCACCCCCGGATCTCCGATCTTCCCGGCGGTCATGATGGGGACGCCCGCCACCCGCCGGATCTCCCCCGCCAGATAGGCGTTGGTCGCATCGGGCATCTGGCTGGGAGGGATGCAGCGGCTGAAGCTGTATCCCCGCGAACCATCGGCTTCCATGCGCCCCCCTGCCGAGACGCTGATGACGTCCGCCCCCAGCTCCACCAGCCTCTGGGCGATGACCTGGCTGTCGGCCAGCGTGTTGCCGCCCAGGACGAACTCGTCTCCGTTGATCCGACAGCCGAGGGTGAAGTCGGACCCCAGCTGCTGGCGGGCCCGGCCCAGGATCTCCTCGGCGATCCGCAGCCGGCCGGCCATCCCCTGGCCGAACTCGTCCGTTCGCCGGTTGGTCTGACGAGAGAGGAAATCGGCCAGGGTGTAAAGATGGGCCATGTGGAGCTCCACCAGGTCGAAGCCGGCCTGCTGGGCCCGGACGGCACCCTGGACGAAGTCCTCGATGATCCCATGGACCTCCTCTTTGGAGAAATCGGCGGGCTTTTTGCCGATGCGCACCAGGGAGTCCACCAGCTGAACCCCGACCCGAGCCCCTTCGTCCTGGACCTTCTTAGCCAGCGTTCTCATAGGCCGGATGAACCGGTCCTCATAGATCCCCAGGCAATTGCTCTCCCGGCGTCTGCGATGATGGTTGACCGTGGTGGCCTCCAAGATCACCAGCCCCACCCCTCCCTCGGCCCGCTGCCGGTAATATTCGACCTGCGCCTCGGTGGGGAAACCCTCGTCGGAAGCGGTGTTCGTCCCGCAGGGGGCCATCACCAGCCGGTTCTTAAGCTTGAGGTTGTGGACCGTCAAGGGCCTGAAGAGAAGCATATCCGCCGGATCTCTTTTCATTGGCTACCTCCCTTTAGGAATTTCCATTTTTTGAGATTGCTTCGTCGCTGGCGCTCCTCGCAATGACAAAATTGGGTGATTGCGAGCGAAGCGAAGCAATCTAAGTACAACTCCACGTAAATAAGTATCCAAAATAGCCTGGAGAATAAATGGATACTTTATTGTGTGGAGGTGTACTAAGTTCAAACCTCTGGGTGCCAGCTCCTCCCCGGATTGTCCAGGCCGTAGGCTGGGTGGTGTGCTTTCAACTCCCTGCCCCGGCCTCGAAGACATAATCCTCGTTGGCGGGGTTCTTCCAGCACTTGGGGTCGGAAGAGGTCACGTCCCCCGTGTAATGGTAGGCCACGGCGCGACAGCCGAAGCAGACCTCCCGGTCGGGACACTCCTCCCCGCAGTATCCCTGGACCTCGAAGTTGAAGGTCAGGCGGTCGAGGTTGCTCTCCACGAGCTGGCGGAAAGGGGTCTGGTGGATGTTGCCCACGGCCAGGGCCGAGAGCATAGGACAGGGGGTCACGCGGCCGTCGGGCTTGAGGACGAAATAGGTCTTACAGAAACACTTGCCGGCATCGCTGGAGCCGAAGCGCAGGGAGCTCTCATCGTTGAACTTCTTGGCCCGATAGAGCAGGGCCCGCTTGATCTCCTCCACGCTGGGCTCGAAACTCTGGTGGGGACTGCCAAACCCCTCGGTCTTGAAGATGGCAAAGTTGATCCAGTTGGCCCCCATCTCATCCACGTGCCAGTCCACCGTCTCCTCGATGTGGCGGGCCGCCGCCCTGGTATAGGTGATGCACACCCAGGCCTTCTCGGGAGGCATGCCCGCCTCCAGGAGGTTGCGGTAGCCCTGGATCTTGGCCTCCAGGGTGCGGGGGTTGTGGTGGACCTCGTTGTAGTCCTCCTGGTTCAGGGTATCGATATGGATCAGGACCTGGGCCCCCAGATCCACGATCTGTTTGGCCTGCTTCTTGGAGAGGAGGAGGCTGGGCAAGACGTGGAGGATAAAGCCCTTATCGACCATGTAGCAGGCGAATTCGTACCAGTTCGGATGAAGGAGGGGATCGCCGCCGGAGAGGAGGATCTCTCGCACCCCCATCTCCCAGGCGTCGTCCAGGATGGAATAGACCGTCTCCGGGGGTAGGAACAGGCCCCGGTGCTCGTTGGAGGCGGAGAAACAGTACTTGCAGCTCCCGAAACATTTGTCCGTGATCTCAAAGAGCAATGTATGGAGACGACCCTCCTGGGCCGCCTGCCAGTTGCCGGATTTGCACAAAGTCTCGTAGAGCCCCGAATGGCCCCGAACGAACTCCTTCCCTTGGGCTTCGTTTGGCATGCTTTTTCCTCCCCAGAATCTTTGGTGAAAACACAGAATGGGCCGGGACCAAGTTAGGGATTAGGGGCTAGGGACTAGTAAGAAAGAAGAGCTTTTGCTAATCCCTAGCCCCTAGCCCCTAAAATAAGGAAATTCCTATAAGGTATATCTATTATCAATGGGCAAAGATCCCTCTCTCAAAAGACGAACTCGCTTTGCGGGAACATTTGGCAAGTGGTCGCGGGTCAGAAGATTCACGCGTTCGGGTCAAAAGGCAAGAGAGAGCATATGGGAGCGATAGTATCCCATCACCCGCGGTTTGTCAAAGGAAAACCGCTAAGTAGCCCATCTCTCCCTCGAGGCACACCAGACGAACTGCTAAGCGAACCTCTCAGAAAGAGCCCATTTTTGTACTGCCACTAAACATATCGAACACATTTCGGTCGGGCGGGGACGCCCGACCCACTGGTGGGACAGGCGTCTCGCCTGCCCAAGGCAGAACCTGAAGATGTACAGCATGTCTGGTGGCAGTACAGAAAGAGCCCATTTTTCAACCAATTCGCGGATGATGGGCCAACGCATCCGGTTCGATATAATGACCATATTTCTTCTGGTAATCAAGCAATCGCCTTCTCTCGGCCTCCAGAACCTCGAAAACGATTTGGGGAGTATCATGTACTTTGGTCTTGTAGATATCGATTATTCGATCGATCTTTGCCAGGTTTTCGGAAATCCTGATGGTAAACTGCTCGATATAATCTTCTTTTTTGTAGTTTTTGTTTAAGACTTCCTTGAAAAGTTTTTTCAGGTCTTCATACCTGGGAATCCGGCCGACTGGCGTTTCAATTGCCTCTATTTCATTGTGAACACGCAATTCCATCCATTTATACCAGACTCTTTTATCAGTCTTCTCATTTAAGAATTTGCCATCCTTGCCTTTGAGGAAATAGTTAACGGAAAATATCTTCGGTGGTTTTTTTAGATCCCTGGCAAAGTCGAGATTGATTTGAATGTATTTACCGACCGGGATAGAAAGGAAATCGAGATTTGACATGGGGTTAAACTCCCGAATGCCCTCTTTCCCCAATGTTGCAGCGGTCGTTTCAGACTCGAGTGAAGCACCTTTCGTGATGATGCCATGTGTCCAGTCGAATGATTCCTCAACGGGTACCCAGGTATCTGAATCTCTACCACCATAAACCATTCCGCCTACCACAACTCCTGCAGGGTCATTCAATCTGGGATCGAGATTCTCGAACATATCTAAAGCAATCGTGAGTCGAGCATTCGGGTGGGAGCAGAGAATTTCTTTACCATCCTTGTCTTCCTTGCCGATCCACCATTCCCCGGAATGATTCTCCCCTTTAGGCGGAACTTCTCCATCCTTTCCAATCCAGTGGACATGTCTTTCTGGAGTCACCAGGACGTTGGAAAAGATGATCTCACCGGGAGAGTGGAATGCCTTCCACAGGAACGGGTCATCCTTAGAATTCACCCCTTGAATGATGCCGAACACCCCTTTTTCTACATTGACCGCCCGGACTTCACCGCTCTTCTTATGAAGGTAAGCAATATCGTCTCCAACAACCGTCTCTCCCTCCAGCATTGCGGTTGAAGTCTTGCCGCAGAGCGAGGGAAATGCGCCGGTAAAGTAGGTGACCCGACCTTTCGGGCCATGAATCCCCATCACCAGCATATGCTCAGTTAACCATCCCTCTTTCGAGCCGAGATGGATTGCCAATCGCATGGCCAATTTCTTCAGTCCAATGGAATTGCCGCCATATTGGGTATTTGTGCTGTAGACAATATTTTCTTCCAGATCAATATAAATACGTCTTTTATCGAGGTTTTTGCAAGTCTTTCGCTCATCCAATTCACCCTGGGAATGAACAACTTTGAAAAAACGGGCATTGGGTCCTCGTTTTATGAACTCTTTATAACCAGGCCGATAGAGAATAATTTCGCTATGGGCCACACAACTCGAATCGCTAATCTGGATGCAAGGAATGGAGAACTCAGATTCAATTGGTCCTAAGCAAAAGAAGCAAATAAATGCCTCTTTTCCCTTCATAATATCTTTAAGAATTTCGTGGATCTCCTCTAACGCTTTAGCACGTTCCTTGGTTTCAATTGACTTTCCGAGATTAACTCCTGGAGGAACAAGAATTCCGGTATTTTTTTTATCCCTTCCCTGGTCATAATAATTATCAAAATGAATAGTATGACCTGGAATTTCGAGTTTTCTCTCTTCGCCACTTCTTAAAGCTGACTCTCTGATGTAATTAAAATCTTGAGGTGTATCTGCGCAGACAAATACTTTATTCGGATTGCACAATTCAATATATTGGGAAATGAATTTACAAATGCTTGTGTTGTTAACTTCCATCAGTTTATCAAGGCTATTTCTATCAATTCTTTCCTTTAATCGTTCTGCAATATCCTCGGTCATTTTGTAATCTCCTTGCTTCGTCACGTGAACGGTTGGCAACCATGACAAGTTAGGGGTTAGGGATGGGTCAGAACACCTGAGTCTCCTGGGAGAGCCGACTCATTTCGAACCGGCGGCAGTCTAAAGGGGAGATATCCACACTGGAGGCCCTCCCCTCCAGGATCAGCTCGGCCACCAACTGGCCCGTGGCCGGGGAATGCATGAACCCGTGGCCACTGAACCCGATCGCGCAGAAAAAGCCGGTCACTGCCGGGATCGCTCCCAGGATCGCGTGATGATCGGGGGTCAGGCTGCGCAGCCCGGCCCATCCCCCGATGATCTGGGCCTCCTGGAAGCTGGGGAGCCATCGGAGCGCCTCCTCCACCACCGCGTCCAGAGAGCTCCAGTCCAGGGTCTTGTTGAAGCTGCTGGGCTCGTGGAGGTTCCGGCAAAGAAGGAAGCCTTCCTTCTCCTGTTTGAAGTAGAACTCCGTCTGGGTATCCACGACCAGGGGAAGCCCTGGTGGATATTCTTCCGGGGGTTGGGCCAGGAAGACCTGACGGCGGAAAGGGGCCATCGGGAGTTTGATCCCAGCCAGCTCTCCAACCAGGGCCCCGAAAGGGCCGGCGACATCGACCACGATGGGGGTAGCGATCCTTCCCCGCGGGGTGAGAACCCCCTGCACGGCCCCGTGGTGCAGCAGGATCCCGGTGGCCTCCCGATCGGTGAAGATCTTCGCCCCCAGCCTCTTCGCCCCCTGGGCATAGCCCTGGGTGACCTGGTAAGGGTCGGCCGATCCATCCCAGGGACAATAGGCGCCCCCCAGAACATCCCGCAGGTCGGCCATGGGCACCCGCTCCGAGATCTCCGACCGGGAGAGGAGCTCGGTGGGGACCCCCAGGCCTCGCTGGAGGGAGACCTGGTCCTTCAAATCCTCCAACTTTTGCGGCGTGGTGGCCAGGAACAGATAGCCGTGCTGACGATATCCGATGTCGCAGCCCAGCTCCTCCTCAAACTGGAGAAAGCGGGGCCTGCTCAGCAGGGATAGCCGGACGTTGATCTCGGTAGAGAACTGGTACCGGATCCCCCCCACACACGCACCGGTCGATTCCATTCCCAACATGGGGTTCTTTTCCAGGAGGACCACCTGCGAGCAGCCCTTCTTTGCCATGTGGTAGGCGATGCTCGCCCCTACCACGCCCCCCCCAATGATGACTGCCTCTGCCGTCTCCACTTCTCTTACTCTCCCCGGTTGACATTCCTGCTACTTTTCGTTAATTTTAAAGAGGTTTGCTTTTGCCTCCAATTTACTACAGGCTTGAAGGAAATTAAAGAGGCATTTTTCATGCCGAATCGGACAATCATCGTGGGAGCGGGGCCAGCCGGCCTGTTTGCAACCCATCATCTGGCAGAAGCGGGCCTGGAAGTCGCGATCTTCGATAAGGGCCGGGACATCCATGACCGCCGTTGTCCCTCTCCCTTACAATGCACCCATTGCGATCCCTGCGATGTGGTCGAGGGGGTTGGTGGGGCTGGGGGGATGTCTGACGGGAAGCTGAACCTCCACCCCAAGATCGGAGGAGACCTGACCGATTTCGTCCCGGCCGAGAAGGCCCTGGAGCTGATCGATCAGGTGGATCGGATTTTTTTAGAGCTCGGGGCCCCCTCCGGAGAGAATGGAGCCGACCCCATCTCGCTGCTGCGACGTGCGGCCGCTTGCGGGATCGAGTTCATTCCTGCCCGCCAGCGACATATCGGGTCGGATCGACTGCCTGACCTGATCCAACGGTTCAAGAATTACCTGGAGGAAAAGGGGGTAATTTTCGGCCTGCGCTCTCAGGTGGAGGATATCCTGGTGGAAGGGGGGATTTGCCGAGGGGTCCGGCTGAAGGATCAGACGGTCGAGGCCGACTCCGTGCTGTTGGCCCCGGGGAGGTCTGGATCCCTCTGGCTCGGCCAGATCGCCCATCGGTATGACATCCCCACCCATCACCAACCCATCGACGTAGGGGTGAGGGTCGAAGTGCCGGCCATCTGCTACGATGAAGCCATCCAGGTGAACTGGGATCCCAAGTTCCGGATGCACACCCCGACCTATGACGACCTGGTCCGAACCTTCTGCACCAATCCCAACGGCTTCGTGATTCGAGAGCGATACTTCGAGGCAGCGGGCGTGAACGGTCATGCCCTCCATTCCCAGCGCTCTGAGAACACCAACTTCGCCCTCCTGGTCCGCATCGCCCTGACCGAGCCGGTGGAGGACACCACGGCCTATGGCAACTCTATCTCCCAACTGGCCCATACCCTGGGAGGGGGAGCCCCGATTATCCAACGGCTGGGAGACCTGAAGCAGGGTCGCCGCTCCACGTGGAACCGGATCGATCATAGCTATGTGAAGCCCACCCTGGGGGCCGTCACTCCGGGCGATATCTCCATGGCCCTTCCTCATCGCGTGGTTACGGATATCATCGAGGGGTTGGAGATGCTGGACCGGGTGATCCCGGGTGTCGCCTCAGCTTCCACCCTGCTCTATGCCCCCGAGATCAAGTTTTCCTCCCTTCGTGTGATCACGGACAAGAGGCTGGAAACCCGGGTCCGAGGGCTATACGTGGCCGGTGACGGGGCCGGCCTCAGCCGGGATATCATCAATGCCGCTGCCACCGGCCTGATCGTTGCCGATAGCATCCTTACCCGGAAGGGATAACTGATAATTGACTTCTCTGCTCGCCTATGCTATGTTTCTGCCAAATTTTAGGGGTTAGGGGCTGGGGACTAAGGGTTAGTGAAAGAGGAAAAAGCAGGAGAAAGGAATGCACCTTTACGAAAATATCTTTATCTTGAAACCCGATCTGAATGAAGGAGAGATCGAGGAAGGCATCAACCGGGTAAAAGATCTCATCACAAAGAACGGGGGTGAGATCACCAAGGTGGAGAATTGGGGAAAGAAGCGGCTGGCCTATCCAATTCGGAAGAATAGGTTTGGCCATTATGTATTCCTCACCTTTCGGGGCACTCCCTTCCTCATCTCAGAGCTGGAAAGGTATTACAAGCTGAACGAGAACGTTATCCGACCCCTCGTGGTCCTGGTGGATGAGGCGAAGCTGAGCAAGGCCGCTTTGGTAGAAGAGAGGCTCTCCCACAGGAGGCCGAAAGAAGCGAGGGCGGCTGAAGAAGAACCGGATTTAGAGGAAACGTTGGATGAAACAGAGGAGCTGGTGTGATGTCCAACTTCAATAAGGTCATTTTGATGGGAAGACTGACCCGGGATCCCGAGCTCCGCTATACCCCCAGCGGCTTGGCGGTCTCCTCCTTTGGCCTGGCGGTGAACAGTCGCACCAGGCAGGGCGAGGAATGGAAGGACGAGGTCTGTTTCATCGATATCGTCCTCTTCGGCAAACAGGCAGAGAATTGCAGCGAATATCTAAGCAAAGGGAAGCTGGTGTTGGTGGAGGGAAGGCTCCGGTGGAGGAGCTGGGAATCAGAGGGCGGCCAGAAAAAGAGCAAACACGAGGTGCTGGCCAATATGGTTCGGTTCATGCCCAAGGGGGCTGAGCCTGGTGCCGGTGGTGGGTTCCCTTCGGAGGCCGATGAACCTCCCCTGGAGGATGACCTCCCGTTTTAGATGGCTCATTTTAGAGGGCAGATTTTGCGGGCATTCTGCATTCTATGCTTGCCCAGAAAAGTTTTTTCCGCCGGCAAGATGCCGGCTCCACGGTAGGGCGGGCTTCCAGCCTGCCAAAACTTTTCTGGATAACTATACCATCATCGATCCACCAGGCCTGGGTGGATTATGGTCATTGCTTCGAAAGACGAGGAGAATTTTTTACGATGAGAGCTGTCAAAGTACGGAGAAAAAAGCGCATTCCCAAGAAAAAGGTCTGCCGCTTTTGCCTGGAAAAGATCGAATACATCGACTACAAAGATATCAAAAGGCTGAGAAACCTGATCACAGAAAGGGGAAAGATCATCCCACGCAGGATCTCGGGCAATTGTGCCAAGCACCAGCGTCAGCTAACCATCGCCATCAAACGGGCCAGGAATATCGCCCTGCTGCCCTTTACAATCGAGAGATAGCTGTCGCTTCCCCTATTTGTTGCCTCTTATCCAACGAATTCTCCCTTAATCGATGGGGTAACTATCCCCCGTTATCCGTGTTCCCGCAAGAAGGCCATGAGCGCCATTGCCTACCCTTCGCACAGGTTGGGGGAAGCGGGTTCCGCTGCGGAAGGAGACCTTATGAGAGTGATCTTGAAGGAGGAAGTGTTTAACCTGGGCCAGCCGGGCCAGGTCGTGGAGGTAGCCGCAGGTTATGCCAGGAATTACCTTTTGCCCAGGGGTCTGGCCCTTTCGGCGACCTCACCGAACTTGAAATTGTTCGAACAGCAGAGGAAGACCTTGGAGGTTCGGCTGGACAAGAGCCGGCAGGAAGCGGAAGCGCTGGCACGGCGGTTGGCGGGGATTACCTGCACCATCCCGGTAAGGGTGGGGGAGCAGGATCGACTCTTCGGCTCCATCACCTCTCAGGATATCGTGGCCTGTATCGAGCAGAAGGGCATCCAGCTGGACCGGAAGCGGGTGCAGTTGGATAGCCCCATACGGACGATCGGGTTGCACAGCGTCCCCATTCGTCTCCATCCGGAGGTGAAGGCCGAGCTGAAGGTCGAGGTCGTCGCGCAAGAGCAGCCGAAAGGTCAAAGGTCATAGCTCGATCGCAAAGGAATTTCCATTTTGAGATTGCTTCGTCGCTATCGCTCCTCGCAATGACCCGATTTTGTCATTGCGAGCGAAGCGAAGCAATCTAAGTTCTAGTTCATAGCCAAGGCCTATGAACTATGAACTATGAACTATGAGCTATGAGCTATGAACTATGAGCTATGAACTTTGAGCTATGAGCTATGAACTATTATGATGAGCTTTGAACTATGAACCCCGTAGACGTGACGCAGAGCAGGCTCCCGCCCCAGGATCTCGAGGTGGAGCAATCGGTGCTGGGGGCCATCCTGATCGAGAACGAATCCTTCGAGAAGTGCTGGGGGATCATTACGGAGCCCGATTTTTATCGAGATGCCCACAGGAAGATCTTCTCGACGATCCTGGAGCTGCGTCAGGCCAGAGAGCCGATCGACCTGCTGACGTTGGCGGAGAGGCTGCGCCGGCGAAACCTCCTGGACGAGGTGGGAGGGATGGCCTACCTGGCCTCCCTCATCGAGAGGGTCCCTACGGCCGCCAATGTCAAGTACCATGCCAAGATCGTCCGAGAGAAAGCGATCCTGCGAAACCTCATCCATTCGGCCACGGAGATCATCACCGACAGCTACGAGGCCAGCGAAGAGGTGGACGAACTGTTGGACAGGGCGGAGCGCCGGATCTTCGAGATCGGCGAGAGGCGCGCCCTGGCCGGATTCGTCCATCTCAATCAGGTCTTGAAGGAGAGCTTCGAGACCATCGACCGGCTCCTGCAAAGAAAGAGGCTGGTGACCGGGGTCCCCACCGGCTTCATCGATTTCGACATCAAGACGGCCGGACTCCAATCTGGGGACCTCGTCATCATCGCGGGTCGACCCAGCATGGGCAAGACGGCCTTTTGCCTCAACATCGCCCAACACGTGGGGGTCAGGGAGCGGTTGCCCGTCGCCATCTTCAGCCTGGAGATGTCCAAGGAACAGCTGGCCCTCCGCCTGCTTTGCTCTGAAGGTCGCCTCGACTCCGGAAAATTGCGTACGGGCTTCCTGGACAAGGATGAGCTTCCCAAGCTGACCCGAGCCGCCGGGGTCCTCTCGGACTCGTTGATCTTTATTGACGATAGCGCCGCCCTGAGCCCCTTGGATATTCGGGCCCGATCCCGCCGCCTGCAGGCGGAGCATGGTCTGAGCCTGGTCATGGTTGATTACCTTCAGCTCATTCGGGGCAGGGGCCGGATAGAGAACCGCCAGCAAGAGATCTCCGAGATTACCCGCTCCTTGAAGGCCTTGGCGAAAGAGCTGAACGCCCCTCTGGTGGCCGTCTCCCAGCTAAGCCGCGCGGTCGAGCAGCGCTCCGATCGCCGCCCTCAGCTCTCCGATCTGCGGGAGTCAGGGGCCATCGAGCAAGATGCGGATGTCGTGGCCTTCCTCTACCGCGATGAGGTCTACAACGAAGAAAGCCTCGACAAAGGGATGGCGGAGGTCATCATCAGTAAACAGAGGAACGGCCCCATTGGCACGGTGAAGCTCGCCTTCCATAAGGAGATCACGCGCTTCGAGAACCTGATGCACCGAGAAGAGTCCTCCATGTAATGGAAGATTTAAAATGAAGATTTTTCATTTTGCATTTTTCATTTTGCATTGGAGCGAAGCGACCCCATGATCCCCCTCCGGGCCACCCGAGCAGAGATCAATTTGGAGGCCTTCGCCCATAACCTCCGGCAGGTGAAGGGACGGTTGCCCGGGGAGGTGGGCCTCCTGGCGGTCGTGAAGGCGGACGCGTATGGCCATGGGGCCTGCGAGTTGGCTAGGGTAGCGGTGGAGGAAGGGGTCAAGATGCTGGGGGTGGCCACGCTGGAGGAGGGCATTGAGCTGCGGCAGGAGGGGATCGTCGCCCCGATCCTGATCCTGTCCGGGATAACGCGGGAGCAGGCGGAAGGAGCCGTCGCCCACGATCTGTCCGTGGTCCTCTATTCCTTAAAAGTGGCTGAGGCCCTGGATCGGGCGGCCTGGAACCGGGGAAGCCAGGCGCGGGTTCACGTGAAGGTGGATACGGGCATGGGACGGCTGGGGCTTTTCCCGGAGGAGATGGGGCGCTTCTTTGAGGGATTGAAAGGGCTCAAGCACCTGGCGGTCGAAGGGGTCATGACCCACTTTGCGGCCTGCTCCGGGGCCGAGCAGGGAGAGGTGAGAGCGGAGGCTCCCCCTCACGCGGCCACCTCCGGACCGATCCAGGGGGAGCCGAAGAGAAAAGAGGGACTGAAAGAGAGCATTGAGCGCTTCCGGGAAGCCCTTTTGCAACTCCCCGCTTACGGAATCGGCACCCCCCTCGTTCACGCCGCCAGCAGCGCTGCCATCTTAGATTTCCCGGAAGCTGCCTTCGATATGGTGAGGCCAGGCATTCTGCTTTATGGCTGCACTCCCTCCCCTCTGACCAGAGAGGAAAAGGAGCGGGGGAGCAAGGGAGCGGGGGAGCAGGGGAGCGGGGGAGCTGGGGAGCAGGGGAGCAGGAGAAGTGGGGGTCAGGAGAGCTCGGCAGTTGGGGAAAACCCTTGTCCGTCCCTCTATCCCAACGCTCCTCCGCCCCTCCGCTCCTCCGCCCCTCTGCCCCTTCCCCTGGAGCCTGTCTTAACCCTGAAGACACGGATCCACTGTATCAAGCGTTTCCCCCCCGGCTCCTCGATCGGCTACGGGCAGACCTATTTCACCACCCGGGAAAGCCGGATCGCTGTTCTCCCCCTGGGTTACGCGGACGGCTACAGCCGGTCCCTCTCCAACCGGGCGTCGGTCCTGGTAAAAGGGAAAAGGGCCCCGGTGGTGGGACGGATCAGCATGGACCTCTGCACGATCGATGTCACGGAGATCCCTGGCCTGGAAGAGGGCGAAGAGGTCGTCCTATTGGGAAGGCAGGGGGAGGAGGAGATCACGGCCTGGGAGCTGGCTTCTTTGCAAGGGACGATCCCTTACGAGGTCTTCACCGCCATCGGCAAGCGGGTCCCCCGGGTGTACCTCCGGGGAGGGGCTTACTACAAGGCTCGCTATCTGGGATCAAGTTAATTGCAGGGGACTGAGAATGCCTCCTGAGCCCTTCTTCAACCTCCTCTGCCGGGACCCTTCCAGCCAGGCCCGCTGGGGCCGGCTCCATACCTCGCATGGCGTGCTGGAAACGCCGGCCTTCATCCCGGTAGCCACCAAGGCCAGCGTGAAGGCCCTGGCCCCAGAGGACCTGTGGGAGGCCCATACCCAAGTCATCCTGAGCAACACCTACCACCTCTACCTCCGTCCCGGCCACCAGCGGATCGCCCAGCTGGGCGGCCTGCATCGGTTCATGCGTTGGGAGGGCCCTCTGCTGACCGATAGCGGCGGCTTCCAGGTCTTCAGCCTGGGCAACCTGGTCAAGGTCAAGGAGATCGGCGTCGAGTTTCGCTCCCACCTGGACGGTTCCCTCCACCTGTTTACCCCCGAGCTCTCCATGGAAGTCCAGGAGGCCCTGGGGGCCGACATCTGTATGGTCTTCGACGAGTGTCTCCCCTACCCCACCCCTTTCCAGAAGGCCCTCGATTCCGCCCAGATGAACCTGAGATGGGCCATGCGGTGCAAGGCGAGGAAGGGGCGGGAGGATCAGGCCCTCTTCGGGATCGTCCAGGGCGGCATGTTCCCGGAGCTCCGGGAGGAGCAGGCCCGACGGTTGGTGGAGATCGGCTTCGACGGCTATGCCATCGGAGGGCTCAGCGTGGGAGAGGGCAAGGAGCTGATGTTCCAGATGGTCGAGTGCTGCACCCCCCATCTCCCCGAGGAGAAACCTCGCTACCTGATGGGCGTGGGCACCCCGCTCGACCTGGTGGAGGGGGTCATCCGCGGCATGGACCTGTTCGATTGCGTGCTCCCCACCCGCAACGCCCGCAACGGTACCCTCTTCACCAGCCAGGGGAACCTCCTCATCAAGCAAGCCCGGTTCGTCCTCGACGAGGGCCCCCTCGACCCCCGTTGCTCCTGCTATACCTGCCGGCACTACTCGCGGGCCTACCTGCGCCACCTCTTCATGGCCGGAGAGCTCCTGTGCTTGAGGCTGAACACCATCCACAACGTCCATTTTTACAACCAGTTGATGGCCGACATTCGCCAGGCCATTCGGGGGGGCTGCTTGCTGGAGTTGCGGGAACAGCTCCAGGCGGGAGACATTCGTCGGATAGAAAATTGAAAGCAACAAACTGCTGCTACACCTATAACGGCGAGTGGATTGGAAACAGAGACATTCGTCGGATAGAAAATTGAAAGCAACCACCTCTGCGAGGGGGGCGTCGGCAAGGGGCTATCCTTGGGGAAAGGGGGGATGTTCCAGAAGAGGCACGTCTTCACCCTCTGAGGACGAGACCCCTATTTCCCAGAATGCCTTGATTTTATTGCCCTTTAGAGAGATGTTGACTTTTTTCCCCTTCCATCCGATAATCTCTCCGGGACCCCAAAAGGGGGGAGATTATCGGAAGAAGAGGAGAAGGCCGCCAACCCTTGGAAAGAAAGGGATTTTCGGCGAGGTGATGGCTGAAAAATCCCGATGACAGGATTTATGTTATGTTTGGTACGAAACATTCTTTCCAGGAAGATCGTGAGAAATTGAGGCATTATTTCTCCCAAAAGGAGGAGGTGGAGCTGGCCTTCCTTTTCGGTTCTGCGGCTAGCGGCAGAATGCTGTCAGAGTCCGATGTGGACGTAGCGATCTGGCTGAAAGACTTCCAGAACCAGCAGGAGATCAACCGCCTTTGGGGAGAACTGGAGGATCTGCTCAGGAAGGAAGTGGACCTGGTCCTCTTGAACCGGGCATCCCCCACCATTGCCTGGGCCGCTTTGCGGGGTTATCCCCTCTTGATTCGGGATCATCGGCTTTACCTGAACCTTCTCTTGGAGGTATCCCGAGAGGCTGAAGATTTCCAGGATTTCGTGATTGATTTGTGGCGATGGCGAAGAAGGATTCAAGGAGGCCCAGGATGACCCCTCTCAACAAAGAGCAGGCAGAGAGCATCATCCGGCGTATAGCCTTCATTGAAGAGGAACTGAAGGATCTGGGGGAATATTCGGACCTGGATTTCAAGAGATATAGCACCCAGAAGAAAGTCCGGAGGGAAGTAGAGCGGATCATTGAGAATGTGCTCAACGCCTCCATCGATATTGCCAAGATCCTGTTGGCGGGCGAGGATGTCGAAGTGCCAGCTACCTATCGGGAGGCCTTTGAAAAATTGGGGGAAAAGGGGTTGCTGGCTGAGGAAGTGGCAGGCCAGATCGCGGACTTGGTCCGCTTGCGGAACGTCCTGGCCCACCAATACCTGGATCTGAAGTGGGAAACGATCCACAAGTTTATCGAAAAGGGTCCTCAGGCCATCCGGGAGTTCGGGAGGTCTATCAACGAACGGATACCTGCTGAGCCCCCTTGGGAATAAGTCATGACGGGCTGAAAGACCTGGGAGAGAGGTGCGAAAGCTTATGGCCACGAAAACGAAAGCAACCCCATTCAAAGGGGGGATCTGGCTCCCGATGAGGATCACCACGCGGGTCCTGCCCGAGAATTACCTGGAAAGCATTTCTTTCTCAGGGGTCAAGGTCAACGAGCCTCTTTCAGAGAGCCTCTTTACATTCAAGATTCCCCCGGGGATCCAACCAGCGCCGTAAAACAGGAGGGCCATTCCATGAGCGAGATCTCCGTGTGCAGGCTGCCTTTGGGGCCTTATCAGACCAACTGCTATCTCCTGTCCTGTCCCTCCACGAAGGAGGGAATTATCGTCGATCCATCGGCCGAGCCGGACGAGATCCTGAAGGCGGCTCAGGGCCTGAAAGTCAACTACGTTTTCATCACCCACACCCATTTCGATCACCTCCAGGCCCTCGCGGAGGTCAAAGAATCCCTGGGGATTCCGATCGTGGCCCATCCCCTGGCCGCCCAGAAGATCTCCATGGACCGGGCCCTCCAGGATGGGGAGTCCTTATCCTTCGGGGAGATCCAGGGTACCGTGCTCTACACCCCCGGCCATACCCCGGACAGCATCTGTCTCCTTTCGGGGAAAACGCTGATCGCCGGGGATACCCTTTTCCCGGGCGGACCGGGAAAGACCGGCAGCCCGGAGGCCTTCCAACAGATCCTCCGGAGCCTCGAGGGGAAGATCTTTGGTCTGCCCGATGAGACCGTGGTTTATCCCGGCCATGGAGGGGAGACCACGGTCGGCCAGGCCAGGGCCGAATACGAGCTCTTCCGAAGCAAGCCGCGAACCACTCCGGTTTATGGCGATGTCCTGTGGTTAAGCGCTTAACGGCCGACCCGTAAAGGCAAAAACCAACCCCGGTACTTCTTTAGACATGATCGCAAATAAGGCTATAGAACGAGAGGACCCTTCTCATGCTGATGGATGTTCATCTTCACACGACCAAGTACTCATGGTGCAGCAATATTGATCCACAGGAGGCAGTGAAAAGGGCCCTCGAGCTGAAGCTGGACGGGATCGTCCTGGTGGAGCATGATGTGGTCTGGAAGCCGGAGGAGATCCTGCGGCTGAAGGAGGAGACCGGGGCCGGGGATTTGGTAATCCTGCGAGGCATCGAGATCAGCTGCAACACCAAGGAAGGCCTCCGCCATGGCCACCTGTTGTCCTTCGGCTTTTATCAGGCCGCCAATCATTATTACCGCCTCTGCACAGAAGAGGTGATCGCCGAGGTCCATCGGGCCGGAGGGGTCGCGATCGCCGCCCACCCCTTCCGCGGCGGCTTCGGCTTCGGCGATGACATCTACCGGCTGGACCTGGACGCCATTGAGGTCTATCATCCCCAGCACGACCCCCCCAAGATCCGTCGGGCCGAGCAGGCCTGTCAGGAGTTGAACTTGCCCTCGACCGGCGGGAGCGATGCCCACGAGCTCAAAGAGATCGGCCTCCATCTGACCTACTTCTCCAATCCCATTGCCACCGAAAAGGAGCTGGTGAAGGAGATCAAGGCCAAGAGGTGCCGCCCGGCCAGCCCGAGCGAGCTCCGAGGCCCCTAGCGGGCCGAGGGCGATCAGCTAAAGCACTGGCAAGATTGTCTCAGGAGTAAAAAGATGGCAAATGGTTCCTTTGCAACGCGCTTTCCAATCTTCTCGTCCCAATCAAAAAGTCCTTGATATGCGAACAAATAAACGGGGCATTCGGCATGTTTCAGAATCTGCAGGACGTAAAAAGCAGACTGACCAGAGCGGCCCAGCTCCCCTTCCTCATGATCGGCTACCATACCCCAAACTTGAAAGACCCCGATAGTTATCCGCTGGTGGTCCTGGAAATCGCCCTGATCGGCACCTGTTCCATTTTTACGTGCAGCTGCTGCCGGATCTTCCTGGGGGACAGAGATGAGCCAGGCTTTCTCTTGGATGATGAGGATTCGCTCATCCTAAAGGGAAAGGGGCGGCCGGCGCAGGGCTTTTCAGATCCGCCGATCGGCAGCCAGGGCGATTCTCCGGAGTTGGGTCATCATGGCGGCGAACTTGGCCGGCTTCAGCGACTGGGGGCCGTCGGAGGAGGCATGCTCCGGATCCGGATGGACTTCGATCATCAGTCCATCGGCCCCGGCAGCCACCGCCGCCATGGCCATCGGGGCCACATAGTGGTAGTTGCCGGTGCCGTGGGACGGATCAGCCACCACCGGCAGATGGGTCTTTCCCTTCAGGACCGGGATGGCCGATAGGTCGAGGGTGTTGCGGGTGGCGGTCTCGAAGGTGCGAATCCCCCGCTCGCAGAGGATCACCTCCTGATTCCCCTCGGCCAGTATATACTCGGCGCTCATCAGGAGCTCCTGGATGGTCATCGACATCCCCCGCTTGAGAAGGACCGGCTTCCCGGCCTGGCCGACCTTTTTGAGGAGGGCGAAGTTCTGGGCGCTGCGGGCCCCGATCTGGATAATGTCGGCATACTCGGCCACCAGATCCACGGTCTCCGGGGTGATCACCTCGGTGACGACCGGCAGCCCGGCTACCTCCCGGGCCTTGGCCAGGAGCTTGAGCCCTTCCCCTTCCAGCCCCTGGAAGGAGTAAGGGGAGGTCCGGGGCTTGAAGGCCCCGCCGCGCAGCACGTGGGCGCCAGCCTCCTTGACCTCCCGGGCCGTGGCAATGATCTGCTCCTCGCTCTCCACCGAGCAGGGTCCGGCCATGACGATGATCTCCTGGCCACCGATGGCCACGGTGTCGCTGATCCGGATGACGCTCGGTTCCTTTTTCACCTCCTTGGAGGCGAGCTTGTAAGGTTGGAGGATCGGCACTACGCTCTCCACCCCGGGCATCGACTCGATCGACTGCAACGCCAGCTTCCCCCGTTCGTCGCCAATGGCGCCGATCACATCCCGGGTGGTGCCGTGAATCACGTGGGGCTGATACCCCAGCTCCTTGATCCGTTTGATAACCTCGTCCTTGTCCTTTTTGGCCGCTCCTGCTTTCATGACGATGATCATTCCGTACCCTCACAATAAATCGGGGGAAAACCAAGAATTTCCCCAAAAGATTTCATATTTTCAATGAGTTAGGGATAGGGGGTGGTTAAAGATTTTAGTATAAGCGAACTCTATTTCGAGGTCAAGGTTAAAACCCTCCTTGCCGAGGCGATAATCCATGTCCAATCTTGACTAAACCCCCTCATTCCGCTAGACTTTGGGTCGAACCGACTTAGGAACTTTCGAAAAATAGATTGGCATGAGTTGTCATTCCCGCCCCGCATCAAGTGCGGGGTAAACTCCAGCGGGAATCCAGGCAACTTGAGAATCAAAATCTGGATTCCTGCTTTCGCAGGAATGACGAATAACGGTCTACCGGGCTATTTATTTTTTCTAGAGTCCTTTACGCAGCTCGCGCCGGGTGTCCCGGCAAGCATACCGCAAGGCAGACAGGGAGGGGGTATCGCTGCAATGAATGTCCCTTTGCTCGACCTGAAAGCTCAATATGCCACGATCCGGGCAGAGGTCCGGGAGGCGATCGACCGGGTTTGCGAGTCTCAGCATTTCATCCTGGGGCCGGAAGTCATGGCGTTGGAGGAAGAAATAGCGGCCTTTTGCGGCGCGCGGTTCGCGGTCGGGGTGTCGTCAGGAACCGATGCGCTCCTGGCATCGCTGATGGCCATAGGGATCTGCCCGGGAGATGAGGTCATCACCACCCCTTACTCCTTTTTTGCCACAGCGGGAGTGATCGTCCGGCTCGGAGCCCGCCCCATCTTTGTAGACATCGATCCGACGACCTTTAACCTGGATGCCGGCGCAGTGCCTGAGAAGGTCACGTCCCGGACAAAAGCGATCCTGCCCGTTCACCTGTTTGGACAGTGTGCCGAAATGGGTCCGATTCTGAGGGCCGCCGATGAACATGGGATTGCGGTGATCGAAGACGCGGCCCAAGCCATTGGGACGCGGGATGATCGGGGAAGAACGGCCGGAACCATGGGGCATGTGGGCTGTTTTTCTTTTTTCCCGAGCAAGAACCTCGGTGCATTCGGCGACGGGGGCATGGGGATTACGAATGACGTGGGGCTGGCCGAAACCTTACGGGTGCTTCGCGTCCACGGCAGCAAGCCCAAGTACTACCACCGGATTGTCGGAGGGAATTTCCGGTTGGACGCCCTCCAGGCGGCAGTTCTCCGAGTGAAATTAAAGTATTTGACGGCATGGACCGAAGCGCGCCGTCGCAACGCTGAGCGGTACCGGACATTGTTCAAAGAGGTGGGATTGCAGGAGCAGGTCACCCTACCCGATGATGTACCCGGGCATATCTACCATCAGTTTGTCATCCGATCCACGGATCGCGATCGCCTCCAGGAATTCCTGCGGGAGCGAGGTGTGGGAACTGAGGTCTACTACCCCCTTCCTCTTCATTTACAGGAATGCTTCAAGGACCTTGGCTACCGAAAAGGAGACTTCCCCCAGGCGGAGGCTGCCGCACAGGAGTCGCTGGCCCTGCCGATTTATCCAGAATTGACCGAGGCCCAGCAGCGGTATGTCATTGGACAGGTCAAGGAGCTCTACGACCGATGAAGGCTGCTCTCATCGCGAGGGCATGCGAACAGTGAATCGTCATAAGGCATCATGCAGAGCCAGGCATTGAACTATTCCCCCAGAGGAATCATCCTCCTGTTGCTAGCCGTCCTCTTAACCCCGGGCTGCATCTTGCTGCCCACCTTTGAGGGTCGACCTGCCAACCCCGGTGGCCTCGGGGCCCCTTTCGAGGATGGCTACCGGGATTTTAAGGGGGTGATTCACTGTCATTCCAAGTATTCTCACGACAGCCAGGGGTCCCAGGAGGAGATCATCGGGGCCGCAAAGAGGACCGGGATGAACTTCCTCATCATGACGGATCACCCCTCCTCGAAGGCTATCCCCAGGGGGCTCAAGGGATGGCACGAGGGCATCTTCTTCTTGGTGGGGGCCGAGCTCTCTCAAGGGGGATGGAGCATGCTGGCTCTGGACATCCGACAGTACCTCGAGCAGGACCAACCGACCCAGCAGCTCCTCGAGGAGATCAAGGGGCAGGAAGGATTGGCCTTCGTGGGTCACATGGAGGGCGTCAAGACCTGGGATTTCGAGGGTTATGACGGCCTGGAGGTCTATAATGTCCATGCCGATCTCGCTGGGGATCCCCGATTAACCATGCTCCTGAAGGCCCTATTTCTTCCTCCCAACTTTTTCTATGCCAGCAGCGTGGACCGTCCCAGCCGGAACCTGGCCAGATGGGATGAACTTTCCCGGGAGAGAAAGGTGGTGGCCATCGCTGGGAATGATGCCCATGCCAACGTGAAGCTTTTTTTTGGGGTGGCAGGAACCGTGGGGCCTTATGAGCAGGTCTTCAAGATTGTCTCCACCCATATCCTGGCCAAGGAGGTCAACCAACAGGCCCTCAGGGACGCCCTGAAGCAGGGCCACTGTTATTTCTCCATGGACATATTCGGAGATGGGACCGGGTTCAAGCTCCTGGCCCAGGACGGCCATCGGCAGGTCATCATGGGAGATGAGATCGAATGGAGCTCCAGCCTGGAGCTCAAGGCTTATAGCCCCGGTCGGGGACGGATAAAGCTGCTCAAATCGGGTCAGCTGGTCCACCAGGTCGAGGGACAGCTGTTGGACTACCGGCCGCCGGGGCCCGGCGTGTACCGGGTGGAGGTGTATCGGAAGGGCAGGTTTTGGCTCTGCTCCAACCCCATCTATGTGAGGTGACCGCTCTTACCGGAGTCAAGGATGCATATTCTCATTGTGGAAGACGAGAAGAAAACGGCGGATTACCTCCGCAAGGGGCTCTCGGAAAACGGCTTCGTCGTGGATGTCGCTGTCCAAGGCGAGGATGGACTCCACCTCGCGCTGGTGGGCAATTACGACCTGGTTATCCTGGATGTGATGCTCCCCGAGAGAGATGGATGGTCCGTGCTGGTCGAAATTCGGCGCCGGGGAAAACCAACTCCCGTCCTCTTCCTGACGGCACGCGACTCGATTCCAGACCGGGTCAAAGGCCTCGAGTTGGGCGCGGACGACTACCTGGTGAAGCCCTTCGCCTTTTCGGAACTGCTCGCTCGGGTGCGTTCCATCCTTCGTCGTGGCCCGGCCCGGCAGCCTGAGATACTCTGCATCGCCGACCTGGAGATCGATCTGATGAGACACAAGGCAACGCGCGGGGGACAGTACCTCGACCTTACCCCGAAGGAGTTCGCCCTTCTGTCTCTCCTGGCCCGGCGAACGGGCGAGGTCCTGTCCCGGACCCTGATCGCGGAGCAGGTCTGGGACATGAACTTCGACAGCGACAGCAACGTCGTGGATGTGGCAGTCCGCCGGCTTCGGGGAAAGGTCGACGATCCGTTCCCCAAGAAGCTGGTTCACACCGTCCGTGGGGTAGGCTATGTCCTCGAAGAGCGTTGAGAACCCCTCAGGCGATCGGGCCCCGCTGGCTTCCTCCTGGTTCTGGTCGATCACGGGCCGGTTAACCTTTCTATACACCCTGGCAGCCTTTGGAATGCTCGTCGTGGCCACCGTTTTTTTGTACTGGGTGCTCCTAAGCAATTTGGAAGGGGAAAACGAGCAGTTCCTTGCCGATCAGATTCATGTTCTCCGCGTTATTTTGTGGGAACGCCCCGATGATCTCGTAGCCTTAGAGATGGAGATCAAAAGGGAGGGAGCCTCCCGCCAGTTTACCAAATATTATGCCAGGGTTCTGGACGAAGGAGGGCACACCCTGATCGAGAGGCCCGGCATGGGAGATATCCTCCCTGCCTCGTTGTTTCCCGATGATCCCATGGATCTCGATGAATTGTCGGGAGCGGGGGATCAATGGAAGTCGCGTGACGGCCGGTCGTACATTTTGATGGCCGCATGGGCGGAAGCGGGTCGCTCAGGGGGAAAACGGCAAATTCAAGTCGCCTTGGATGTGTCACACCAGGAGGCCCTCATCGCCGACTATCAGGGAAAGCTGGCGATTGTGCTCGTTTTGGGGATCTTGTTCTCCGCGGGGGCTGGGGTTGCCGTTGCTCGGCGAGGAATGCGCCCGCTGGCGGAGATCACCCAGGCAGCCCAGCGGATCACGGCAACTCAGCTCCATGAACGGATCGGCCCGGCGCGATGGCCTAAAGAGCTGACCGCCCTGGCCACCGCCTTTGACGAGATGCTGAATCGTCTCGAGGACTCCTTTACCCGGCTATCCCAATTTTCCTCGGATCTGGCTCACGAATTGCGCACGCCGATCAATAACCTCATGGGGGAAGCCGAAGTCGCTCTCTCTCGGGCCAGAACGCCGGACGAATACCGGCAGGTCCTTGAATCGAGCCTTGAGGAGTATGTGAGACTGTCCCGGATGATCGACAATTTGCTCTTCCTGGCCCGTGCTGAAAGCCCAGAGACCCGGATCGAACGATCCCAGTTCGACGCCCTCAAAGAAATTAGCGCGGTTCTGGAGTTTTATGAGGCCGTAGCGGAGGAGCAAGGGATCGAGGTGACCTGCCATGGGAATGGTTCATTACATGCAGATATCATCCTATTTCGGAGGGCATTGAGTAACCTGCTCTCCAATGCCTTCCGATACACCCCATGCGGAGGAAAGATTCGTATTTTCATCGAACCGTCGGATGGTCAATCTGTCAAAGTTAAGGTCAATGACACGGGCTCCGGGATCGATCCGGGACACCTACCGAGAATCTTCGACCGCTTTTACAGGACAGACCATGCGCGATCCCAATACCCTCAAGGAACGGGGCTGGGACTGGCAATCGTCAGGTCCATTATGGATCTTCACGGCGGCACGGTCACGGTCCAAAGCGAACGCGGCAAAGGGACGGGGGTAACCCTGGATTTTCCCCGCCGGGCTGAGCCTTCTCTTCAAGATGACGGAACTGTAATTTTTCTGTAAGTTTCTCGTCAGAGTCGAGATGGCATTATATCCCTATTTGTGGAAATACCTAAATACCGCGTTAGCACGCTTTCCAATAGGGCCTGGGAATGAGCAAGATCTTCGTTACCATACCCACTTACAACGAACGGGACAACATCTTTCAATTGGTGAATGAGATCCTGAGGTTGCCGGGAGAGATCGAAATTGTGGTGGCCGATGACGACTCTCCCGATGGGACGTGGCAAGTGGTGCTGGGGCTAACTCAGCGGGAACCTCGGGTTCACCTGCTCCGCCGGACCGAAGACAAAGGCAGGGGTCGGGCAGGGGTGGATGCCTTCCGTTACGCCCTGGATCATGATGCCGAAGTGATCTTCGAGATGGATGGGGATCTCTCCCATCACCCCCGATATATCCCGTTGCTGTTGAAAGAGGTCCGCTTTCATGACCTGGTTATCGGATCTCGCATCGTATCCGGGGGGGTAGATGCCCGGAGCTCACGTCTCCGTAAGGCCGTCACGCAGACCGCCAATGCTTACGCCCGATGGTTGTTGGGGGTCCCCGTTCGGGATTGCAACTCCGGATTCCGTTGCTTCCGACGAGAGGTTTTAGAAGGAATCGACCTGGATTCGATCGTCTCGAAGGGGCCATCCATCGTCCACGAGATCCTATACAAGGCCCACCAGCGGGGTTTCTCGATGAAAGAGGTCCCGATCCACTTCGAGGACCGCCAGGCCGGGCAATCCAATTTGAATCTGAAGAAGCTCCTCTTTTCGGCCTGGATGGTCCTGAAGCTCAGGGGATCGGCAGGCTGGATCCCGATGAAACCAGGCCAGACCCGCAGAGCCAGCGAAACGACGGAGGCCAGGTAAACCCTTGTCCAAATTAGAGAAAGGAGAATTCTCGGATAGACCGTTAAAGGTCCTTTTGGTCAGGGCCCGGTCTTATCAGATCGGGAAGCTCGAGCATCCGTATCACATCTACCCTTCCTTGACTTTAAAATATATCGAAGCCCTGCTCAAGGCCAAGGAGGGTTACCAGGTAAGGCTGTGGGATTGCTGGACCGATCCTCAGCCCCTGGAGGACCTGGTGGCCAATACCCGGCTTTGGCTCCCCGACCTGTTGGTCATTTTGGCCAACCCAGTGGATGCGGAGATGGCCTTCCAATATGCTTCGGGGGTCAAGGCCGGCGGATCGCAAGCCCTGATCGTAGCGATCGGACCCGAGGTCACCCTGAGCCCGGAGAAGTTTTCGGTTGCCGGTTCCCCTTTTGATGCCGCCCTGCCTGGCGAGGCGGAGCTGGAGATGGTTTCCCTGGCGGAGAGGCTCCGCCAGGGCCTGGAGCCCGAGGAGGTCCGGGCCCAATCCCTCCGATTCCTGCGAGAGGAGCCGGAGCCCCTGTTGATCCCGGATCTGGATGATCTCCCTTTCCTTAGCTATAGCCCGGAAGAGCTCCGGAGATACCAGTTTATCTACCCTCTTCGGATGAAGAAGAAGGCCCGGTGGGGCTTCATCCTCTCTAGCCGGGGCTGTCCCAATCCCTGCATCTTTTGCTCTCCGATTATGCGCAAAAGCTACGGTCGAAAGGTAAGAACCCGAAGCGCAACCCACGTCGTCGATGAGATCGAGCACTTGATGAAGCTCGGCGTTACCGTGATCTCCTTCGAGGACGATGATCTGACGGTAGACCGCCGGCACCTGCTCTCTCTCTGCCAGGAGATCCGGAAAAGATCGGTGAAGATCCCCTGGATCGCCCATGCCCGGGTGGATGAGCTCTCTCCTCCTCTGCTTCGTTCCATGCGGGAGGCGGGTTGCGTTTTGCTGCGGCTGGGGGTGGAGTCCGGCTCGGAGAGGATCATCCGGATGCTCAAGAAAGACCCCCAAGCAGAGGCCTCGCGGCAGGGAAAAGCCGGGGACTCCAACGGGGGCGGGGGAGCAGGCGGGAACGGGGCCGGGGGAGCAGGGGAGATTTTCCCTCCGCTCGTCGGTCCCAGCCCTGCCAATGGCTGGAGACAGAAATGTATTGCGGCCTTCCAGGAGATCCGGAAGGTCGGCATCGCCACCAATGCCCTCTTCATATTGGGCAGCCCTGGGGAGACCCGGGAGGAGATGGAGGAGACCATCCGGCTGGCCCACGATCTGCGGCCGGATATGATCCAGGTCCACTTCTTCACCCTCTATCCGGGCTCCCCGGCTTACGAGCAGTTCCGTGATCGGATCACTCCGGGGGAGATTCCCTCCCTCCATCACTATCATATTACGACGAACCTCAGCACGATCGGATCTCAAGAGCTCCGGCAGATCCGGTCGCGATTCTATAAGGGTTTCTTGCTGCGTCCCCCTTTTCTGCTGGAGCATCTCTATCGTTATGGCCTCTTTTATCTGCGCAACCCCGAGGTAGTGCGTCGCCTCTGGGAGATTACCAGAGTTTTCTAACTTGACAATGTCAAGGATCGTGGACTAAATAACTTGCCCATTTGGTTCCCTGCAGAAAGTTTTAGGTTTTAGGTTTTAAGTTTTAAGCCCTAAAACCTAAAACCTAAAACTT